>JARRJI010000240.1:0-13471 GCA_037379595.1 Acidobacteriota bacterium | reverse complement strand
CGAAGGTGGTAAAAAGCCTCGCGCACCACGAAGAACAATCCACCACCGATCAAAGCTCCCACGAGCGCTCCCATTACGGAAAGGAGGATTCCCCGAGGGAAGAAGCCCCAAAGCGCCAGAAGCCAGCCGAGCGGCCGGTTATCAACGGGAATCAAAACGCTCAACCCCAGCCCGAGGGCCACGCCAAACACGGTGATCTTGTGAGGAATCCGCCGTTCCCGAAAGTCGGTAAAAATCAGGATAATCATCAGCATGGCAAAGATCAGGCCCTTGATGAACTCCGGGGTTAACCCGTACCGTTCAATCTCCAGCACAAAAATTGCGGCGGTCAGGATCTCAACCAGAGGGTAGAGCAGGGAAATGTGCTGGCCGCAATCACGGCAACGGCCGCGCAGCAGGACGTAACTCAAAACTGGAATGTTGTCGTACCACCGGATGCTGTGCCCGCATGCCGGACAATGCGAGCCGGGACTGACAATCGATTCCCGCTGCGGTACGCGCAGAATGCAGACGTTGAGGAAGCTGCCAAAAACCAGTCCGAATAAGGCGACGATGATTTGAATCATGAAGCTGCTCGCATTCAATTCGCGATTTTTGTCTGCTGCGTTTCCGGCAAAGCGATCAGCCGATTGTAAAGCGCTGCCGTCCGCTCGACCATAATCTCGGCGGAAAACTCTTTTGCACGCTCGCGAGCGTCATCGCCCAGTTCTTTCAGGTGCAAAGGATTCGACGCAGCCGAGACAATTGCATTGGCCAGGTCTTCGGCTGACTCCGGCGCAACCAGCCAGCCCGTTCTTCCTTCTTCAACGATTTCCGGAAGGCCGCCCACGCGCGTGGCGATCACGGGAAGGCCGTGCGCCATCGCAAGCAGAGCGGAGGAGCCAAGCCCCTCGGAACGAGACGGCATGATATAGACATCGAGGCCGGCAAAAAATTGGTAAAGATTCTCCTGGTAGCCCGCCAGCAAAACCCGGCCGCTGCTTACCGCGCCTGAAAGGCTGGAGGTGGCAAGATCGACCGCCGAAACGTCCCCGCCCAAAACCAGCTTTGCGTCCGGCAATCGGCTGGCGAGGATTTCAAACGCGCTGATCGCAAGATCCTGTCCCTTCTCAGCACTGAAACTTGCAAGCTGCCCGACAACGAATTCGCGCTCGCTCAAGTTCCATTTTGCACGGGTCGCAAGCTTTGACGCGGCGTCCTGCACGCGCTCGGGAATCTCAATCCCGTCAGGAATCACGTTGATCATCGCAGGCGGAATGCCGGTCTCTTCCAGGATGTGTCCCACGAATTTTGACACTGCGATCACCGCATGGCACGTGTACTTATATTTCAGGCGATAATCCAGGCGGCGTTTGGGTAAGTAGATGACGCGGCGGCTTGCGACGCGACGCACTCCCGTTCCCAGGGATGCCATCCAGGCAACCGTCTGCCCCACGCCGTCGTGTGCGTGCAGGAGCATCAACCCGTCCTGATGCAGCCGCCGTCGCAGTTGACGGATTCCATGCAAGTGCCTGAAATCATCCTGCGGAAGCCCAAGCACGGGAAACCCTTCCGTCGCGGCGCGGCGGTAAAGCTCGCTCCCTTCGGGGCACACGATCAGTTGCCAATGCCCGCGCCGGCGCAAGCCTTGCGCCAGCAACAGCAATTGCCGCTGGCCGCCGCGAAGCGTCAGCCCGGTATCGACATGGCCGATTCTGAGTGCGGATGATGGGCTCACGGTTTTCCTTTGCTGCTGCGTTCAAGCGCTCGAAGCTTGATGTATTTCCTGTGCACGTAGCGTGCCGCCATCCAGGCAATCAGGAATCCGGCCACGCCGTCCAGCACGCCAAGCCGGAAGAAGTAGGTGATGATGAATACCCAGACCGGCGCCAGCAGCAGACGTCCCAAGCCGGCACGGCCGCCCCGTTCGAACATTTCGCGAGCGGCGAGGTCGGTATAGAATTCGATCCGCTTTCGATGGTCGGCCACCGAATCGCAGGTGTAGTGAAGAATCTCGCCGCCAAGGGGTTCCACTTTGCCCGAGGTCACGACGGATTCGTGCACGTAGTCTCCTTGCCATTGCGCCTGCTTCCGGTCAAAAAGTCGAATCTTCCAGTCCGGGTACCAGCCGGAATGTAGAATCCAGCGGCCCAGGTAGCGTGCTCGCCGGGCAAAGCGGTAGGCTGCAGCCGCGGGTGTTGAATGTTTCCACTCGCGGATCGCCGCGCGAGCATCTTCATTGAATTCCTCGTCGGCATCTAGGCTCAAAATCCAGTCATTTTGCGCCTGGCGAACCGCAAAGTTCTTCTGCGCCGCAAATCCCTCCCATGCATGCACGACGGTCCTGGCGCCGAGTTCGGAAGCGATTTTGAGGGTTTCGTCCGTCGAGCCGGAATCGACCACGAGAATTTCGTCCGCGCAATCCAGCGACCGGATTGTCCGGCCGATGTTTGCGGCCTCGTTGTGCGTAATGATGGTGGCGGAAATGGGTGGCATCGTCAGGCGTCAGATTCCGTTCGCGCGCGTCACTGCGCGAGCTATTGAATCGCGGACTGTTGTCTCAACGACGGGTGCCATCGGATCACAGCTGACCCTTGCGGCTGCAAACGGACGAGAGTTTTTGCCTATCAAGACCGTTTACTTCTGGCTGATTTTTGGCTCGTCCAGGAGCAATTCACGGTATTTGTCTGGCAGCGCGCAAGCGCGACCTTCGCGATTGACAACCACGTGCGTTGTCTGGCCTTCCGCCAGCAGAACATTGTCCGACTGCCGGTAAATCTCATATCCAAAGACCAGAACACGCCGGCGTGCCGCCGCCAGGCAGGTCTTGACGAGGATCTCGTCATCATAGTGCGCGGAGGCTTTATAGCGGCAACTGGCCTCTGCCACGATGATGCAAAGGCCGTCCTCGCGCTCCATGTCGCGGTACTCAAATCCGTGCTGGCGGCAAAATTCGGTTCGCCCGATTTCAAACCAGACCAGGTAGTTGGCGTAATAAACCACGCCCATCTGGTCCGTCTCAGAGTAACGCACACGAAACGTCGTCGAAGTCCATTCGGTAGGAAGTTCTGTCATTGTCCACTCAGCCCTGTTTGCCCAAAGGTGTCATGCCTGTCCCGTAACACAAGCGACGTCTTTGCCCCGACTGCAACTGCCAGAAACAATTTTCGCATGCGCTACATACGAGGGTTTTCGGCATCGTCAAACGGATATTTTATGACCTCTTCAAGAGATCGACAAAAGCTTCTGTAAACCGGGTCCACATAAGTCCGCAACTCGGGATCTCCTTCCATGGCCAGAGTATCGTCGGGGGCTCCTCCTTCCTGGATGCGCGAGAAGAACTCCTCGGCGTTTGGCCAGGTGAGAGTCACATCCGGCTTGCGCGTCGGCCGTCGATCGAAATGAACCCTGCCCCGGTCCAGGTTGACGGTCCATTCAAGATTCCAGTCTTCAAGCACCCATAGCGTGGCCAGGTGCACTTCGCGGATATGCTGCCGGACGGATCGGTTGCGTCCGGTCAGGACAATCGCCCGCTGGATCAGACGCCGTGCTGCCCGTTTTGAAATGGATGGTTGCTCCGGCACGTTTAAATAAGTGACTATACCAGAACCCGGCTTCTGAATGCAGATTCTCGGACCCGTTTCGTTTTCCGCTAGCTCTACTTTCGCGGCTTCCGTTGAACTCTCTCGGGATCGCCAGGGTGCAGTCCTGCAGTCAACGGCCAGCCCCTACTCAGGCCAGGGTCTTCCAAGGCTGGCGCGTTTGAGGTCGTGCGGACCCTCTCCGGCTTGTCGCGGAGCCCACATCCGAAAGCTGCAACAGGTGATTGGGTGTATACTACGGCCCTTCCAGGAGGGAGAAAATGAAAACTTCCACGAGTTCAAGACGCACTTTTCTGAAAAGCACGATTGCAGGCGCTACTGTAGCACTGGGAGATCTTCATAGCCTTGCCCTGGCGGCCGACCCAGTACCAACCGGAACGCCGGCGGCGCCGGATGCCGGGCAGTCCGGCGCGCTGGCTGCAGGCAATGGAACTGAGTACACGCGGGGAATTGGCATCTACCCCGGCAACCCTGCTGAGAATTTCGCGCCAGTGATGGTGTCCGATACATCGTCGACCTACCGCAATCTTGCGCTGATGCGCCCCGCTTACCATTCCAGCAGCTATGACTACAATCTGACGGCGCAGCTTATTACCGACGGCATCAAGGACACCGACCCTCCCAACTGGGTGGAAACCTCCGTAAGTTTTGTTGGCACGCTCCCGAAAAACGAGCGCGAATTCATTTTTGATCACGCCCCGACCAGCGTGGTTGATTTGCGAGGTTCGCGCCCATCGGTGCAGATCCGCCTGGGCGGAGGGAAGAGCGTTCCGCAGATCGATCGTGTTGACCTTCTGGTCGTGTTGAACGCGAGGAATGTGAAACCGGCGGACGTGGGCTTCGAGGTCTCTGTGTCTGACGATGGCTGGAACTGGAAGAAGGCCGGAAGCATGACGGGACCGGAACCCGCTTCGACCGCGGGCCTTCCTCCTGGTTTTGCGGTGCGGGGTCATTTGTTCAAGCCGTCGATTTCCCTAAGCTCTCCCTCGCAAAGCCGTTTCTATCGAATTGAATGCTTCGTGGCTAACGCCCCGCCGTTTTCTTTCGGGATGCAGTGGGGACTTGGGACGGTTGCGTTCTACAACAACAACCAGCGAGTGGAGGTTGGCGGTCCCTACCATTTCACCAGCGCGTGGATGAGCAAAGGCCTGGGCGAAGAGTGGGTTTACGTCGATTTGGGGGCGTCGTTTGAGTTCGACCGCGTCGCTCTCTATTGGATTGCCAAGGCGGCGGAAGGTTCCCTGCAAGTCTCAGACGACGCGGAAGACTGGCGCGACATTCAGCCGCTGCCGGGCGGAACGGACTTGACCGACGACATGAAGCTGGCTCAGCCCGCGCGAGGACGATATGTTCGGGTGCTGATGACGCGCCCGACTTCTGCCGACGGCTACATGCTGAGCGAGATGGAAGTTTATGGGCGAGGCGGGTTTACCGCGCAGCCGAAAGCGGCGCCAACGGCGGGGGCCGAAGGGCGGCTCGATCTTGCCGGAGGCAACTGGCGGCTGCAACGGGACTCGCTGGTGAGCGCGGACGCCGAGACGCTTTCAAAGACGGGCTTTGATGACAAGGGATGGATCATCGCCACGGTGCCGGGAACCGTTCTCACGTCCTACCTGAACATCGGAACCATCCCCGATCCGAATTACGGGCAGAACCAGTTGTACATTTCCGACTCCTTCTTTTATGCCGATTTCTGGTACCGGACGGAGTTTGAGGCGCCGCAGCTTGAACGCGGCCGACACGCGTGGCTGAATTTCGATGGGATCAACTGGAAGGCGGACATCTACCTGAATGGCGCTAAGCTGGGGCACATTGACGGCGGGTTCATGCGGGGCCGCTTCGATGTCACGGAACACCTCGTTCCGGGCCAGAAAAACGCGCTGGCGGTTCGCATCATCAAGAACGACACGCCGGGAAGCGTGAAGCAGAAGACCTTTGCCTCGGCGGGCAAGAACGGCGGCGGTCTCGGGCTTGACAACCCCACTTTCCACGCCTCGATTGGCTGGGACTGGATCTCGACCATTCGAGGGCGGAACATCGGGATGTGGAACGATGTCTTTCTCACCACCAGCGGTCCGGTGACGCTTGAGAATCCCTACATTGTCACCACGCTGCCGCTACCTGAAACATCGAGCGCGGATGTGAGTGTCGAGGTCGAACTCGTCAACCATGATGCCAGGCCGGTGAAAGGAACGCTGCGCGGCACGATCGGGGAAGTAAAGTTCGAGCAGCCCGTCAGGCTGGAAGCCTCTGGCAAAAGCAAGGTCAAGCTGGATCCTTCAACGCATGCGGCCTTGCGCATCGAGAATCCGAAGCTCTGGTGGCCGGCGGGATATGGCGAGCCGCACTTGTATGAAATGCATCTGGAGTTTGAAGCGCCCCACAAGATGGTTTCTGACAGGAAGTCCCTGAAAGTGGGCGTGCGGCAGATGACCTACAAGGTGGAAGACGGCGCGCTGAAGATCTGGGTGAACGGCAGGCGGCTGATACCGAGGGGCGGCAACTGGGGCTTCAGTGAATCGATGCTGCTCTACCGTGACCGCGAGTACGACATCGCCGTTCGTTACCACAGTGAGATGAATTTCAACATGATTCGCAACTGGGTGGGGCAGACGGGCCGGGAGGCATTCTATGACGCCTGTGACCGCAACGGCGTGATGGTTTGGCAGGACTTCTGGCTGGCCAATCCCTGGGACGGGCCAGACCCGGAAGACGACCCCATGTTCCTGCGCAATGCCCGGGACTTTATTCTGCGGGTTCGCAATCATCCCTCGATGGGCTTGTATTGCGGCCGCAACGAAGGGAATCCTCCCAAGCCTCTCGAAGAGGGTCTGACGAAGATGCTCGCGGAGCTTCACCCCGGCGTTCACTACATTCCCAACTCGGCCGATCGAGTCGTCAGCGGGCACGGTCCTTACAGCGTGATGCCTCTTAGCTTCTACTTTGGTGCTGGCACCAACAAGAGACTCCACAGCGAAAGGGGCATGGCGTGCATTCCTCCCATGGATAGCGTGAAGCTGATGATGCCGAAGCAGGCGATGTGGCCGCAGGGTCTGGACTGGGGTCTGCATGATTTTTGCCTCGAGGGCGCCGTGAACGGCGCATCTTACCGGCAGATCGTTGATAACGGATATGGCGGCGCCGGCAGCGCCGAAGAATGGGTGGCACTGGCGCAGCTCATCAATTACGAAGGCTACCGTGCCATGTTCGAGGGTCAGAGCAAGTACCGCATGGGCCTGCTGATCTGGATGAGCCATCCGTGCTGGCCGTCGTTCGTTTGGCAAACCTATGACTACTATTTTGAGCCGACGGCCGCCTATTTCGGTTCCAAAAAGGGATGCGAGCCGCTCCACATCCAGTGGAACCCGGTCACCGAGAGCATTGAGGTGGTCAATTACAGCAGTGGAAACGCCCAGGTCCTGACCGCTCAGGTCGAAATCCTGAACATGGACGGCAGCCGGCAATGGACGAAGACTGCGTCGCTCGACAGCAAGGAGGACAGCACCGTCTCCTGCATCAAAATGGAGTATCCCTCAGGGCTGACGCCGGTTCATTTTCTGCGGCTGGCGCTCACCAAAGATGCCAAGCCTGTCTCAACCAATTTCTATCTGCGGCCGCGCGAGGTCGGCAATTATCGGGCCGTGCGGGAACTGCCTAAAGTGAACCTGGAGGCGTCAACCCAGGTCGAGCAGCAAGGCAGCCACTGGCTGCTGATCACCCAACTGCACAACCCTTCGACCCAACCGGCATTGCTGGTCAGGATCAAAGCCGTGAAAAACCGCGAATCGTAGTGGAAGGCTTCAACGTCGCAAACGTAGCGACCATGTAGCAGTTTTCGCTGTCAAGGTCGCGCCGAACCGTTGGTCCGGTGTCGTACGGTTCCTATCCTGAGCGGTAACTTTCTCCATTCCTCCGGCATCTGCTATATGGGCCGTTGATATGAGTGAAAGTTCTGCAAGAGATTCTGAAAACACACCGAACAATGACGGGCTGATGCGCGGCTTCTGGTATCCTGCGATCCGAAGCGATCGCGTTCGGGGCAGGGAACTGCGAACCGCGATGCTGCTCGGAATTCCTCTGGCGATCGGGCGCGACGCCCGGGGCGACGGATTTGCCCTGCGCGATGCCTGCCCGCATCGGGGCATGCCTCTCTCGGAAGGGACGTTCGACGGCCGCAACATCGAATGCCCGTACCATGGCTGGGTTTTTGAGGGCAAGACCGGGCAATGCCAGGCTATTCCTTCACTGACCGCCCGCGACAAGCTGAACGTGGAGCGCGTCTTCGCCACCAGTTTCCATTGCGATGAGCGCGACGGCTACTTCTGGGTCTACATTCCCGATCCCGATCGCCGGGATGAGGACGTCCCGCCAGCTCCACGCCTGCCCACGTTCAGTTGCGGCTACCGCATGGCGTACCTGGAGGCGGAACTGCCCTGCCACGTGGACCATGGCATTATCGGCCTGATGGATCCCGCGCACGGTCCCTTTGTTCATCAGTCGTGGTGGTGGCGCAAGCGTGCCAGCATTCACGAAAAAGAGAAAATTTTTGAGCCGATTCCCAATGGCTTTCGCATCAAGGCCCACTCGCCCTCGGCCAACAGCGCCGCTTACAAACTGCTGGGCGTTTACGGCAATCCCATCACCACCACCATCCAATTTGTTCTGCCCAATATGCGCTTCGAAGAGATTCACTGCAGCAAGTACTGGTTCTCAAGCCGCACCACCGTCACTCCCATTACGGCTTCCCGATGCAGGATCGACGTCTGCGCAGCCTGGAATGCCTTCCGCCACGTGCCGTTCTTTACTTCTATTCTTCGCTTTTTTGGAAATAAGTTTGTCGCGCAGGATCAGTGTACGATGGAGAAACAAGCGCTCGGCCTGAAGCACAATCCGCCCCTGATGTTGATTGATGACGCCGACCGCCCGGCCAAGTGGTATTTCCAGTTAAAAGCCGCTTACCTCAAATCCAAAAGCACCGGCCAGCCCATGGAACATCCCATCGAAGGACCCACAACACTCCGCTGGCGGAGTTGATCGCAAAGCGTAACACTTATTGGGAATCTGCTTGCCCGCGCTTCTTGGGGAGGCTGTTATTCTCCACGCCACTGCGGTTTTCGCTTTTCCAGGAACGCCGCCAGCCCTTCGCGAAAGTCGGCAGTAGTTCGCACCCGGGCGCTGGCTTCGATGGCCATCGCAGTCTCGCGGTCGAGTTCTTCCTCAGAAAACTTCAACAGAAGCCGCTTGGTGTGGCCAAGAGCTACCGGACTCATTTCGGCAAGTGTCCGGGCCAGTTCCAGTGCACGGGAAAGCAGCTTATCGGGTTCAACAATTTCCTTTACCAGGCCCATAGACTGCGCTTCAGCGGCGCCAAAGATGCGGCCGGACAGCAGCAGATCGCGCGCCCGTTTTTCTCCCACCTGGCGCACAACGTAGGACGACACGATGGCGGGAATAAAGCCCACACGAACTTCGGTGTAACCGAACTTGGCCTCCGGGACCGCCAGCGTGAAATCACACAGCGTGGCAAGCCCGCAGCCGCCGGCAATGGCCGCGCCGTTCACCGCCGCGATGGACGGTTTCGAAAAGGCGTAAAGCCGCCGGAACAGACTGGCAATTCGCTGGGCGTCGGCGGCGATCTCCGCCTCGGTCTGCGAACGGAAATCTTTGAGCGCCTGCAGATCCATACCGGCACAAAAAGCCTTGCCCGCCCCGGTCAGGATCAGCACCCGCGCCGGGCCTTTCTCGACTTTATCGAACGTCCCAAGCATTTCCGCGATCATCTCAGGAGAGATGGCGTTGCGCTTCTCAGGCCGGTTGAAGGTAATGACCGCAACCGCTTCTTCGATGTTAACTTCTAAGGTTTCGTAAGGCATTGGATTGGCCTCGAAATGTCACTCTGCATACTGCCTACGAATCTCCTGGGTTGCTTCCACGGCTGACAGCATGGCCCACGGCTCGATGCCGATCTGGGCGCCGTGTTCGGCGAGCGTTGAAACCACAATCTCGGTTGGAATGTTGCCGACCAGTTCGTCGCCGGCAAATGGGCAGCCGCCCAGGCCTGTCAGGGCAGAATCAAACCTCCGGCAGCCGTTTTCGTAAGCGGCCAGAACCTTTTCCACCGCCCCTTCGGCGCGGCCGTGCAGGTGGACTCCGAGTTCCAGGTCCTCTGCAACCTTTTTCAGGTTGCGGAAGAGTTCACCCACTTCTTCCGCTGTTGACACACCGACCGTGTCGGCGAGTGAGACGGTCTTTACACCAAGTCCCTTCAGCCACTGGATCGCGTCCTCAACAATCTCCGGGCCCCATGGCTCCGCGAAAGGATTGCCAAAGGCCATCGAGATGTAGACCACCAGGTCGCGCCCGGCCTTCTGAGTTTCGCGCTGAATTTTCTCCACCAGGTCGCGCGACTCGCGCAACGACATGTTGGCATTCTGGCGGCGAAAATTCGCCGAGATTGAGTAAGGATATCCCAGTGTGGTTACTCCAGAAGTCTTGAGGGCACGCTCCAGGCCTTTCTCGTTCACAACGATGCCGATGATTTCAGGCTCGGTCCCGTTTGTCGCAGCCTGCAGAACGTCCGCGAGCTTTTCCATCACCTGTTCGCTGTCGGCCATCTGCGGAACAAACTTCGGCGCCACAAAGCTGACCGCGTCCAGATGCCGGAAACCTGCCCGGATCAATTTCGCGAGGTAGTCCGCCTTAACCTCAGTCGGAATGATCTTCTCAAGCCCCTGCCAGGCATCCCGCGGGCATTCAATAATTTTGACTGTCTCCATTCACCTTTTCCTTTAGCTTTTCTTTGCGCCTCTGCGCCTTGGCGTGAGCAAGCTTTTACTCTTTCAGGCGATTAACCACGCGAGTGACCCCATCCTTAATGAGTTCCACATCGAAGTTGATCAGGATCCCAAGCCGCTTATCGGTCAGCCGAAGGTAAGTCAGAAGCTGCTTCTTGTGGACCGGCGCAATCCCATCGACGGACTTGACTTCAATGATCACCTTTCCTTCCACAATCAAGTCGGCGCGGAATCCGACCTCCAAGTGGACGTTTTCATAAACTACAGGAATCGCCTGTTGGCGCACAACCCGCAAGTTCCGCCGCGATAATTCCTCCGCCAACACAGCTTCATAAACAGATTCGAGCAGACCCGGTCCCAGCGTCGTGTGGATCTTATAAGCTGCGTCGACAATCTGTGTAGCAATTTCGTTCTCGGTCATTGGAAAAGCGTCCTCACGCAAAGGCGCTAAGGCGCAAAGTCTTTCTTCACCGCCAAATATTTCCACATTGGCGACTGGCAGGGTGATCCTAGTTCTTCCATACGAATTTGTATTTGAGAATCTCTTCTCTTAGCGCCTCTGCGCCTTTGCGTGAAAATGTCTTTACGTTTGCAGCACGCCGGTCTTGAATTCCTTCACCTCTGGATTCAGCGCTGCGGCTTCAAGCGCCCAGATCACTGCTTCCCGTGTCTGGGCCGGGTCGATGATGGCGTCGACCCAAAGCCTTGCCGCTCCGTAGCGCGGATCCGACTGGTGCTCGTACGTCGCGCGAATCGACCGGAGCATTTCCTGCTTTTCCTCATCGCTCAGCTTTTTCCCGCTGCGTTCCAGTTGCTTGACCTTGATTTCCACCAGCGTATAGGCTGCCGAATCTCCGCTCATCACGGCGTAGCGCGCGGTGGGCCAGGCAAAGATGAACCGAGGGTCGTACGCTTTGCCGCACATGGCGTAATGGCCGGCCCCAAAGCTTCCTCCACAGATCACCGTGATTTTGGGGACAACGCTGTTCGAGACCGCGTTCACCATCTTGGCTCCGGCGCGGATAATGCCGCTCCATTCGGCTTCCTTACCCACCATAAAACCGTTCACGTCATGGAAGAAGATCAGCGGCACCGTATTCTGGTTGCAATCCATGATGAAGCGCGCGGCCTTTTCCGCCGACTCTGTATAGATCACGCCGCCAAAATGGATACGCTTCTCTCCTCTCTCGCGCGAAACGGTCTGGACTGCTTTCTTCTGATTGGCCACAATGCCTACTGCCCAGCCGCCGATCCGCGCGTAGCCGCACACGAGCGTCCGTCCGTACTCGGCGCGATATTCCTCAAAGCTGCTGCCGTCTACCACGCGCGCCAGAATCTCCCGCATGTCGTATTGCGCCGTGGCCTCGCCGGAGAAAATTCCATAAATATCCTCTGCCGGATAAGCGGGTGGCTCGGCCGGCTGCTTGTCAAAAGCCGCCGACGGCTTGCGCCCCACTTTATCGATCAAAGCGCGAACTCTTTCGATGCAGCTCTCGTCGTCCGGCTCGCGGAAATCGACCGTGCCGCTGATCTGCGCGTGCATCTTCGCGCCGCCAAGTTCCTCCGCCGAGCTTTTCTGCCCGATCGCCGCCTGCACCAGCGCCGGCCCGGCAAGAAAGAGTCCGCTGCCTTCGGTCATCAGAATGTGGTCGCACATCACCGGCAGGTAAGCGCCACCCGCCACGCACATGCCCATGATGGCCGTGATCTGCGGAATACCCATGGCGCTCATCACGGCGTTGTGGCGAAACACGCGGCCAAAATCGTCGGTGTCGGGAAAAACGTCTTCCTGCAGCGGTAGAAAAATTCCCGCCGAGTCCACCAGATAAACCGTCGGAATCCGATTGTCGATGGCGATCTGCTGCGCGCGCAGAACCTTTTTGGCGGTCATGGGAAAGAATGCCCCGGCCTTTACTGTGGCGTCGTTCGCCACAACCATCACCAGCCGCCCGTGGACGCGCCCCAATCCCGTGATCACGCCTGCTGCAGGCGCGCCGCCCCACTCTTCGTACATCTCGAAGGCCGCATAAATGCCCAGTTCAAAGAAGTCGCTCCCGGGATCGATCAACCGGGCAATGCGCTCGCGCGCGGTCAGCCGGCCTTTCTTGTGCTGCGAGGCAATGGCCTTTTCGCCGCCGCCCGGGCGAATGGCCTCTTCCTGGTTCAGGATCTCCTCCATGAGATCCTTCATTTGGCGAGTATTTTCCTGGAACCCTGCCGAGTCGCGTTTCACTTGCGTTTCGATAATGGGCCGTGGCAAGGGAAAGAACCTTTCAGAGGAATCTGGGGGAAGGGCCGCTATGCGGCCTGCTTCACGTGGCTGCGGATGAAATCCACAATCTCCTGAGTGGAGGCGCCCGGCTGAAACACGGCTGCAACTCCCGCTTCCTTCAGTCCGGAAATGTCTTCGTCCGGAATGATTCCGCCCACAATCACCAGCACGTCCTGCATATCCGCCTCTCGCAACAACTGGCAGATGCGCGGAATGATGGTGTTGTGCGCGCCGGAAAGAATCGAGATGCCGACCACGTCTACGTCTTCCTGCACCGCGGCGCTCGAAATCTGCTCGGGAGTCTGGCGCAAACCGGTGTAGATCACCTCCATGCCGGCGTCGCGCAGCGCGCGGGCCACGATCTTGGCTCCCCGGTCGTGCCCGTCCAGCCCCGGCTTTGCAACAATAACGCGAATTCGTCGATCAGGCATGTTTATGGGTCCATTAAGTCATTGAGCGATTGTGTGATTGAGTGATTGAACCATTGGAAAAACTTTTCGCTTCTCAGAGTTTTTACCTGTCATTCCGAGCGCCCACCCCGTGTCATCCTGAGCGCAGCGAAGGATCTGCTTTCATTTCGCAACAATAGTTTTACCGGAACGCCGGTTCTTCATACGTTCCAAAAACCTTGCGCAGCACGTCGCACATTTCGCCGAGTGTTCCGTAAGCCCGGACGCATTCCAGAATGTAGGGCATCAGGTTCCGGTCGGTTGCGGCGGCGCCGCCCAGGGACTCGAGTGTTGACTGGACGCGCTGGTTGTCGCGTTTCTTCTTCAGTTCGGCCAGTTTCTCGCGCTGGCGCCGGGCAATGCTCTCGTCGATCA
>JARRJI010000239.1:0-6119 GCA_037379595.1 Acidobacteriota bacterium | reverse complement strand
CCTCCCGGGAACAGGTCAAGATTATATGCCCTTTCGCCGTGCTCGCTTTCGTCAAGTCCCATCACTTCCTCCTCTTCGTCCACTCTCAGGCCGACCACTGCCTTTACAATCATGAAGATGATGAAAGTCACTATGCCGGTATATACGACCGTCGCGCCTACGGCGATGAACTGGATGAGAAGCTGGTGAGGGTTCCCATAGAGCAGACCCTTCCCTCCGCTGTTGATGGCCGGGTCGGCGAAGATTCCGGTGAGAAGTGCTCCGAGAGTCCCCGCTACGCCGTGGATGCCGAATGCATCGAGTGTGTCGTCATATCCGAACCTCGGCTTCATCGCCGCCACCGACAGGAAGGCCACGATGCCTGCGGCGGCCCCGATGAAGAGAGCGCCGGAGACGTTCACGAACCCGGCAGCGGGTGTTATGGCGACCAAACCGGCGACAGCGCCCGAGGCCAGGCCGAGGACGGTCGGTTTCCTGGAGTGCACCCATTCGGCCGCCATCCATGCCATTGCCGCCATTGCGGTCGCCGTATTGGTATTGATGAACGCTGCCGCGGCCAGTCCGTTGGCCTGCAGAGCGGAGCCGGCGTTAAAGCCGAACCACCCGAACCACAGAAGGCCCGCGCCGGTGACAACCAGGGTAAGGTTGTTCGGCACAAGATTGGTCTTGCGTCTCTTCCCCAGGACGAGGGCGCCCACGAGGGCCGCTATGCCTGCGTTGATATGCACGACCGTCCCTCCCGCAAAGTCGAGGGCTCCGAGCTTGGCCAGGAACCCGCCGCCCCACACCCAGTGGGCCACGGGTATATAAGCGAATGTGAACCAGAGGACCGAGAAGAGGACCCATGCCGAAAACTTCATTCTTTCGATGTATGCGCCGCTTGCCAGGGCCACGGTAATAGCTGCAAAGGTAAGCTGGTACGCGACGTAGACGTACTCGGGGATAGTCTTTGCGAGGTCGGTGACGCTCCCGACGCCGATGCCTGAAAGGAATATCTTCGCTCCGTTTCCGATTATTCCGCCGATGTCCCCGCTAAAGGTGAAGGAATATCCGTAAAATACCCATAGCACGCTCACGATGCAGAAGGCCACAAACGACATGGCCATGGTGTTCAGCATGTCCTTGCGTTTCGACAGGCCGCCGTAAAACAGTGCGAGTCCGGGGATTGTCATCAGCATGACCAGCGCGGTGGCAACTAGCATCCACGCCGTGTCCCCCGTATCTATTCCGGACGAAGCCGCGGCTGCGACGGAAGGGGCGGGTACCACTTGCTGAACCGCCACGGTGCCGGCCGGCTGCGTCTTTTCCGCGGCATACACAATGCCTGCCGACAATAAGAAAAACCAGACTATCATGAAACAGCCTAAAAACCTTCTCATATATTCCCTCTCCTTCTGAAGATAGTTTCCGCACTTCGCGCCGCTGTTCTGTCACTGGACGATTGTTCGATTCTACCTGCCTTCACAGTTTCCGGATTCTCCCCCTGCACCCTGTTCAAGCCACCGCACCTCCTTTTTCCTGATGCCATATTTCTGTATCTTGTATCCTATCATTCTCTCCGTTATGCCGAGACTCCGTGCGGCCCTGGCCATCACCCAGCCGCAATCCCTGAGGGCCTTTATTATCTCCTCCCTTTCCAGTTCCTCTACCTTGTCCTTCAGTGTTCCCAATGTCAGTCCTCGCATACTGTCGTTAAGCGAGAACCATGCCAGCCCGTATGTGCCCGATTTAGCAGGAAACTACTGTAATGAATGTCCGACAAAAATGTTCACGCGACAACTTTGTAGCATCATGCCGGTTCTGAGGTATCGAAATATCGGGCGAAAAGGGCCGAGATTCCCGCTGCAAATCTTCGCTGGGAGTCGCTGAGACGGTAAGATTTTCCCGCATCAGGCGGCGACGCGGCCGGCCAGGCCGGAATGACAGGCAAGGGGCATATTCATGACGACCGTTTACACTGACATTAAATGTGATAAAAGGCGTCAAATGCGGGTAAAATGTATTCAACAATGCTTTCATTCACGGGTTACATAAAGATATTCACGACGCTTCTTGCCATAGTGAACCCCCTTGGCATTATCCCGGTTTTTGTTAGCCTTACGGGCGGTCTGGCTGAAGAAGAGCGTAAACGTATCGCCCATACAACCGGTGCCGCCGTTGCAGTCATATTGATAGTCGCCGCGTTGCTCGGCAAGCCCCTGCTGAATTTCTTCGGCGTCAGCATCGCCTCCTTCAAGGTAGGAGGCGGGATTCTTCTCCTGCTGATGTCGATCTCCATGATGCAGGCCAGACATACGCAGAGCAAGCAGACACCGGAGGAGGCCGCGGAGGCTGAGGAGAAGGAGAGCATCGCCGTGGTACCTATTGCGATGCCGCTCCTGGCAGGGCCGGGCGCGATATCCACGGTGATAATATATGCGAACATGTCTTCTAACCCCCTGCATATTTCCCTGATCGTCGTAATCTGCATCCTTATCGCGCTGCTGACGTTTCTGGCATTGATTGCAGCGGGCCCCGTAAGAAAGATGCTGAGCAAGACGGGGATCAACATTGCGACGCGGCTCATGGGGCTGCTCCTGGCTGCCATAGCGGTGGAATTCATCACCGGCGGCCTGAGCAAACTGCTCCCGGGACTGGCCTGAGTTAATTTCCGGAAAAAGCATTTGACCGCAGACAAGCACAGACAAATGAAAACAAAAAAGAAGAGTTACTGGTATCGCATCTTTCACCAAAAAGATGAAAGATGGATTGCCGACAACTCATTGAAAAGTCAGGCTTCAGTCTGCATCCGTCTGTGGCCAACCGCCCTCTTTAGTATTCAAACGGATTCCCCGGAGCAGGCATCAGCGGACCATGAATGTAGTCTTGTCCACTCCCGCATTTCCCGTCGCCGGATCGAATGAATATACCGTCACTTCATAGACGCCGGCTCTTGTGACCACTAGGTTCCCTTCAAATGTGCTTGTCTTGCCGGCGTACGTGAGCGGAATTGTTTCAGAAACAGCACCGTTATGTTTTACGATCGCCGCGACCTCGTACCTGTTGGCATCCCAAAGGCCGCCCGGGGTTACCGGACAGCCGCACATCATCATGACGTTTGCCCGAATGGGCACAGACAGTCTTCCACCGGAGAGCCTGATCATTTCGTGGGCCTGCGGAGCCAGGACATCGACGGAAAATCCCGGCACCTCCATGATAATGCCGTCGCCCAGGACATCCTTCCCGGGGATCAGCCACAACTGAGTCGACGTTTTTTCCAGGGACTGCCTTTGGGCATACGGGGCGGACACCTCGATTGTGACCAATGTAGGTTCATCAATATCGACGGTCGCCTCGAACTTTGCCGCCGAGCTGCCCGCATAGGGAACACCTCTGTGCTGCGGCTGTACCATGATCGTTGAGGTATTCCCGGTGCCGCCCACAGTAAAACCTTTGTCCATGACCTCGCCTGTCTCGCTGTTTCTTACGACAACCAAAGCTCCGCCCATGGTGCTGCCGATAAATTTTGCGTCCCTTGCCCTTGCCCTGACGATCAACCTTGTCTGCACCGCCCCGGCAACACTCGCCATGAAAAGCAGCAACAACACTCCCAACAGTAATTTCTTCATGCTCCACTCCTCTTCAGAATTAAAATTTCATAAATACGCAACAAGGCAATTATAGATAATGGTCTTTTTTCTGTAAAGTACGGGGACCTTGTGCATTGTTCTGACGAACATTCATGAATAAGGTGGGTCAAGAACGATCCGGAGCGGCCTTGACGTGGTCGTTACTTATCGGTCCAACATAATGTTTTCTGCCAACGTGGGAACTAAGGATACTGATAGTTGGCGGTTTGCCCAGTCCGGCGGAACCCGATTGATCGGGGACGGCACGTCCGTGAGGATTTGCTGCGCAGAGGACCGATCCGTGTCTTCTGCGCCTTAAGCCCCCTTGTACTGGATTATGCTTTCCGCACGAATTCTCCAAACCCCTTAAGCACTTTAAGCCCAAGCGACTGGCTCTTCTCCGGGTGGAACTGGGTGGCGATTACATTGTCCTTCCATACCATGGAGGTGAAGTTGATGCCGTAGTCGGTTGTTCCGGCGACAACGTCCGTGTTGTCGGGGACAACATAAAAGGAATGGACAAAGTAGAAAAACGAGTTGTCATCTATCCCGTCGAAAACAGGGGGTCTTCTTGTAAGGTGCACGTTATTCCAGCCCATATGAGGAACTTTCCCGTCTATCCGGAACCTCACCACTTTCCCCCTGAAAACGTCAAGTCCCCTGCACGTGCCGAACTCCTCAGATTCACTGAAGAGGACTTGCAGTCCCAGGCATATCCCGAGATAGGGTTTGCCCTTACCGATAGATTTCGCTATCGTATCGGTCAAGGAAAGGTCATTCAGGTTCCTCACACAGTCCCTGAAAGCGCCCACCCCGGGCAGTACGATTGCAGCAGAGTCGTCTATGGTTTTGGGGTCCGCGGTGATCCTGGCATCAACCCCGACTTTCTTGAAACCCTTCTCAACGCTCCTCAGATTACCCATCCCATAGTCTACAATCGCGATCATGTTTTAAATTACTTTCCCGGTCATCATGTTGTCAATATTTCCCGGAGCTGACTGCGCATTCATCGTGTCTTCAGAGACGGTGACAGTTGTGTCCGGCCGCCGGGATCAGACCCTCCCGGTGCAAGATATAACCGCTGATGGCGTGGTCCCGTTTCAACCTGAACCTAATACTGAAGTTTTTGTGACCTAACTCATTGACACTTCTCGATTTGTACTGATATACTCCACTAGTGAAAGAAGCTGTGCCGATTGCGGTGCGCCTGTGTTTTTGGGTCTCTGGAGCGGACTTTGATGTGATGGTGAGGGGAAGGAAGAAAAAGAGGAATGGAGAGTATCTTGGCCTTGATCCTCGCCGGTGGAAGGCGTAATATGCTTCTTCTGCCTACTCTCATACGGAGCAAACTTCATTTTAGCGGGAGCAGTCCGGAGTTTCTCACTGAAGGGGACTGCATGTTATGAGCCTGGCAGGAAGACTTGAAGACCTGGCGATCTCCGACATATTCCAGATACTGAGTGTGGGGAGGAAGTCCGGGACACTCATCATCAGGGGTAGCAGCGGAGAGGCGGTCATTGTTTTCAGGAGCGGCATGGTCGTCAGAGCGGAGACGGACGACCTCGATAAAAGCCTGGGAACGAACCTGCTCGAAGCCGGATTGATCAAGAATACAATACTGAATCTGGCTCTGGAGATAAGAAAGGATCTGCCAGAAAAATCGCTCGCCGAAATACTCATGGACTTCGGATCGGTCAGTCCCGACAATCTGGACAAGATCACAAAAAAGAGGATCGAAAGAGTCATTTTCAGACTCCTGACGTGGGAGGACGGCAATTTTCAGTTCGAGCTGGACGACCTGGACCTTGAAGGAAAGACCGGTTTGAAGGACATGGGTTGGGAGCTTTCGAAAGGAATGAGCCCGGAATATCTGCTTATGGAAGGGGCACGTGTCCAGGACGAATCTTCACAGGCGTCCTTTACTCCTGATGAGGGGTTCTCCGAGGGGATGACGGAGGATGAGGGATGGGACGAGGACTGGGAAACGCCGTCCGCGGAGCGGAAGGATATATCGGCGTTGAAGTCTCTGACACGGGAACTCAGGTTTCCCAATTCGACTTCCGAAATAACCCTGCTCATACTCAGGTTTGCCAGTGACATCTTCCAGCGGGGCGTCCTCTTCATTGTCGGTATTGACGAACTGGTTGGACTGGGACAGTTCGGACTCGATTTGGAGAGGCCGGATGAAAAGGTCAGAGAGACCGTTCTGCGCGTCGGTGAGAGCCCTTTTTTCAGGAAGATACTGACCGGGCAGATTCCATACAAAGGAAGAATGGAGAAAGATCAAGTCACCAGGAAGATGATGGATGAGCTGGGGGGATTGAACCCGCTGGAGTGTGCTATCTTCCCCATCGTCGCTGAGGGGCGGGCTGTTGCCGTACTTTACTGTGACAACGGTTCTTCGGGAGAGGCGCTTGCAGAGACGGAAGGGCTGGAGATTTTCATCGACCATGCCGGGCTGGCCCTCGAAAAATCGTTGCTTCAGAGGAGGATTCAGGAGATCGAGCTGAG
>JARRJI010000238.1:0-7068 GCA_037379595.1 Acidobacteriota bacterium | reverse complement strand
GGCGACAGGAAATCATCCATCTCGATTCGCAGTGCCAACTGTTTTTCAAGGGGTATATCTACCCCCGCTGCCAAATGCAAACAGAACTTGTGAATATCCGGGTAATAGAAACCCGGGAAAAGGGCCATGCCGCCTCCCGCCACAACGAAGGGTTTGACCGCGTCAGGCCCGGTGAGGTAGCGAACGTAGTCCGCCGTGAGATCTTTGACGAATTGGGTGAACTGGCTGCTTACAACGGTTACTTTGGGTGGCTCGGTTGTTGAGATTCGCTGTTCGAAGCGGTTGGGGGCCTGGGAGTAGGAGAACTGTAGGGCGTTTCTCGAGGAAAGGTAAATGCGAAATCCCGCGGCGAACCGACCCGCCTTTGAATAAGAGTTTTGTAGGACCGCGTTGACACTAGTGCGCAGGCCGATAACGGGAGCTTGAGTGGAGGCCGAAGCCCCGGTGAAAAACGAGGCACCCAGCTCGCCGTAAACCTCAACCCGCGAAGGGCCGGCGGCCCCGGACTCCGGCGGGCGGGAAGAAATCACCAAACCTGCTGTTGGCTCGATATCCTGGCTGTATCCGTGGAAGGGCGACGGAAGGCGCTCGACGTAGTCCCTTACTTCGATGCGAAAGGCGAGCCGGTCCGTGATCCTGTGATCCGCCCCAAACCCGAAGTCGAACGACGGGTCAACGGTGCCAAACCCCGAAATTTGCGAAGCCTGCCAGACCGCGCCGGCGCCGCCCACGACGAAAGGCTTCCAGCCCGAAATCGAGCCAACATATCGTACGTAGTTAATTGTGAGGGAAGGCAACCGACCGAATGTATGCTCCTCGCGCCCACCTATTTCAAGATCCTCAATGGCGAAGTGGCTCTCGCTCTGGGAATAGCTTAGTTCGACGCTGTCATGCCTGGTCAGCCGGTAACGAAGGCCCGTAAACAAACTGTAGGTGCCCGAAAACCGGTTGGGATTGACGACGCTTCCCTGGTATGACCCGAAACTTCGTCCGTAGGGATCGAATACCGAGACCTGGAACACGCCCGGTTGCTGCCCGAAGCGGAAGAAGGATCCACCGGCCTCCGCGAACCATTCGATCCGGCCGAGATTTCCCCGCGCCGCTGCTTGCGTAGCAGCGAGAAGAAGAATCGACACAGCGCACGCCACCACCTTAAGAGTTCGGCGGGTCGCGCAGACGCTTGTCCTGGAGTGTCTGCGATCTCGCGAAGCGAGAAAGTTCTTATCCTGCTTCATGCCCATCCCTCCTTTGTGATCGTCTAGGCATCGTGCATGGGATAAGTGAGTGTAGTTCTCGCTGCCATAGCATTGCGGCTGCGGCGCCGCGCCATTCTAACACCTCTCGGCTTCGCTGATTCGGGATATTTAAGATGAATGTCGGATGCCGCGCGAGGTCGGATGTATAATCAACCACTGCTTGAGGCCCCGGAAGGATAAGAAGGCCTACATTCCCAATGGAGGGAGCATCCGATGAGCCCATGGAAAGCGTTGGTATTCTCTGTCACCCTGTTTGCCTTCACGGCTCTCCTGGCGGCAACAAGCTTTGCCCAGCAATCCTGCGAAAGCCTGTCACGGCTGAAGCTGCCGCAAACGACCATCAGCATGGCTGTTTCGGTCCCCGCGGGGGAGTTCCCACTGCCGAATGCTCTCCCGGGAAATCACTCCTCCGTGAAAGTCCCGGCTTTCTGCCGGGTTGCCGGGGTCATCAAACCCACAGCCGACTCCGATATCCGATTCGAAGTCTGGATGCCGAACCGGAACTGGAACGGGAGATTTGACGGCGTCGGCAACGGCGGGTTTGCGGGGTCCATTGGCTACGCCGGGCTGGCCGCAGCCGTGCGCGCTGGCTTTGCCGCGGCCTCCACCGATACCGGCCACGCAGGCGAAGCCACCGACGCCCGCTGGGCGCTGGGACATCCTCAAAAGATCGTTGATTTCGGCTACCGGGCCATCCACCTGACAGCGGTCACCGGCAAAGCGATTGTCCGGAAATTTTATGGCGCCTCTCCACACCGGTCCTACTTCGCAAGCTGTTCGAATGGCGGGCGCCAGGCGCTGATGGAGGCGCAGCGATTTCCCCGCGATTACAATGGCATTATCGCGGGCGCTCCGGCCAACTTCTGGACGCACCTGCTGGCCAGTGCGATTTGGATATCCCAGGCTACGCTGGACAACCCGGCAAGCTATATCCCGCCGGGCAAGCTGCCCGCCATCAGCCACGCAGTGCTTGCCGCCTGCGACGCCCAGGACGGCGTGAAGGATGGCATCCTGAACGACCCCAGGCAGTGCCATTTCAATCCTGAGACGCTCCTGTGCAAGGGCGCCGATTCCAACGCCTGCCTGACCGCGCCCCAGATCACCGCCCTCAAAAAGATCTATGCCGGGCCCAGCAACCGCAAGGGTGAAAAGATTTTTCCAGGCTTCATGCCCGGCGGCGAGCCTGGGCCTGATGGCTGGCCGACCTGGATGACCGGCCCCGCGCCCGAGAAGAGCCTGCAATATGCCTTCGGCACCCAATTTTATTCGAACATGATGTTCGATAACGCCAAGTGGAATTTTCGGACGCTGAACTTTGGCGCTGACACGCGTTTGACTGACCGGAAAATGGGTCCCATTCTTAACGCCACAAATCCGAACCTGACGGCATTTAAGTCTCACGGCGGCAAGCTGATTCTCTATCACGGGTGGAGCGACAGCGCCATCCCTCCGCTCAATACGGTGAACTACTACAAGAGCGTGCTGGCCAGGATGGGCCGCGAGTCAACCCAGGCGTTCGTGCGCCTCTACATGGTTCCGGGAATGCAGCACTGCGGCAACGGTCCGGGACCCAGCTCGTTTGGGGCCTGGCCGTCGGCGGATGCCAACCCAAAGGACAGCATGTTCGGCGCGCTGGAGCAATGGGTGGAGCATGGGGTGGCGCCCAGGACGATCATCGCCACGAAGAATGCGCAGCCCTGGAACCCGGCGAGCGCCGTCGAAATGACGCGTCCGTTGTGTCCTTACCCCGAAATCGCTAAGTATAAGGGCAGCGGCGATATCCACCAGGCCGCCAATTTCTTTTGCACAATCGAACAGAAGCAGTAGTGGGTAGTGCAGAGTTGTGCGCGGCGGGCGTTGCGCTGCGGCCCTTTATTTGAGGCCCCGGCCTTTATCGGGATTATTTGTTATTATCCCCTTAAATAATCCTTGAATAGGGAATGATCTTTAGCGTTACAACGAGTGAAACGCGTTGGAAGGAAATTCTCGGATTATGGTGAAGACTTTCATGCTGGCTTTCTGTGTTGTGTTTGCGTGTGGCTGTCTGAGGGCGCAGGCATCTGGCTGGCAGCCGTCAGCGGGTCATACGCAGGTGCCGATCTGGCCGGGGACGCCGCCTGACGCGCAGCCTGTTGCGGGGCCGGAATATGCGAAGACGGTGAAGAGCCACCTGGTGGCCGGCAGGACATGGGTTGCGGTGGGCAACGTCTCGCGACCCACGATGACGGTCTACCCGCCAAAGGCGAAGAATACGGGCGTTGCGGTCGTGGTGTTTCCCGGCGGAGGCTTCGAGATTCTGGCTATCGATCTGGAAGGCACGGAGGTCTGCAACTGGCTGACGTCAGAAGGCATCACGTGTGTGCTGCTCAAGTACCGCGTGCCGGATTCGGGGCCGCATGGGGATCCGCGAATTGGGGGCCAGGTCAATCCGAAAGCACCGACGGCGCTTGAAGATGCGCAGAGGACGATGGGGCTGGTGCGGCTCCACGCTGCGGAGTGGCACATCAATCCCAACAAGATTGGGGTGCTTGGATTTTCGGCGGGCGGATATCTGGCGGCGGCCATCAGCACGCATTTCACGAAGCGTTTGTACCCTGCTGTGGATGCGGCCGACAAAGAAAGCTGCCGCCCGGATTTTGCGGTGGCTCTCTACCCGGGGCACCTGTGTGAATTTCCAGGGCACCCGTGTTCCGATCGATCGGTTGAGTTGAATCCTAGAGTTCAGGTCACCCGCCAGACGCCGACGACGTTTTTGCTGCAGGCAGAGAATGACCCCGAGGACAACGTCAACAACTCGCTGGTTTATTACCTTGCGCTGAAGAAGGCCGGCGTTCCCGTGGAGATGCATTTGTATGCGCAGGGCGGGCACGCATTCGGCCTGCGGCGCACAAAGTTTCCCATTACCAGATGGCCCCAGTTGATGGAGGCCTGGCTCCGCACGATTGGAATGATTTCGCAGTAGGTGCCCGGGGATCGCACGCGATCAATCGGGGGGCCAGCCGCAAGCCCCGTTTGAGAGGCAGCGCGAACGTGTTATGCTTCAGCGCATGAATCTGCGCAGAATTGCAATCTCACTTTTCCTTCTTCTGAGCTGGGTTGCTTCGCCACTTGCGGCGCGGGTGGTGCGCGTGGAAATCACCTCGCGTACCGACATCGCCGCGGGTAAATCTTTCGGCACTGCCGGCCCCTACGAACGCATCACGGGAAAGGTTTACTTTTCCGTCGCCGTGGCGAATCCTCACAACCGCCGCATTGTGGACCTCGCCAACGCCGTCAATCTGAAGAACGGCCAGGTCGAGTTTTCCTCCGATTTCGTCGCCGTCCGCCCGAAGCATTTGAGCAAAGGCAACGGCTCGATGCTTCTCGAAATCCCGAACCGGGGACGCGCGTTTATCATCGCGCTGGTGGACGGCGGTGGGATGAACGTTGTAAGCAACCCGGGCGACGGGTGGCTGCTGCGCCGGGGTTTTACCATCGTTTCGCTCGGCTGGCAGTGGGACGCCCCGCAGGGGCTGCGACTCTACGCGCCGATCGCAAAAGACCACGGTAAAACCATCACCGGCCTGTTGCGCGGCGACTTTACGCCGTGGCACGTGAGGGATGAAATCCCGCTGGGCCACCTGATTGTCGGCCGCATCGGCGGCACGGAATACCCTGTGGCCGCACCGGATGATCCGAGGAACACTCTCACGGTGCGCGACTCGCGCGAAGCCCCGCGTACGGTGATTCCCCGCTCAAAGTGGCAGTTTGCGCACATGGTGAACGGCAAGCTTGAGCCCAGCAACCGCTTCATCCATCTTGACGGCGGCTTCCAGCCCGGCAAACTTTACGAATACGTTTATGTGGTGAAGGATCCGGTGGTGGCCGGACTGGGCTTTGCAGCGGTGCGCGATTTCGCTTCCTACGTGAAGCACGCGCATGGCGCCGAACTCGCTGCGCTGCGCGTTTATGGCGAAGGCATCTCGCAAAACGGCCGCTATCTGCGCGACTTCCTCTATCAGGGCTTCAACGCCGATGAAGAAGGCCGCATGGCGCTTGACGGCGTTCTGGCTCACGTGGCGGGTGCGGGCCGCGGCAGCTTCAACTATCGCTTTGCACAGCCCTCGCGCGACGCGGAGCCGATGTCCTCCGTCTTCTTCCCGATCGATATTTTCCCTTTCACCGGCTTGCCTGAAACCGATCCCGTGACGGGCCGGCACGGCGGGCTGCTTGACCGCGCAACGGCGGAGCATGTGCTGCCCAAAATCTTCTTCTCCAACACTTCCTACGAATACTGGGGCCGCGCTGCCGCGCTGATTCACATCACGCCCGACGGCCAGCGCGACGCCCGGATTTCGCCCAACGTGCGCATTTACAAATTCACCGGCCTTCAGCACTTCTCCGGACCGTTTCCACCCGCCAGGGGAAAGGGCGACTTGCTTGGCCAGGAACCACAGTCGCCGCTGCCGGTTCGCTACTTCTGGCGCGCCATGATTTCGAATATGGACGCCTGGGTGCGTCGAAACATTCCGCCGCCTCCCAGCCGTTATCCGAAAATCGCCGACGGGACACTGGTGCCGCTCAGCAAATATTCCTTTCCGCACATTCCGGGCGTCAACCTGCCGCATGAAGCGGACCCCGGCATGCGGCTGGACTTCGGCCCCCACTGGCGCCGCGACGGAATCCTGAGCCTGCAGCCGCCGAAAGTGGGGCCCGATTTTCCCGTGCTTGTGCCGCAGCCGAATGGGGACGGCAACGAGCGGGACGGCGTGTGCCTGCACCCGCGCCTCTCCATCGCCGAGCGATACAAAAGCCGCGCCGATTACCTTGCACGATTCACCCGTGCAACGGATGAGTTGGTGAAGGAACGGTGGATTTTGAAAGAGGACCGCGCCGCCTTGATCCACCGCGGCGAACAGGAATGGGACCGGGCCACCCGGCCATAACCTTGTACCGCAATGTTCGTTTTTTAACATTGCGGGTTTGCGCGGAATCACACGCACTCAGCTTCGCTGACCGCAGACACTGAAGGTCAATGTCCTCGCCACCCGCCCGGGCCAATCGCAGGGCGCCGGCGAAATGATCATCGCTTGGAGAAGACGGCGACAAGCAGGACCAATGGAGGAAGCGAGACGACGACACCGGCGGCAATCAAAGCCCAACGCCAGCGAGAACGTATGGCTGCCCATCCCAGGAGACCTGCTTCGATGGGTAGCAGGACCGATGCAGCCAACACGTCGAACCCAACGCCACCCCCCAGGGCGATGCCGAAAACGGTTCCTCGCCCGGAAGAAGAGATGATCCCGATGGCAACCCAGTAGGCAACCCAGCAGCAGAGGGCCAGAAGCGCGCCTACGCCATAAACGAAGCGCGGCGGTTTCATTCGAGGGGCAAAACGCGGGACAATGAACGCGACGGCCAGCAGTAGCGCCAGCAGTCCGTCAGCGATGAGCACCCAGCGCAATGGAAGCACTCTTCAACTCCCTCATGAAGACAGGAATCGGCGTTTTGGCCTTCCGGCGGTTGAAAATATACACCCACTTGGACGCAGTCGAGCACATTTCTCTCCGGGCGGTTACACCGTTGCCTTCTACCCAATCAACTTCAAACAGAATGTCAAGATACAAGCAACGGCATCATCTTTTATGCCATGGGTTCGTCGGTTGTGATCCGTTAAAAGCCCAGGGCACAAACCCGGTGCTGTGGCTACCCGCTGGTAGCGCGGCCCTCCGGGGTTGAGGTCCGCGGCTCTTCGGGTGATGACGTTCACGGTGTTGTACTATGGCGCCATGTTGTGGCTCAGGACCCTCCCTGTTGCAGTCCCATCGTTGCA
>JARRJI010000237.1:0-12006 GCA_037379595.1 Acidobacteriota bacterium | reverse complement strand
CCGGTCTTCCAGGCGTCTGGAATCGACATCAACGATTCCCTGCGCGAGGGCGGCGGCCGCACCGCCAGCGCGGCCTGGCACGGCCGGTTGCGCAGCTTTCTGGTGGCCGGCGAAATCGGACTGTCGCTTGTCCTGCTGGCCGGCGCGGCCTTACTGATCAAAACCTTCGTCAATCTGGGAAATGTCAATCCCGGCTTCGACGCCCGAAACGTCCTCACAATGAAAGTGTCGTTGGCCGATCCGAAATACGACACAACGGCCGCGTCCAGCCAGTTCTTCCGCGAGGTGCTGGACCGTGTTGACGCGACACCCGGCGTGGAGCGAGCTGCATTTATCACAACCCTGCCCATGGAGATTGGGCCCGACCTGCCATTCCAGGTTGCCGGCCGCAAGGACAACTCGACCGGCGACGCGCAGTATCGAACCATCACGCCTGACTATTTTTCAACCATGAAAATCCCCTTGCTGCAAGGCAGGGCGTTCAGGCAGAGCGATAACGCCCAATCGGCCGGCGTCGTCGTTATCAGTCAGAAACTGGCCCACGATTTCTTCCCCGGCCAGAACCCTGTCGGACAGCAGATCACCATTGGCGTCGGGATGGGCCCGCAATTCGCCGACGAGGCCCGCCAAATCGTCGGCGTGGTGGGCGACACGCGGGAACACGGCTTGAATGCCCCGGCAACCGACACGGTGTTTGTCCCGTGGTCGCAGATCCCGGACTCCTTGAGCCGTTTCGGCAACAAGCTTATGCCCGCGTGCCTGGTGGCGCGGACCCGCGTCCTTCCCATGAGCCTGAGCGGCGCCATTGCCAGGCAGGTTCTTGAAGTCGACAGCACCCAGCCCGCTTTTGAGATCGAACCCCTGGAGGCCATCGTGGGCGATTCCGTCGCCCGTCAGCATTTCGACATGGTTCTGTTGGGGATTTTTGCGGCGCTCGCCTTGCTGCTGGCGTCGGTCGGGCTCTATGGAGTGATCTCGTACTCGGTGGCGCAGCGGAAACACGAAATCGGCATCCGCATGGCGCTGGGCGCACAACGCAACGACGTACTGAAAATGGTGGTCTGGCAGGGGCTCAAGCTGGTGCTGGCCGGCGTGGCCATCGGCCTTATCGGCGCGCTCGCGCTCACACGTTTCCTCTCGAGCCTCCTCTACGGTGTCAAGCCCGCGGACCCGCTCACGTTCATCGCCGTTTCGCTGATCCTCATCGCCGTTGCCATGCTCGCTTGTTACGTCCCCGCGGTGCGTGCCACCAGGGTCGATCCCATGGAAGCCCTGCGCTACGAATGATGAATTCTGAATTATGAGTTCTGGAGTTTGGGTTATGAAATTTGAAATCTCAAATTTGAGATTGTGCGAACGGCGGCGCAAAGAAATTACGAATTACAAATTACGAGTTACTTCGCAGTCACAAGTTCCAGGTTCCGAGTTGAAGAGCGAAGCAGCTCGCGGCAATGAACTCAGAACTCATAACCCAGAACCCAAGACTTACGACCCAGGCCCGGTAATTGGTAATTCGTAACTCGTAATTTTTGGTGAGGTCAATCATGAGCACGCTAATTCAGGATTTGAAGTACGGCCTGCGCACGTTACGAAGGAACCCCGGCTTCACGGCGGTGGCCATTCTGACGCTGGCTCTTGGTATTGGAGCCAATACTGCCATCTTCAGCGTTGTTAACGCCGTACTGCTTGAGCCGCTGCCGTTTCACAACCCGGGCCGTCTGGTCGAGCTCTGGGAGACCGAAACAGCGCCGGGGAATTTCCCTCTCACTGGTCCCGACTACCTCGAGTGGCAGGCACAGAACCACACGCTCGCAGCAACCAGCCTCTATGCCTGGCCCGGACAAAAGAACCTCACTCTCAGCGGCGGGGCCGAAACCATCAAGGTTATCGCCTCGAGCTCAACGGACAATCTTACACGGTGATCGGCGTCATGCCCCGTTGGTTCACGTTCACCTTTGGCGCCGAGGTCTGGACGCCAATCGACATGTCTCCGAAGAATCTGGGTGGCCACGGCACCCACCGGTGGCGAGCCATTGCCCGTCTAAAACCCGGTGTCTCAGCGGTTCAGGCGCGCGCCGATCTGACCGCCATCGAAGAGAACCTGGGCAAACTCTATCCAGACAACGATGCCGGCGTGAAGGCTATTGTCATTCCGTTCCAGGAAGCGTTGACGCGCGGCTCAAGGAGCCAACTTTGGATTCTGCTCGCCGCCGTGGGATTGGTTCTGCTGATTGCCTGCGCCAACGTCGCGGGCCTGATGCTGGCGCGGGCGACGAACCGGACGCACGAGATGGCCCTGCGCAGCGCGCTGGGCGCCAGCCGCTGGCGCATCATCCGGCAGCTTCTCACGGAGAGCGTGATGCTGGCGCTGGCAGGCGGCGCTGCCGGTCTGGCCGCCGCGTGGTGGGTTGTCCGGTATGTGCAAAACGCCCGGTCACTTCCCATCCCTCGAATTCATCCCATCACAGTGGATTTCCGCGTTTTGTTTTTTGCTCTGGGCGTCAGCATTCTGGTCGGGATTCTGTTCGGGCTGGCTCCGGCACTGCAAGTCTCGGGCAGCCACCTTTTCGAAGGACTGAAGACGGCGTCGCAGAACGTCCTCAGCTCCTCCGGCGGCCGCAATGCGCTTCGCGACGGACTGGTTGTTGCTGAAATTGCTCTCTCGCTTGCTCTGCTGGTGGGCGCGGGACTCTTGCTGCGTACCTTCGCCCGGATGCGCAACGCCGATATCGGCGTCGAGCGCCGGGGCCTGCTCACCATGGGCTTTTCGCTGCCGGAGGCCCGCTATCCCAAGGCCGAGCAGCGCCGGGCATTCGTTGATAATTTGCTCGCCAAAGTTCGGAACACGCCGGGCGTTACTTCCGCTGCGCTGTCGTCGCAAATCCCTCTGGAGGGCGGCAGCAATGGTTATATCGAGGTGCCAGGGAATAACAATCCGGAGTTCGCCAAGCAACTCGTCGAATGGAACTATATCAGCCCGGATTCTTTCCGCACTTACGGGACGCCCTTGCTGCGGGGCCGCGACTTCACGCCGGTAGACATGCAGAATGCCGCCGCCACTGGTGCCAGGCTCTGGGCGCTTTACAAAGCCGCGCACGGAGACTTGAACACCATTCCGCAGGACGTGATCTTCCCTGCCATCATCAATCAGGCAATGGCGCGCACGTTTTGGCCTCACGAAAATCCTATTGGCAAGGTCTTCGAGGGAGGCCCTGGAAGGGAAGAAGTAATCGGCGTGGTGGGTGACGTCAAGGAATGGGGTATTACGCATAAGACAATCCCCGAAGCCTATTTCCCGTTCACCGCGGGCCTGGAATTCGGAATGGCGGGCCATCTCGCCGTCCGCACCAGCCTCACGCCTCTCAGCTTTGTGGGCGCCATCCGCCATGATTTCGCCTCGCTCGATAGCGCTGTGCCGGTTTATGACGTGCGGACAATGCAACAAGTCGTCGACGATCACATGCACGAAACCACCCTGCAAACCTTTCTGCTGGGCCTCTTCGCAGCGCTGGCCCTGTTCCTGGCGGCGACGGGTATTTACGGGGTGATGGCTTATCTCGTTGCCCGGAGAACGCGTGAATTCGGCATTCGTATGGCGCTGGGCGCCGAGCGGCGCGACGTGCTCAGACTTGTCATCGGCCAGGGACTCAAGCTCGCGCTGACTGGCGTAGCCATCGGAATTGCCGCCGCGCTGGCGCTGACGCGTTTCATGGCGAGTCTGCTCTATGGCGTCAAGCCCACCGATCCGCTCACGTTTATCGCCGTGTCGCTGGTCCTGATAGCTGTGGCCCTCGCGGCCTGCTACGTCCCCGCACGCCGCGCGATGAGAATCGATCCCATGGAAGCGTTACGCTACGAATGATGAATTATGAATTATGAATTATCAGTTCTGGGTTTTGGGTTATGAAATTTGAAATCTCAAATTTGAAATTTCGCGATTGGTGGAACAAAGAAGCGCGAATCGCGTATTAATGATCTCAAGCCATTTCATGGTTCTGCGTTCAGGGTTCTGGGTTCCAGGTTGAAAAACGGCGCTGCGTGTGCCAATGGGCTTAGGACGTGTCACTCAGAACCCTTAACTCAGAACTCAGAACCCCGAACCGGTAACTGGTCATTCGTAACTTGTAATTTGCTGTTCGATCGAGGCTGATCATGAACTCAATACTTCGGGACCTGAGATACGCGGTTCGAGTGTTGAGGAAGAAGCCCGCCTTTGCCGCAGTCGCCGTGCTGACGCTGGCGATCGGCATCGGGGCGAACGTTGCCGTCTTCACCATGTTGAACGGCATTTTGCTGAAGTCCCTTCCCTACCCGCAGCCGCAGCAGCTTTACACCATCGACGAAGTCGTGCCGCAGTTGACCCGGTATTTCCCGTGGTGGCCGGCCAATTCCGGCAACTTCCTTTTGTGGCAGAAGCGCTGCACCGACTTCGCCGGCATGGCGGCGCTCAGGGCAACCACGCTCACCCTGACAGGCCGGGGCACTCCGCGCCAACTGAAGGCGGTTCGCGTTTCGGCGAACTTCTTCTCGCTGATCGGAACCCGCCCTCAATTCGGCCGCACATTCCGGCCTGAAGAAGACCAGCTTGGGCGCGACCACGAGGTGATCCTCAGCCATCAACTCTGGGCGCAGGCTTTCAGCTCCAATCCGGGCATTGTGGGCCAGGCGGTTGACCTGAACGGCGAGTCTTACACCGTTGTCGGCATCTTGCCCGCCAGTTTCCGTTTTCCCAGTGTTCTGGATGAGACGCCGGAAATTTTCAAGCCGCTGGGCCTGGAGAAGTATGAGCTCGAAGCGGGCGTCGGTGACTTCAACTACGAGGTTATCGCGCGCCTGAAGCCCGGAGCCACCTATCAGCAGGCCCTGGCGCAGCTCGATGTGGTCGAGAATCAGATCGCGCACCAGGGGAACGCGTCGGCAGGGTTGCCCGGCCATTTCGACCTGCGCGCCCTGGTGCGGCCACTGAAAACGGTTGTAGTGGGCCCGGCTCAGCAGGCACTTTGGATGCTGATGGTGGCCGCTTTGTTCGTCCTGCTGATTGTGTGCGTCAACCTTGCCAACCTGATGCTGGTGAGGAATGCCGGCCGCGTTCACGAAGTGGCGCTGCGCTCGGCGCTCGGAGCTACGCGCTGGCGGCTGGCACGCCAGATGGTGACGGAGGCGGTGATTCTTGTGGCGGCCGGGGGAGCGCTCGGGCTGCTGTTTGCCGAATGGGGACTTCAGCTTCTGGTCAGGAATGCGCCCATCGGCATCCCGCGGGTGGACGCGGTGCAGATGGATCCGCGCGTGCTGGCCTTCAGCCTGGGCGTCTGCGTATTCGCTGTCCTGGTCTTTGCCTTCCTTCCCGCACTGCGCCTCACGCGCGTTCACCCTTCTGAAGCGTTGAAGACCGCCGGTCCGACGGCGAGCGGCGGGAAGGCGAGCGCACGGCTCCGCGCCGCTCTCGTTACGGGCGAAATCGCGCTCTGCGGAGTGCTTTTGGCCGGCTCCATTTTGCTGATCCAGAGTCTTGCCCACGTGGTGAAGCAGAACGGCTGGATGGAGGAAAATCATGTGATCTCCGCCGACCTTGCCGTCGCACCCAATCAGTACAAAGACAGTGCTGAGCGCGCCCGGTTTTATTCCAACGTGCTGCAGAAGGTGGAGGCACTGCCCGGCGTCGAGGCCGCCGGCCTTGTGAACAAGCTCCCTCTGCTGGGCAACCAGTGGGGCGATCCGATCAAGTTTCGCGAGGCCCCGCAGCTGGGAAAAGAATCGGTCGTCAGCCAGTATCGATTTGCCAGTCCCGGTTAATTCAGCGCCATCGGATTGCCGCTGGTCCGGGGGCGTCTGCTTTCAGAAAGCGACCGCGGAAAGGACCTGGCGCTTATCTCCGAAAGCGCCGCGCGGCTGCTGCCGCCCGGCCGAAACCCCATCGGACTCCACCTGATGTGGCGCCATAGGCCCTGGGAAGTGATTGGCGTGGTCGGCAATGTCAGCGTGACGCCGGACCAGCCCCCGATTATAGCGGTCTATTTGCCGGTCTGGTCGTTTAACCAGCCGGAGGAAACGCTGGTCGTCCGCACGGCGATGGACCCGGACGCTGCGGCAGGCGCCATCCGCCAGGCCGTCTGGAGCGTGGACCCGCAGGTGGCGATTCCCAGTGAGCGCACGTTGAAGGACATCGTCCAGACTTCTGAAGCTCCGCGCCGCTATGAGACGTTCCTGGGCGGACTGTTCGCCCTCTGCGCCGTCCTGCTCGCAACGCTGGGGCTTTACGGTGTCATCGCCTACTCGGTGGCGCAGCGCACGCACGAAATCGGCATCCGCATGGCACTGGGAGCCGAGCGGCGCGACGTGCTCAGGCTCGTAATTGGACAGGGACTCAAGCTCGCGCTGACTGGCGTAGCCATCGGAATTGCCGCCGCGCTGGCGCTGACGCGTTTCATGGCGAGTCTGCTCTATGGCGTCAAGCCCACCGATCCGCTCACGTTCATCGCAGTATCGCTCCTGTTGATCGCCGTGGCCCTCGCGGCCTGCTACGTCCCCGCACGCCGCGCCATGAAAGTCGATCCGATGGAAGCGTTACGCTACGAATGATGAATTATGAATTATCAGTTCTGGGTTTTGGGTTATGAAATTTGAAATCTCAAATTTGAGATTGCGCGATTGAGCCGTTGGGCGATTGAAAAGGTCAAAGGGGAAGAGAATCAATTATGAATTATGAACGATGAATTAGGCTTAATCGGAAGGCTCGCTCATCGCGTTGCTTTTCATAATTCATAATTCACAATTCATAATTTTCCTGACGTTTGTAGTGAGGCCGATCACGAACACGATAATCCAGGACTTGAAATACGGCCTTCGCATATTGGCGAAAAGTCCCGGCTTCACGGCCGTGGCCGTGCTAACGCTGGCTTTGGGAATCGGCGCCAACACGGCGATCTTTTCGCTGGTGAATGGAGTCCTGCTGAAGCCGTTGCCCTATCCGCAGCCCAGCCACCTTGTAGCCATCTGGGGCCGCTTTACCGGCATTGGATTGCCCGGGGACCGAAACTGGATTTCAGCGCCGGAGTTCCGCGATCTGAAGGAATTGAGTCACAGCTTCACCGGTCTTGCGGCCATGAACGGCGCCAGCTTCAACATTGCAGGCGGCGCCAACCCGGAACGCATCGAAGGAGCCGTTGTTTCACCGAGTCTCTTTTCCATTCTCGGTGTCCAACCAGTCCGAGGGCGCGCCTTCACTCCCGATGACGCCCAGCCCGGCCGCGACCAGGAGCTGATGCTCAGCTACGGGCTGTGGCAGCGCCGCTTCGGCGGCGACCCGAAAGTTGTGGGCCGCACGCTTGATGTCAACGGCCGTTCGATGACGATTGTTGGCGTGCTGCCGAAAGGGTTCAGCTACCCCCGGAACGCCGAGATGTGGCAACCCCTGGCCTTTTCCCCAAGTGATCTGGCGCCGAGCAAACGGGGCAACCATGGCCTCGAAGTCCTCGCGCGGATTCGCCCGGATCTCACCCTCGCGCAGGCTCGCGATGACATGCAGCGCGTCACCCGGGCGGTGGAGGAACAAAATCCCGGTTACCCCTACGCGCAGTTCAATTTCAAAGTGCTCCTGGTTCCCCTGCTCCAGCAAACGGTGGGTGACGTTCAGGCGGCCCTTTGGGTGTTGTGCGGAGCCGTGGGATTCGTGCTGCTGATCGCCTGCGTCAACATTGCCGGCCTGCTGCTGGGCAGGGCTTCGGCGCGCGAACGCGAAATGGCGGTGCGGATGTAAAAGTGGACGGCTGGGTCCTTCTGTTCACGCTCGCAATTTCGGTTCTGACCGGCATCCTGTTCGGCCTGGTGCCGGCCTTCCATTCCGCGCGCCGAGTTCCCTACCAAGACCTGAAGGAGGGCGGCCGCACGGGCGGTGAAGGCGGCGCCTCAGGCCGCGTACGCCGTGTTCTCGTGGTCTGCGAAGTCGCCCTGTCGCTGGCCCTTCTTGCCGGTGCCGGTTTGCTTTTGCGCAGCTTCGTTAAGGTGCTGGGCGTCGATGCGGGCTTTCATTCCGGCAAGGTCCTGACGATGCACGTTGCCCTGCCGGAAAAGCGCTACAGCACGTCCGAGCAGAGACAGACGTTTTATCACGAGATCCTCGACCGCATCGACCGTCTGCCGGGTGTTGAGGCGGCAGGAGCAACGGTCGCACTGCCGATCAGCGGGCAAGGCGGCTCCGGCACAACGACCATCGACACTCAGGAGGTCCCGCCGGACAAAACGTTTCCTGAAGCCGACTGGCGCCCCGTGACTCCCGGTTACTTCAAGGCGATCGGCATGACCCTGGTCCGAGGACGATTTTTTACCGATGCGGATACTTCGCATTCCGCTCCGGTTGCCATTATTGACGATTCGCTCGCGCGGACTTTCTTTCGCCATGAAAACCCCATCGGAAAGCGCCTGCGTCTCGGTGGAAGCGGATCGAAAGCCCCGTGGATGACGATCGTGGGCGTCGTTGCACATGTTCGCTATCGCTCGCTCGAAGCGCCGTCACGCGTCCAGGTTTACTGGCCGGAGGCGCAGATGCCTTCCGGCTCCATGAGCCTCGCCATTCGCACTTCCGTCAGCCCATTGAGCCTTGTGCCAGCGGTCGAAAAGGCAATCCTCTCCGTAGACCCCAACCAGCCCGTCTACGACGTCCGAACCATGGAGCAATTGCGCTCGGAATGGCTCTCACAACGCTTTCTTTCCCTGCTGCTCGTGGGCCTGTTTGCCGGGATCGCGCTGGCGCTGGCCGCGGTCGGCATCTATGGTGTGATGGCGTATTCCGTGACCCGCCGCACGCACGAAATCGGCGTCCGCATGGCACTGGGAGCCGAACGGCGCGACGTGTTGAGGCTCGTCATTGGGCAGGGACTCAAGCTCGCCCTGATTGGCGTGTGCGTCGGCGTCGCGGCAGCGCTGGCACTGACCCGCTTCCTCGCAAGCCTGCTCTACGGCGTCAAGCCCACCGACCCGCTCACGTTCGTCGCCGTGTCGTTGGTCCTGATCGCCGTGGCGCTCGCGGCCTGTTACATCCCCGCCCGGCGAGCAACCAGGGTCGATCCCATGGAAGCATTACGCTATGAATGATGAGTTATGAATTGTGAATTATGAAGTCAGCGGTTTTGAGTTCTGGGTTATGGGCTACGAAATTTGCCATTCGAGATTTGAGACTGAGCAATTGCGCCGCTGGGCGATTGAAGAAGGCTGAACACAAATTATGAATGATGAATTGCGACCCGCTTTGGAGAAAAGCCAGCTCTGGATTCACTGGTTGTATTCATAATTCGTAATTCAGAATTCATAATTTCTCGGCGTTTGAGTGAGGTGAATAATGAGCACACTGCGTCAGGACTTGAAATACGGCTTGCGGCAGTTGCGCCGCAACCCCGCCTTCACTGTGGTTGCCGTTCTCACCCTCGCCCTCGGTATCGGCGCCACCACGGCCATCTTCACGCTCACAAACGCGGTGATGCTCAAGAGCCTCCCGGTGGTCGATCCTCAGCAGCTCTACCGCGTCGGAGACGGCGGCAATTGCTGTGTAATAGGCGGGATGCAGGGCAACTGGGCCATTTACTCTTACGACTTGTACAAGCAGTTCCGCGACCACACGCCCGAGTTCGAAGAAATGGCTGCATTCCAGGCGTCGGTGCCAAGCCTGAGCGTGCGCCGCAGCGGTGCCTCCGGACCGGCCCAACCCTATTTCGGCGAGTTCGTTTCCGGAAATTACTTCTCCATGTTCGGCATCAGCGCCTTTGCCGGGCGCACCATCACGCCCTCAGACGATCAGCCGAACGCGGCGCCCGTCGCGGTGATGAGCTACCGCACCTGGCAGGAGCATTTCGCCCTCGACACCTCAGTGATCGGCTCGACGTTCGTCATCAATATGATCCCTTACACGGTGATCGGCGTTGCGCCACCGGGCTTTTTCGGCGACACACTGCGCGCCAATCCTCCGGATTTCTGGCTGCCGCTTTCGACCGAACCCGCGCTGAACGGCCCGAACTCGATCCTGAACAATCCGGCGTTGAACTGGCTTTACGTGATCGGGCGGATGAAACCCGGCGCCCAACCGGCAAAAGTCCAATCCGAAATCACGACCGAGTTGCAACGGTGGCTCAGGGCCCAGCCGGACCTGAGCGCCTACGACCGTTCGCAGATCGGCAAGCAGCATATCGGGATCGCGCCGGCCGGTGAGGGCGTTGCCACCATGCAGCACCAGGCGAGCGCGGGGCTTCGGCTGCTGATGATCATTGCCGGCCTCGTCCTGCTGATTGCCTGCGCCAACATTGCCAACCTGATGCTGGCGCGGGGCGCGGCGGCTCGCGGCGAGACGGCCGTCCGCGTCGCCCTGGGCGCTCCACGCTGGCGGCTGATTCGCCAGGTCATCACCCAGAGCGTGCTGGTCTCCCTGGCCGGGGGCCTGGCGGGACTGTTTGTGGCCTATGCCGGAACGCACGCGATTCTTCTGATTGCTTTTCGCGGATCGCGTTTCGTGCCCATCAGCGCCTCGCCCTCGCTTGCCGTGCTGGGCTTCGCCTTCCTGCTTTCTCTGGTGACCGGAGTGATTTTTGGCGCGGCGCCCGCCTGGGTAACTTCGCATTCCAACCCGGCGGAGGCATTGCGCGGCGCCGGCCGCTCCACAATCGACCGGACCTCGCTGCCGCAGAAATCGCTGGTGGTTTTCCAGGTTGCCCTTTCGGTCGTGCTGCTGATCGGCGCGGGGTTGCTCACCGAAAGTCTGCGGAAAATCGAGAATCAGAACTTTGGCTTTGAGCCGCAGGGCCGCCTGATCGTGAGAGTGAGTCCGGCCCTCGCCGGCTATAAGCCCGACCAACTTTACGGACTCTACCAGCAGCTCGAGCAGCAGTTTTCGCAAATCCCAAGCGTGCTCGGCGTCAGCTATTCGCTCTACAGTCCGATGCGGGACGACAACTGGGGCTTCATGTTCCACATCGAAGGCCGCCCGCCGGATGAACGCGATGGCGGATCCTTTGACTGCGTGGGCCCGGATTATTTCAAGACCATCGGCACGCGGCTGGTGCGCGGCCGCACGATCGGCGATCAGGACACGCCCACATCCCTCAAGGTCGCGGTGATCAATCAGACGTTCGCCAAAAAATTCTTCCCCAAACAGGACCCCATCGGGCAGCACTTCGGTTTGGGCGATGCCAGCCACGCCGGAGACATGGAGATTGTCGGCATCGTGCAGGATGCAAAATATCAGGATGCGCGCGGGCCGGCCTACCCGACCTTCTTCATGCCGTTTTTTCAAATACCGAAAGACCCCAAGCTCGCGTTCCTGAACACAGCTGCCTCATACATTGGGGACATTGAACTGCATGTGGCCGGCCGGCCCGAGAATCTTGAGGAATCCGTCCGCCGCACTTTGGCCAATATCAATCCCAACCTCACCGTGCTCGATATGATGAGCCTCTCCCAGCAGGTTTCCCTTAATTTCAATCAGGAAACACTGATTGCCCGGCTGACCGAGCTTTTCGGCCTTCTCGCCCTGATTCTTGCCTGCGTCGGACTTTATGGCGTCACGGCGTATTCGGTTGCCCGGCGCACCAACGAAATCGGCATTCGTATGGCGCTCGGCGCGACGCGCACGAATGTCATCCGGCTGGTGCTGCGCGGGGCGGTGATGCAGCTCGCCATCGGGCTCGGGATTGGAGTCCCGCTGGCGCTTGCCGGCGGGCGGCTGCTTTCAAGCCAGCTTTACGGCGTGAAGAGTTACGACCCGTGGATTCTGGGCCTGGCCGTCATCGTCCTCCTCGCCTGCGCGCTTGTCGCCGCATTGGTCCCCGCGGGGCGAGCCACCAGGATCGATCCCATGGAAGCGCTGCGGTATGAATGATGAATTATGAATTTTGAATTATGAAGGATGAAGGATGAATTAGAAGTTCTGAGTTCCAGATTTTGGGTTATGAAATTCGAAATCTCAAATTTGAGATTGAGCCGACGGTGGAGCGAAAAATCACGAATTACAAATTACCTGTTGGT
>JARRJI010000236.1:0-6485 GCA_037379595.1 Acidobacteriota bacterium | reverse complement strand
CCCTGCGATGGCCATCAGCGCGATGATCACCGGGGAAAGCAATCGGCGAGGACGGCCGACCGGAACGGGTCCCTGCTCAGGGGCTGGAATTCCCGGAGGTGAGGGCGAATCCGAAGATTGAACGAGTGGAGCAGCCTCGGTTCCGCTGCTAACAAGCTCATTCTGAAAGGAATCCCATGCGTGAGCGATGCTGGACCGGGCGGGGTCGTCCACCTTCTTAACCTCGGCGACAAACCGGTAACCTTGCCGGGGCACAGTCTCGATGTATTTTTGACCGGTCGCCTTCTCTCCCAAAGCGCGGCGCAGGATGCAGATATTGTGATTGAGGTTGGTCTCTTCCACCACGCTATCCGGCCAGACGGCAGCCATCAACTCGTCTTTGGTGACCAGACGGCCGTGGTTCCTCACAAGAATGCAGAGCGTATCAAACACTCTTCCGGGTAAGGGCACCGGATACCCGCCCCTTGTCAAGCGCCTTTCGCCGGCTTCAAGCCGGAAAACGCCAAACTCGAAGGCCTTGGTTTCGCTTGGCATACGCGACGCAACAAATAATCAAGAAATATTCAACTTTTGCTAAAAGACACCCTTGGGCCCCAAAGGATTAACTGGTCTCACGTGTGAACAGGTTTCGGTCCAGATACCGGCTGGTTCTATTTTACCAGCCGGCAACGGGGTGCTGATTAAAAAATAAGGAGGAATCAATCCATGGCACAGTGGAGGCCCGATCCGACTTTTTATCCCTCGCCAAGGATGGCGATGGAGGCGCCGCCTGAAAAGTTCGCTTACGTGGTGCTGCTGAATCCGAAACACGAGGGGCAGCACGATGCGGTGGCGGTTGTCGATGTGGACCCGACCTCATCCAAATATGGACAGGTTGTAGGCCGGGTCGAAATGCCCAACGCGGGTGACGAAGTGCACCATTTCGGCTGGAACGCCTGCAGTTCATGCCTTTCCCCGTACGCGCCTCACGCCCACATGGAGCGGCGTTACCTTGTGGTTCCCGGCCTGTGGTCTTCGAGGATTCACATCATCGACACCAAGCCCGATCCTCGCAAGCCGAAGATCGTCAAAGTCATCGAGCCGGAAGAATTGGCAAAGCGAACGGGCTATTCAAGGCCGCATACGGTCCATTGCGGACCCGATGGAATCTATGTCAACGCTCTCGGTTCGCCCTCAGGCGACGGCCCGGGCGGAGTTTTTATGATGGACCCCGAAACCTTCGACGTTCTCGGGCAGTGGGAGCTTGACCGCGGGCCGCAATACCTGGCTTACGACTTCTGGTGGCATCTTGGGTACGACACCATGATCAGCAGCGAATGGGGAACGCCCAAAACCTTCGAGAAGGGCCTGATCCCGGAAGTGCTTCTCGAAAGTGGATACGGTCATGCGATCCACATCTGGGACCTGCGCCGCCGGCGGCACCTGCAGACTCTCGACCTAGGCAAGGAGCATCAACTTGTGTTTGAGGTTCGTCCGGCGCACAACCCTTCCGAAGCTTATGGATTCGTTGGAGTGGTCGTTTCGCTCAAGGACCTTTCTTCATCCATCTGGGCCTGGAACCGCAGTAACGGAAACTGGGATATCCGCAAGGTCATCGAAATTCCGGCTGAACCCGCTGACCCGGAACTGCTTCCGCCCATGCTCAAAGGGTTCAAGGCCGTTCCGCCGTTCGTAACCGACATCGATCTCTCCACGGACGACCGTTATCTCTACGTTTCCTGCTGGGGCACAGGCGAGTTCATTCAGTACGACGTGAGCGACCCGTTCAATCCCAGGAAGACCGGTTCCCTGCACCTGGGCGGGATCGTGAGGCGCGCCGCGCACCCGAAGAAGCCGGACCAGCCGTTGAACGGCGCTCCGCAAATGGTGGAAATCAGCCGCGACGGGCGCCGCGTCTACTTCACCAATTCCCTATACGGTGTGATTGACGACCAGTTCTACACCGACGGGATCAAGGGGTGGATGGTCAAGGTGAACGCCAAGCCCGAGGGGGGAATGGAACTCGATCCAAACTTTTTCCTGGAGTTCAAGGACCTTCGCAGCCACCAGGTCCGGCTGGACGGCGGCGATTCCTCCTCAGACTCTTACTGTTACCCGTCGTGAGCGATGGCGAGGTGTGGCCGTGGGTAGCGTTGGTGCTACTTGGCGCTTATCACGGTATCAACCCGGGAATGGGATGGTTGTTCGCGGTCGCCCTGGGAATGCAGGAAAAGAGCCAGCGCGCGGTCTGGCGGTCTCTTGTCCCGATCGCCGCTGGACACGCTCTGGCGATTGGCGCCGTGGTATTCCTGGCTGCAATCGTCGGCATGGCGCTTCCTATGAGGGGTCTCAAGATCGCGGTGGCAGCCATCCTTTTTGCTCTGGGGCTCTACCGCCTGTTCCGGCACCGGCATCCCCGTGGCGGCGGAATGCGGGTCGGCTTCAGGGATCTTACGATCTGGTCGTTCCTGATGGCCACCGCCCACGGAGCCGGCCTGATGGTGCTCCCGGTCCTGCTCCATATGTCGCCGGTGGCACACGCGGCGGGAAGTCACGGGGCTGCACCTCACGCGCATGCCGCCGTGATGGGAGGAACAGTCACCAACCTGCTGGCGGTCGGCGTTCACACGGCGGGTTACCTGGTGGTGACGGGACTGATCGCGTGGGTGGTTTACGAGAAGCTGGGTCTCGCTCTATTGCGCAAAGCCTGGCTGAACCTCGACCTGATCTGGTGTATCGCTCTGGTTGCGACGGGATTCTTTGTGCTGATGATTTAGAAATTCTGAGGGCGGCGACATGAGTCTGCCACGTCACGGCCCTATGGACAATCAGTGAATACGATGGGGTTTCCGTCTTGAAAGTAAACGCAGGTTTCACCGGCAGGAGGGTCATGTGACATGGTCATCAATTTAGTTGCTGGCAGAAGTTCCCTCTTGGCCGGTCGCTGGGCTATACAGAAACACAGCTAAGGAGGAAAAGGAATGGGCGCCAGGGCTATCTTGCAAGAGGAAGGCGAAAGTTTTGATTTTGGGGGTCTTGGTGTGCACTGGAAGATCGATGGCGCGGAAACTGGCCAGCGTTTCTCCATTGTCCACCATCCCCTTGCCCCGCGTGCGCTGGGTGCCCCGCTCCACTATCACCACAATGAGGATGAGTTGTCTTATGTTCTGAAGGGCAACCTGGGAGCCCTGCTGGGGGACGACGTTGTGACCGCTCAGCCGGGAACGTGGGTGTTCAAACCTCGTCACCAGTGGCATACCTTCTGGAACGCGGGGGACGCACCCTGCGAGATTATCGAGATCATCTCACCAGCGGGGTTCGAGAACTACTTCCGGGAGGTTGCGGCGTCATGGGGCGACCTCGGGAAGTTTGCGGAAATCAACAAGAAGTATTCGCTGGACATGGACTTCGACAGCGTTCCGGGGCTCTGCAAACGCTTTGGTGTGACCTTCCCCCAACTGTGAGCGGATGGTGGCTCAAGTTGGTTTCCGAAGATCGCGCACGCTGCAAGGACTGGCAGGTGGCCGGGAGAACTCGATGGGTGGTCCGATTACGAAACTATTCACACGCAATCGCAGCGTTCAGTGCCACATCGCTCCCGTCGCCGCGAACAATGATCAGCACCGGGGACGCCATATGCAGGCGTGAAGACTTTACAGACAAAGGAGGCTTTAGGTTATGGCAAGGTTTTTGATTGAGGTTCCGCATGCGGATGAAGTGGAAGCCTGTGCGAAAGTCGTTCAGATTTTTCTTAAGAGCGGTTCGCACTTCCTGACCCATGCGGATTGGGGATGTACTGACGGCGAGCACAAAGCCTGGATCATCGCCGACGTCGAAAATAAGGAGGAGGCCTGTTGCATTGTGCCTCCCAGTTTGCGGTCGGGGGCCAAGGTCGTGAGGCTCAACAAGTTCACGATGGAGGAGATTGACGAGATCCTGCAGAGACACCAGCATGTGTGAGGCTCTCGAATCAGCCCTTGGGGCATACGGGATGTCATGAACCGGACTTGCTTGCAGGAAGACACGTTCAAAAAGGCTTGCATGGTGCGCTGAAATGATAGAACATCACCTTATCGCACGCGAATTGAAGCATCGCGGACGCTGAATGATTTTCATCAGGTTCATAACTGGGGCACGGGGCTACTAAATATAAACTTTCAATAGAGCGTTGACGGCTGCGGCTGGGCGCTTCGATTTTTGCATGATCGCCAAAAAGCACAATCAGCAATGCGGCGGGAATCTGCCTGGGCATTTGCTGCTCGTCATCATTCGTTCACCACTTAAATCCAGCTCTATGGACCCCATAACTCAATCCACTATTCGAGGAGGAACCCATGACCCCTGGAAACATCGGGAAGTTGCAGGAACGATTTCGAGGCGAACTCATCCAGCCCGGTGATGCAGCGTATGACTCTGCCCGCAAAGTCTATAACGGAATGATAGACAAGCGGCCCGGCCTTATCGCCCGCTGCGTGGACGAGGCCGACATTTTGGCCGCTATGCAATTCGGGCAAGACAACAATCTGCTGACGTCCATTCGGGGCGGCGGCCACAACGCCGCCGGACTTGGCATCTGCGACGACGGGCTGGTCATTGACCTGTCGCGGATGAAGAACGTTCACGTGGACCCCAAGGCCAAAACTGTTCGCGTGGCGCCGGGTTGCGTCTGGGGCGACGTCGACCACGCCACGCACGCGTTTGGCATGGCTGTACCAACCGGCATTATTTCAACCACCGGGGTTGCCGGATTAACGCTGGGTGGCGGAATTGGCTACCTTGCCCGCAGGTATGGCTTGACGGTCGACAATCTCATTTCCGTGGATATGCTGCTCGCGGATGGCAAGTTTGTCACCGCCAGCACCGAGGAAAATCCGGATCTCTTTTGGGCGGTTCGCGGAGGCGGTGGCAATTTCGGCATCGTCACTTCCTTCTTATTCCGTCTTCAACCCGTCGATTCGGTTTACGCCGGTCCGACTTTCTGGCCCATCGATCAGACCGAGCAGGTGATGAAAGCCTATCGCGAGTTCATTGTGAACGCTCCGGATTTTGTGAACGGCTTCTTTGCTTTCCTGACGATCCCTCCGGTGCCGATGTTTCCTGCCAACCTTCATAATCAGAAGGTGTGTGGCGTGATGTGGTGCTGCACTGGCTCCCCTGAAGAGTCAGAAAAGGCCACCAAGCCGATGCGGTCGGTCGGAAAGCCGGTTCTGGATCATCTGGGTCCGGTGCCCTTCCCTGCCGTTCAAAGCCTGTTCGACGCCCTCTACCCTCCCGGACTTCAGTGGTACTGGCGGGCCGATTTCTTCAAAGAGCTGAGCGATGACTCCATTGTGCAACATTTCAAACACGGCTCCAAACTTCCGACGATGCATTCCACAATGCACCTTTACCCGGTCAGCGGTGCTGCGCATCGCGTAGGAAGCAAGGACACGGCGTTCAGCTATCGTGATGCTAACTGGGCAGGAGTGATTGTGGGTGTGGACCCGGACCCTGCCAATCGCGACAAGATTACCAGCTGGTGCAAAGCTTACTATGATGCGGTGCACCCGTACTCGGCCGGCGGGGCTTACGTCAACTTTATGATGGAGGAAGGCCAGGAGCGCATTCAGGCATCCTTCCGCGACAACTACAACCGCCTGGCCACAATCAAGAAGAAGTACGACCCGGCGAACTTCTTCCGCGTGAACCAGAACATCCATCCGGCCTCATAGCACTTGTCTCTGCTATGGACCGTCAGGGTTCATGCAGGAGGCCAAAATGGTAAGTAGGAAATTTCAGCAAGGGTCCTCTGGAACTGTCACGTTTTCTCGCCGGCAGTTCCGGAGGGCTCGAGAACGTGTGATGCTGCTTGGTCTTGCCGTCGCCCTGGCGGCGGTAACGGCGACCACGGGATGTTTTGAACAATCCGACGAGATCGCTGAAGCAGAACCCCGCATTGCCCCGCTGTTGAAGGGGCTCGGAACGCAAACCCATCCCGTCACTACCAGCTCGCCGCTGGTCCGGCAGGCGGCGTTGCTTGACCCGAACTGCGCAATGGCTTATTGGGGGCAGGCCCTGGCCCTGGGTCCGAACATCAACGCCCCCATGTCCGCCGAGCACGGCCGGCAGGCGTACGACTCCATTCGGTTGGCGTCGACGTCGAAGGCCAGTGCAAAGGAGCGCGCTTACCTCCCTGCCCTGGCCCGGCGTTACTCAAGGGACGAGAATCAGGATCGGAAGGCGCTCGACAAGGCGTACGCGGACGCCATGCGCGACCTCGCCAAACGGTACCCGCAGGACGATGATGTCCAGACCCTTTTCGCGGCGGCGCTGATGAATTTACGTCCATGGGATACTGGCAAAAAGATGGGAGACCGTATCCCGAGACCGAGGAAGTGGTTCCAACGCTTGAAACCGTTCTCAAGCGCAATCCCAGCCACATTGGCGCCAACCACTACGACATTCACGCGGTGGAAGGCACAGACTCACCGGAGCGGGCCGTGCCGGCTGCGGACCGCCTGCAGGCT
>JARRJI010000235.1:0-6214 GCA_037379595.1 Acidobacteriota bacterium | reverse complement strand
GGTGCCGGGTGGGGAGGGCCCTCCCCTAGCGACCCAGAGGGCGGCAGACAACCCGATGCCGAGCTGAAGCTCGGCGCTACAAAGGCTGAAGCCGGGTTTCGCTGCGGGTACTTGATGGCCCCGGTGAAACGCGGCCGTCCTGAGGCTGTGACCGGACACATTGCAAGATTCGCAATGTATGCGCCACCCGGGAAATTGACCCCTCACGCGTCCCGACAGGTCGGACACCCTATCCCCTTGGAGAGGGCTGTTGGTTAAACTTTCCACACACGAAAGAATAGCGGCTGGCGGTGGCGCGGGGGGCCGGGTGTGCGGTAAGATGCGGGGGCGGAACGGGGCGGACGCCGGGGGGACGTGCAAATCCACCATTGCAGGCTGCAAGACTCCAACCTTTCCGGCGGGTTCTCCCAAGAGGTCACAGGTTGAAAAGTTCGACAAAGATCAGGATCGGCAAGCGCGTAGCCCTGGCCAGCATTGGGGTCAGCGCCACGCTGGCGGTCATCAAGATCACCGTCGGCATCGTGGGGCGGTCGGCGTCGGTGCTGGCGGACGGCTTTGAATCGGCCGGTGACGTGGTGGCCTCGAGCGCGGTCTTTTTCGGCTTTGCCGTGGCTTCGCGGCCGGCCGATGCCGAGCATCCTTACGGCCACGGGCGATACGAGACGCTGACCGGCCTGTTGGTCGGCTTCATCCTGTTGCTGGCCGGCGTGGGCATCTGCTATCGCTCGCTGCAGGGGCTGCAGCATGTTCACGAGGCGCCGGCGTTTTACGGCGTCTGGGCGCTGCTGGGCTCGATGGTGGCGAAATCCGTGATGTCGGCGGTCAAGTTCCACTACGGCAGAAGAATCCGAAGCGCCGCTCTGACGGCGGACGCCTGGAACGATTTTGTCGATATCCTTTCGGCGCTGACGGCCCTGACGGCGCTGGGGCTGACGCTGCTGGACCCGGCGCGCTTCCTGGCCGCGGACCACTACGGCGGGTTTGCCGTGGGGCTGTTCGTGATTTTCACCGGCATGCGGGTTGCGAAGGAAACGTCGTCGCGGCTGAGCGATGAGATGCCGGACGACGAGATGATGTCCGCCATTCGCGAGGTGACGCTGACGGTTCCCGGAGCCATCGGCGTGGAAAAGTGCTACGCGCGTAACGTGGGCCTGCAATACTACGTCGACCTGCACCTGGAAGTCGATCCGGACCTGACCGTGAGAAGATCGCACGACATCGCAACCGAAGTGCGCTTTGCCATCCGCAAAAACCTGGACTGGGTGCAGGATGTGCTGGTCCACGTGGAGCCGTCGCCGCAACCTCCTGCACCGGAGCCTCGCCGGAAGGGGCGTTCCGCTTCAGCACGCTGACCAGCGCCGGCGGCGCCGTCTCGCTCTTGATAATTTTTCGCGGGTCGGCCATAGTAATCAGAAGACATGAAAGTCAGCGGTAGAATTCGGACTCTTCTGCGCATCCTTACCCTTGTTGCCATCCTGATGACGGTGGCCGTAGTCTCCGCCATTACAACGATTCGCCTGACCATCCACGGGAAGCAGGAGATCCTGCCCAACCTGGTCGGGATGCAGGAAGCTCAGGCGCGAACGGTTCTGGGCGGGCTGGGTCTGGACCTGGACGTGGAGGACCGGCTTTACAACGACAAGCTTCCCGTGAACGCGATCGTGTCGCAGATGCCGGCCGCCGGGACCGGCATCAAGCCGATGCAGCACGTCCACGTGCTGCTGAGCCTGGGCCAGCAGAAGGTGAGCGTTCCGGACCTGGTGGGGCGCAGCCTTCGCGCCGCCCGGATCACAGCCGTCCAGCGCGGGCTGACCATCGGCGACGTTGCCGCGATCTCCTGGCCCCAGGATGAGCCGAACCAGGTGGTGGCGCAGGATCCCCCGCCGGCCACAACGGACCTGCAGAGCCCGACCGTCAATTTTCTGGTTTCCGTGGGGCCGCAGCCTGCGGCTTACCTCTGCCCGGACTTTCAGAACAAGCCCCTCGGCGTGGTTCGTGCCGAACTGCAGGAAGCAGGATTCCAGAACATCAGCGTGACCCAGGTCCAGTTTCCCGGCGCCCCGCAGAATACCATCATCAAGCAATTGCCCCTTCCCGGGAGCAAGGTGACGCCGGACACCACGTTCGAGTTTCAGGTGTCAACGCAGTAGGCCGGTTCCCTTTTTCATCAGCAAAACAGAAGAGGTTCGGCTTCGTCGTGATTTCAATCGTGGGATTGTGATTGTGGCAAGAGGCTGCGGCGGCCGTTCCTGAAAAAGCAAAGGGCCCCGCCGGTCGCGAGGCCCCCTGGCCAGAGAAGATCAGGCGGGCGTCAGGAAGAGGCCCTGGCCGTGTGATGCTCAAGCGTTGCCATCCTTTGCTCGGCCTGCACGTACTGGCTGACAGTGCCAATGGTGCCGGCCATTCGATTGGCTTGTTTGTAAATCACGTTGATGTTCTGCGGGTATTGCGTCAGGGCAAGGATGCTCTTGTTTTCATGTTTTTTCAAGTGCGCGATGGCCGCATCCAACTGATAGACCATCTCATGAACTTCAGGCGTCACCTTGTGAACCAGGCTCCGCTGCCAGGGCTCAAGTCCCTTTTTCATCTGGTCGAGCCGCAGCAGGTCGGCCCCGATTTTGTTGACATCGTACCGGGCCACTACAAGCCTTCCAGACTGGGCCAGCCAGGTCAATTGGTTCTCCTGGACTTGCAGACGCGCAACCTGCCTTCTTGTGTTGCGCGCGAGCGTCTGCATTTGATCCAGCAGGTTCGTCGCCTGCTCCGTGTCATACCAGTTGGTGGTGCTGGACTTAATGCCGAACCGCTGGTGAGTTGATATGCCAAATAACATTGCAGCAGGCATTACTAAACCAACTAACAGAAGCATTCCGATTGTCCGTCCAACGTTCAAACGCATGTTACCTCCTTTACGCAAAAGTCATGTTCAAGGCCTTTTTATTGGCCTTTCATACAGATCTTGAACCTGACATTTTGTAAGATGCAGGACGGCAGCGAATCGTTACTTGGAAGTCAGGATTCTTCTGCACAGCGTAACACATGTCAAAATGATGACAAACGATGGCACTTAATAGTTAACAGTTCACGAGGAGATTTCTTCGGAAGAGCGGGTTATTCTTGGCGAGCGGAAGCGGGTTCCGGCGGCGGGCGAACTTGCTGCGGGAATCCCCGGATGAGAGTAGATGGAAGAAAGGCTTACGATTTCGCCCCGCAGATGTGCCGCTTTCAAGCCCCAGCGGCGATTTGCCCCATTCACATATTCTGGGATGCGGATTTCATTTTGCGACGTTGCCTGGAAATTCCAGCCAGGAAAGCCATAGCCCGGGACCTGAGGCTATGGCAAATCGACAAAGGGAAGCAGCAGCGGCGGTTGCACCAGGAAGGGAAGGTGCGTAATTTCCCGGACCGCGTTACGCAGGCGGCTCTCGGCCGTCGGGTCGAGCGTCATGACGAAAGGCAGATGATCCTTCGGCATGCCCGGCTCCTGGAGAACCGAGTCAATGTTGATTCGATGGCGACCGAGCGCGGTGCACACGCGCGCCAGGATGCCGGGGCGGTCCCGCACCACCAGGCGAAGATAGGAACTGATGGGTTCGCGGGAGGGCAACCCGATTTTCTTCCGGCGCCAGTGTGCATAGCCGAGCGGCGTGCTGCCGGCGCCTCCCGCTGATCAGCCGCGCAATTTCCACGACGTCGGAAAGGACGGCGACACCGGTCGGCTCGCCTCCGGCGCCGCGTCCGGTCAGCGTGGTGGTGCCTCCCTTGTTGCCGAGCAGCAGAATGCCGTTGGTGCTGCCCCAGACGCTGGCGAGCTGGGAATCCTGAGGAATCATCATCGGTCGGACCGTAATCTCCAGCCTGCCGCCCCGATGCTTGCGCGCCGCTGCAATCAGGCGGATGGTGCGATTCAGGCGGTGGGCGTACGCGAAATCGACCTGCTCGATGCGCCTGATCCCTTCCACGGGAATTTCCTCGACCGGAACCGCCTGGCCGAAGCAGACCATGGTGAGAATGGCGATTTTGTAGCGGGCGTCAAACCCCTCCACATCGAAGGTGGGGTCGGGCTCGGCGAAACCAAGTTCCTGGGCCCTGGCCAGCGCCGTGCTGAAGGAGATGCCGCGCCGCTCCATTTCCGTCAGGATGTAATTCGTGGTTCCGTTCAGGATGCCGTAGACGGCGGCAAAACTTTCTCCCGCCAGGCCGGAGCGGATGGCGTGAAGGATGGGCGTTCCGCCGGCCACGCAGGCTTCAATGCCCAGCTTGACGCCTTTCTCGGTGCAGCGGCCCACCAGCTCGATGCCATGCTCGGCGACCAGTTGCTTGTTTGCGGTCACCAGGTGCTTTCCGGAGTTGACGGCAGAAAAGGCAATCGACCGGGCCGTTGGGAGCTTGCCGACGAGTTCCACCACAATGTCGACTTCCGGATTGCGCACCACGTCCTTCCAGTCGGTGGTGAGGGCGACCCTGTCTTTGATCCAGGAAAGGTCCTTCTTGTGAATGCTCCGGGAACAGATCATTTTGAGCTGAAGCTTGCAGCCGAGCCGGCGCTCGATCTCCAGCCGGTGTTCCTGCAGAACCTTGATGGTTCCCGTCCCTACCGTGCCGATGCCGACAATTCCCACGCCAACGCGCTTTAATGCGTTAGTCTCGCGGAGATGGCTTCGTATCGGTTGCGTTGTCGTCATTCGCCTGTTCCACAGTCAGGTGCGGCCCGCCCGGAGCGTGGACGCACGCTTTTCCAGCAGTGATTGAGCCCCATACCGGAACTTCTTATCCTACCATTCAAATTCCACCCGGGTACGCCGAGTTACGAATTCGTCGTAGGGAGCGATGCGAAGCGTGCGAATGTGGCCGGCCTGGCTGGTGTAAGCCAGAACGACGGTGAGGATGTTTTTCTTGCCTTTTTCAGCGATGAAAAAAGGCTCGGGAAGGTAGAAATCCTTCTGGGGGCCAACGGTCACATAGCGGCCCACGAATTTGCCGTTCAGGTAGAGCAGGGCATCGCGGTCGGCTTCAAAGGTGACTTTCCACGGAGCAAACCATTCCTCGGCAGGCTGTTCCATCTCAAACTCGGCGCTGCACCAGGTGTAGACCGGGAGAACCTCCTTGCCGCCTCCTGTGCCGATGCTGACCGGGTCGCTCCAGGCGCCAACGGATTGCTCCGGGTTGATCCTGCCACGGCCTTGCGATGGGGCGGGGAACCGCTGAATCTGCCAGTTGCCAAGCGGCGTGGCGGATTGCGCATTGTCGCCGATGCCCACTGACTTGACCCCTTTCAACTCACCCAGGTTTTTGCCGAAATTCGGAGACCCGAACAGCTCATAGGAGATCTCCAGAGTGTTGCTTCCCTGTTTCACGTACTTCGAGAGATCGATCTCGACCTCTGTCTTTTTGTTTGAGGCTTCGGGAACAACCTTGCCGTTGATGAAAACCTTCTTTTCGTCGTCGGCAAAAGTGGAGACGAACAGCTTGCTCTGATTGCTGTAGGTGAACGGCTCTGTGCGGTACTTGACGTAATTGTAGGGGACCGGCCCAAGATCCTCGAGCGGCAGCAAGCGAGACTTGAGCCATTCACCGGCTTGCTGGCCGGAGATTTTTTCGACCCACGTCCGGACGCTTTTGATGGGCATCGGCTGGTAGGGCAGTTCGGGCGTCGAGAGGCTGATCCGGGTGGTGCGGCCCTTGCTCTCGTATCGGAGTTCCGTCTTGCGGCCGTCCACATGGCACCGGGACGGCTTGGGGGGAAGCATCGCGGTCAGTTCGTGGCTGCCGGGACGAAATTCCAGGTCCGCCCAGACGTGGTCCCGGCGCGCGCCGCTGGAGACGAGCAGGGCCGCGTCAGAAATGAACGGAACGGCAACCGGCTTCTCGCCTTCCGCGCCTGAAAAATCCTTGATCGGAAAATCCGCAACCCAGGTGCGCAACGCGCGCTCGCGGGGGACGAGAACCACGATCAGGTTTTGATTCACCACCAGAGTTTTCTCGCTTTGATCGAAGCGCACGCCGATCACAACCGATTGAAAATCGCGGTCCCAGTAAATGTAGGTTGTGTCCCCATCGATCTGCGGTTGGTCTTGAGTGGCAAAAGAGATCTCCGCCTCGCGGCCCGGATCGTCATAGAGAACCAGGAACCACCGATTGATGTTCAATCCATGGGCCAGGACTTCCGCCGTGGAGTACTTCAGCGTCGGTCCCGCCACGGGCACCTCGACCG
>JARRJI010000234.1:0-6237 GCA_037379595.1 Acidobacteriota bacterium | reverse complement strand
TGACGTCACCTCGGAGTTGAAGGACGGCGCTAATGCCGTGGGAGTGATGCTGGGAGGCGGATGGGCAACCGAGACGCCCGGCCACATTCCTCCTTATTACAAGGCCCCGGCCCTCCTGTTTCAATTGAACATCGAACTGGCCGATGGCAAGACGGTCAGCATTTCGAGCGACGCCACTTGGAAAACGGCGCGCGGACCTGTCGTCAGCGACAGTGTCTACAACGGGGACGTTTATGACGCACGCCTGGAGCAGCCGGGCTGGGACGAGCCGGGCTTCAATGCTGCAGGATGGGCGACGGCGCGGCAGGAAGCGGGAACAGAGGGCAAGATATCCGCGGAAATGATGCCGCCGATTCGAGTGGCCGACACCCTGTTTCCGCGGTCGATGACCAACCCTGAACCGGGGGTCTACGTTTACGATTTCGGCCAGAACTTTGCCGGCTGGGCCGAACTGCGGGTGCGCGGTCCGCGAGGCGCAAAAGTCGAGATGCGCTTCAGCGAACTGCTTTACCCCAACGGCATGCCCAACCGCCAGAACCTTCGTGTTGCCAAGGCCCGGGATATCTACATCCTGCGGGGCAAAGGACTCGAGGTTTACCAGCCGCATTTCACGTATCACGGTTTCCGGTACGTTGAACTGACGGGTTATCCCGGCACGCCGACCCTCGACACGATTCGGGGTATGGTGGTGCACAGCGATGTTCACACGATCGGGAATTTCGCTGCGTCAAAGCAGATCCTGAACCAGATCCAGAGCCTCACCTATTGGGGGCAACTCTCAAACCTCTACAGCATTCCGACCGACTGCGACCAGCGCGATGAGCGCCAGGGGTGGATGGGCGATGCCCAGGTTTCGGCGCCGGAAGCGATGCTGAATTTCAACATGGCGGCGTTTTACACGAATTTTATCCGGGACATCCGTGACGCCCAGAAGCCCGACGGCGAACTCCCGGATACCGTGCCGCACAAATACGGCCGGTACCCCGCCGATCCGGCCTGGGGCACAGCCTATCCTTTGCTTTGCTGGTACATGTGGCAGCACTATGGCGACCAACGCATCCTGCAGGAGAACTATGAGGGCTTGAAGAAATATGAGGAGTTTCTGCAGAGTCGGGCGCAGGATAACGTTGTCCGGTACAGCTACTATGGCGACTGGATCGCCGTCAAGGACACTCCGGGCGCGCTGGTTTCAGACGCCTACTATTACCGCGACACCGAGATCCTTGCGAATATTGCAAAGCTCCTGGGGAAGACCGAGGATGCTGAAACCTACACGAAACTTGCCGGCGTCATCAAAGACGCCTTCAACAAGACGTTCCTGAACGCGGAAACCGGGGCCTATGCGAATGGTACCCAGACGGCTCAAGCCATAGCCCTGGCCATGAATCTTGTGCCTGCCAAAGAGGTCGGAAGAGCAAGGAATGTTCTCACCAATAACATCGTTTATGGGAACAACACCCACCTGACAACCGGGTTTATCGGCATCAAGTACCTGCTTCCCGTGCTGACCGAGTACGGACGGTCGGACCTGGCTTATGAACTCGCTAAACAGACGACTTATCCCAGTTGGGGTTACATGATTGCCCACGGGGCCACGACTCTGTGGGAGCTTTGGCAGGATAAGGTTGGCCCTTCCATGAACTCCCACAACCACATCATGCTGGGAAGCATCAGCGCGTGGTTTTATCGTGCCCTCGGAGGGATTAACCCGGGTCCCGACGGAGAAGGCTACCGGCACATCCTGATCAAGCCGAACGTCGTCGAGGACCTCCATTGGGCCAGTGCTTCCACCCAGACCATACGAGGCCTTGTGTCCTGCTCATGGATGCAGAAGCAGGGCAGCGTCTCGATGGATGTCGTTATTCCTCCCAACAGTGACGCCAAAGTCGTGGTTCCACAACTCGAGAACATGACGACGGCGACCCTGACGGTCCGGGAAGGCGATCACGTCGTGTGGTCGAAGAGACAGTTTGTTCCCGGCGATCCCGGCGTCACTTCTGCCACACTGGGGCAGGGCGGCGTTGTTTTCAGCGTCGGCTCAGGCCATTACCATTTTCTCCTGACCGGAGAGTGATTCTCGATCGCTACTCTACGGTGAGTTGTTATCCAGAAAGGAACTATCGTGAAACTAGTCGCATATGAATCAGGCAAGCAACCGAGCCTGGGGGTCGTCGTAAAGGAATCTATTGTCGAGGTCGCCGCGACGATTCAGGTGTTGCGAAAAAGGCGTGTGCCACGCGCTGCCCAGGAGCGCTCCAACTTCAAGAATGCCGCGCGTCGGGTGCTGGATGCCGGCGCGGCGCCAAAGGACATGATCGAACTGCTCGGCCGCGGCGAAGCGTGGCGCAAATCCCTCGCTGTGGTCACTACTGCGCTGGCAAAGAACATCGTTCCCGACAAGGCTCCGCGAGGACTTTTCACGCCCCTGGCCAAAGCGCGCCTGCTGGCTCCGATCCCGAAGCCGGGAAAGATCACCTGCATCGGCATGAACTACGCTGATCACGCTCGCGAACAAGGACACGAACCTCCGAAGGCGCCGATCTTTTTCCTCAAGTCCGGCAACACGATCTGCGGACCCGGAGATCCGATCCGCCTGCCGCCCAACTCTGAAAAAGTGGACTACGAAGCGGAGTTTGCCGTCGTGATCGGCAAGCGAGGCAGCCACATTCCTGAGGAGAAGGCCTACGATTACGTTGCAGGCTATATGATCCTACACGACGTCAGCGCGCGTGACATGCAGTTTTCCGACGGCCAGTGGTACCGCGGAAAGAGCTGCGACACTTTCGCTCCAACGGGCCCCTGGATCGTGACCCGCGACGAAGTCAAGGACCCGCACAACCTGCGCATTTCGCTATCGCTCAATGGCGAAACCATGCAGGATTCGAACACCTCCAACCTGATTTTCAAGGTGCCCTACCTGATCAGCTATCTGTCGCAATCGGCTACCTGGGAAGTGGGCGATCTGATTTCAACCGGGACACCGCCGGGCGTTGGCGTGTTCCGTAAGCCCCCAGTATTTCTCAAGCCTGGCGACACGACCAGCGTTACCGTTGAGAAGCTTGGAACGCTGACGAACCCTGTTGTGGCCTCGTAGAGAATTGAACGGGCTATCCCGGGGCATCATGGCCCCGGGTCCTCCCTTGCGTGGCTCGACCTATTCTTTTGCCAGCTGCTCCTGGGCGGCCTTTGACATCTCGTGGTAGAGCGCCAGGAAGGCTCCGTTCGTCCATCCAAAGCCGACCACGTTGGTCTTGTAGCCGACCTGGACGTTGGTTTCTGAAGACCGTGTTGCAACGTTGTATTTCTCGTGGATGGTTTCATCCTTGCGGAAATTGTTTAGCACCATCGACAGGAACTGCAGCGAAATGCCGTCGGCATCGGCGTCGTACCCGTAGTGGCGCAATCCCTCAATGGCAATCAGTTGGATCGGGGCCCAGCCGTACGGATCATCCCACTGGGCGCCCGTATTATCCATGCTCATCACGATTCCGCCCGGCCGGTCAAAGGAGGACAGATTGCTGACAACCGCCTTCGCCTGTTCGGGGGAAGCAAGGCCGACCCAGAGGGGGTAAAAGGTCGTCGCGTAGCTGTACCGGGATTGGACCCCGCTCTTGAAATCGTAATCGTAGTAGAGGCCCAGGGGAGCGTCCCACAGGTAACGGTTGATTTCCTGGCGCCGCGTAGCCGCCTTTTCATGCCACTTCAAAGCCTCTTGTTTAAGGCCAAGCTGGCTGCTCATCCATTCCAGATCTTTTTCAGTTTTGTAAAGCAGGCTGTTCAAGCCGACCGCCGCGAAGTTGGGCGTCCCGGCTCCAAACGGGCCGAAACGGAAGGAAATGTCAAATCCTGACTCGCGCATGCTTCGGTCGCCCTTGTAGAACGCACGTGTCAGCGAAAACTTTTCAACGACGTCGGTCTCTTCCTTGGGGTTCTTGCGGTTTCCGCCAAAATTCAAGGTGAGAGAATACTCCGGCCCTATCGCGTCTGGGTTCTTTTTCCCAGGCAGAACCTGAACAAGGTAGGGCTGGCTGCCTTGAGGGTGAAGCAGGAAATATCGGACCACTTTCCCGTAATATGGGGTCGCGTTCGCACCCTCTTCAGGGACCGGGCCTTCGCCCAGCGCATAATACCGAGAAAGGCCGGTTGACCCGGCCAGGTGCGGAGGCTCTGTCCAGAACTGGTAGTTCTTGACCGCTTCCTCATATGCCGTTTTGAGCCACGCCGGGTTTGCTTCACCTTTGGCCTGCTCGGCTTCGTAGACAGCCCGAATCATCGAGGTCAGAAAGGGAGGCTGCGAGCGCGTCAGGTAATAAGTCCGATTGGCATTGAGAAAGCCACCGTAGTGGCCGATCTCGAAGAAGAAGTTGTCGACAATATCGCGCGCCAGATTGAGCCTTCCGTCTTCGAGCAGGCCCCGAATGATGAAATAGCTGTCCCACCCGTACATCTCGTTGAACCTGCCGCCGGGAACCACGTAGGGTTTGGGAAGATAGAGAAGCCCTTGCGGGTGAATTGCCCCGACGTCGATGTCGCCCAGTTTCTTGATTACGCTGGGCAAAGCCTTAACTGGGACCGCGCATTTTGATTCCACAACTTTCAGATCGGACGGTGCAGGAAAATTGGCAGGAAGATAAAGGGCGGATTTGGCGTTGGTCTTTGGGTCCGTGTAGGTCCGGCATTCGGCCATTGATCGGGTAAGAACACCCCAGCCATTGGAAATGTACTGGAGAATCTGCTGCAAACCCTGAGCGGTTTGCGTGCTGCTGGCGCGCAGGGATGAAGCAGGAAGGGCGGCAACCATCACCGCCAGAAGGACGTAGAGGAAAAGAGACGTGCGAATACGTGTTTTTCTCATAAGCAAAGAACTATATTATCGCTGTGACGTTTCTTCAATCTCTGTTTTGTCGCAGACGCCGTGGGAGAGGTCTGGAAAAGCTGCGAACATGAGAAACAGTCTGGCCTTGTTGACCGCGCAGCGTGTTTCTGTCAGAATTTCCTAGAAATATGAGAGATACGTCAGGCGCAGTTCCACAACCACACGAAATCCCCGCTGCGGCGAGGCTTGAGCGCGTTCACTATGCCATTCGGGACCTTGCTGTACTGGCAGAGGAGTTGACCCGCCAGGGGAAGGAGATCCTTCGCCTTAACATCGGCGACCCGGTGGCCTTTGATTTCGAAACCCCCCCGCACCTGATCGAGGGGGTCGCCAAAGCCATGCGCGACGGCCACAATGGCTATGCTCCGTCGCTGGGCGAGAAGTCGGCACTCGAGGCGATTCGGGCTGATGCGGAGAGGAAAGGTATTCGGAATATTCAGAGCGTCTTTGTTACTGAGGGCGTCAGCGAAGCCGTTGATATCTGCCTGACGGCATTGCTGGAGCCCCATCAGAATGTTTTGACGCCGCTGCCGGACTATCCGCTCTACGACGCTATCCTGGGGAAACTCGACGCGCAAATGAATCCGTACACTCTTGATGAGGCCCACGACTGGCAGCCGGATGTTGAGTACCTGGAAAGCCGCATAACAAAGGATACCCGCGCCCTGGTCGTCATCAATCCCAACAACCCAACCGGAGCGATCTATTCCAAGGCAACTTTGGAAAAGATTGTGGAGGTTGCGAGGCGCCACAACCTGATTATTTTCTCCGACGAGATTTACGCGAGACTGATTCTGGACGATGAGCCCCACGTTTCGATTGCGAGCTTGGCTCCCGACGTACCGGTGGTCACGTTCGGCGGTCTCTCCAAAGAATACCTGGCTCCGGGCTGGCGAGTGGCGTGGGGCATTGTGAGCGGGAATCCGAAGGTCATCAGACCCTATGTCGAAGGTGTGCATAAGCTGCTTCGGGCACGGCTGTCCGCGAACCATCCGCTGCAATATGCGATTCCGCTGGCGCTGGAAGGCTCCCAGGACCACATGCGGGAAACCGTGAAGAAGTTGCGCGGGCGCCGCGATCTGGTCATGGAATGGAGCCGGAAGACGAAGAGAGCCAGTTGTGTCACCCCTCGCGGAGCCTTTTACGCTTTCCCCCGGCTCGATATTCCTGAAAGCGACGAGAGTTTTGTGCGGGGCCTTCTGGCAGAAGAGCATGTCCTGGTGGTTCACGGAAAAGGTTTTGGCCAGGCGCCGGGTACCAAGCACATCCGGATCGTTTTTCTGCCTCCGGATGCGATCCTTGAACAGGCGCTGGATAAAATGACGGGATATCTTGAGAGGCACTGGCCTTGATGCTCAGGG
>JARRJI010000233.1:0-6274 GCA_037379595.1 Acidobacteriota bacterium | reverse complement strand
GCCGTGGAACCTTACCTCGACCGTTTGCTCGGAGCGGGCGATATCCCGCAGGCGAAGAAAGTCTGGCGCGTCCTTGAACGGGCGGGGGTCATTGCCAGGCCGGCAGTTGGCGGCGTTCGGAACCTCATTTACAACGGAGGCTTCGAGCATACTCCCTTAAACGCCGGATTCGGATGGCGCGTCCCGAACACTCCCTATGTCGAAACCGATTTCCGGGACCCTTCCGCCCATCAGGGTTCCCGCTGTCTGCGAGTGGACTATGCGGCAGGGCAGAACCCGGAATCGGAACCGGTTTATGAACTGGTTCCGGTTGAGCCTCGACAATGCTACCGGTTGCGGGCCTATGCGCGCTCGGACAATATCACCTCGCGCAGCGGGCCGCGCCTGCGCGTCGTGGACGCGGAATGTCCGGCTTGCCTGAGTGTCTCGACCGGGACAACCGTGGGAACTACGTCCTGGCACCTATTGACTCTGAATTTCACGACCGGACCTCGGACCCGGCTTATCCGCCTGTCCGTGTGGCGGCCGCGCAGCAGGACTTTCCCGATGGAGATCAGCGGCAGTTTCTGGCTGGATGACGTGTCGCTGGAAGCAGTGAATCGCATGCCGAAGGAGACCGCTTCAATCCGCTGACCATGGCCACGCCGGCTGCCACGACAAGGTTTATGAAGATTCCTCCTGATGCGGCGGACCTGCGCGGCCGGTCTCCTTCTCATATTTTCTCGATCACAAGATGGGGTCTGGTCGCTGTGCTGCTGGCCGCTCCGCTGCCGTTTGGCGCCGTTCAGACCTGGGCCTGGGCTGCACTGTTGATCGTCGCATTAGCCCTGCTGTTGCTCTGGGCAATTGCGAACGCACAGCGGGGGATTCTGAGGATTCATTGGACGACCCTCTACTTGCTGGCGGCTCTGTTCTTTATCCTCGCCCTGGTGCAGTATAACGGCGGCTTCACGCTCGATCGTTACGCCACGCGGAATTCGATCTACAGCCTTGTAACGAGTTTGATCTTCTTCCTTCTTGCCGGGCAGGTCTTTCGAGAAGCTCCGACGGCTGCGTGGAGGAAGCTGGGACTGGTTGTCACGCTCTATGCTTTTTCGGTGGGGCTGTTCGCCATCCTGCAGTTCTTCTCCGGCCACAACCTGATTTATTGGACCGTCAAGAACCCCGGATGGGCTTTCGGGCCCTACGTCAACCACAATGATTACGCGGGATTGATGGAGATGCTCATCCCCATTGCCGCGGCGTATGTTCTGTCGCGGCCTCGCGCTGACCCCCGGCGATTGCTCCTGGCCTTGAGCCTTTGCGTTCCCGTGGGCTCCCTGCTGCTTTCCGGCTCGCGCGGAGGGTTCATTGCCCTGCTGGTTGAGGCACTGACCCTTGGCGCGATTCTCTGGCGACAGCATTGGGGCGAGGGAAGCGGCGGTTTTGAAGCGATGCTTGCCCTGGGAATCACCGCGGTCGCATTGCTTTTCTTCTGGATGGCGCCCAATCAGATCGTAAACCGTCTGAGCGGGCTTGCGAACGTGACCCATACAGCCGAAGTAACCTATGGCCGGCGGAAACTCGTTGCCATCGATACTCTGCACATCTTCCGGAACCATCTGTGGATTGGAACGGGGCTTGGCAGTTTCGAGACCGTCTTTCCGCAATATCAGACTTTTCCAGCGAAGGTGGTCTGGACACACGCCCACAACGACTACGCTGAAGCGCTGGCGGAGACGGGCGCGGTGGGAGGAATCCTGATCGTTCTCGCATTGGTTCTTTTCTTCAGGCGCGCATTCAAGGACCTGCCTGAGCGGCTCCACGATGGAGCTGGCTGGATCCGGCTTGGCGCTGCGCTTGGCTGCTGCGGCTTGCTGGTCCACAGCTTTGCCGATTTCAACCTTCACATCCCCGCCAACGCGGCATGGTTTGCCGTCCTGGCAGGCTTGGCAATCGTTCCCCGCCCACGGGCGCGATCGAGACGAGAAACCAGATGATTTTGCTTATAGCTCAACAGATTCGCACGCTGAAAGCCTGCGCCAGTTTTGCAGGGCAGGCAACGACGAACACTCATTCTCAACGTCTGTCGTGCGAGTGAAAGATGACCGGGAAATGGATGTCCTTCGAAGCGACTTGCCTCAAGACAACCGCTACGTGAACATGTAAGACCTCATGCCAATCCTGTTAACCTCAGAAGTCAGGAATCGTTCCTTCCTGCAAGAACCCGATGCGGAATTCCGCCACCCCTCGGAATTCCCCGTCTTCGGAGGGCATCCATACCCGGTCGCCATTGCTCCGGCCTGACAGATTTAATGAAGCAAAACGGTACACATCGTGAAATCCAGGTTAACGTCAGCGGCCGCCAGCTTGCCCGCAACACGCTGCTGAACCTTGCCGGCCGGATCGTGCCACTGCTGGTCAGCGTGCTGACGATTCCCTACGTCATCCATCACCTGGGGCCGGACCGTTACGGCCTCCTCTCGCTGGCCTGGATCGTGGTGGGTTATTTCGCGGTCGTCAATCTGGGCCTTGGCCCTGCCACGGCGAAATTTGTCGCGGAGTTTCTCGGCAAGGGTGAAACCGACAAGCTTCCCGAACTGGTTTGGACAGCTTTTGCCAGCCAGTTGTGTTTCGGACTGGCGGGAGGCGTTCTTCTTGCGATCCTCTCTCCTGTGCTTGTCAGCCGTGTCCTGAAGATCCCTCCCGAACTTCACGCGCAGGCCCAATGGATCTTTCTGATCCTTGCCGTCGCCCTGCCCATTGATTTTGGCCGAGGATCGCTGCGGGGCGTGCTGGCGGCATCGCAACGCTTTGATCTGCTGAACGCGCTCGATATCCCTTTCAGCATCCTGACTTATCTCGTGCCGGTTGCCGCCCTGGCCCTTGGGTTCGGACTTCCGGCCATCGTCTTTTTCCTGGCTCTGGCTCGATTGGCGGGCTTTGTGGTTGTGCTTGTTCTTTGCGTCCGCCTCTATCCCGCTCTTAGCAGCGGCTTTCGCTTCAATCGGCGGCTCATTCGCTCGCTGCTTGGCTTTGGCGGCTGGGTCACGGTCTCCGGCGCCGTCACTCCCATTCTGGCTTACTTTGACCGATTCCTCATTGGCGCCGTCGTTTCCATCGCGGCGGTGGGCTTCTATACGCCCCCTTACATGATTTCAACCAAACTGTGGATTCTGCCCACCAGTTTTACGGCAACGCTTTTCCCGGCCTTCGCCGCTTCGGCCGGGCGTGGTGACAGAGAGTGGATCAGCAGTGCCCTTACCCGCTCACTCAAGGTCCTGCTTTTACTGGTGGGGCCGGCGGCCCTGGTGCTGGCCTTTTTCGCCCGTCCCATCCTGACTCTATGGCTGGGCGCCAGGTTTGCTGCTGAAGGTTCGCTGGCCCTCCAGATCATGGCGGTTGCGGCTCTGGTAAAATCCCTGGCTTTTGTTCCATACGACCTTCTCCATGGTGTCGGCCGCCCTGACATTCCGGCCAAGTTTCGTCTGATGGAGGCGCCCCTTTACGTTGGCCTGGCCTGGTTCATGGTTACGCATTTCGGGTTGCCTGGAGCGGCGCTAGCCTGGGCGATCCGCGTCGCTGCGGATTTCCTTCTGCTTATCGGTGCGGCTTGCTGGGTTACACGCACATCGCCCCGCCTGTTCGCCCGCAGAGATCTGGGGCGCAGCATCGGAAGCCTCGCAGCCCTGGCGGTCAGTCTTGCGGCTGTCTGGATTTCAACACACGTTTTCATGACTGAGGTGCTGTTCACGCTGCTTCTTGGTTGCGGATTCCTGCTTGCCGTCTGGCATTACGCTCTGGACCTGGAGGAAAAATGGCAGATCAGATCCTGGTTGAGGGCGGCGCCGTGAAGGGGTCTGCCGTGGAAAGTCCGAAGATGTTCATGCGCCTTGCTCAGATAAGCGGAGTAATGCCGGCAGGGAAATCCTGATGTTTGCGATTGCGACGAATGCATGTGCCCACGACTCTGAGATCATCTCCTGCACTCTGGCAAGCTGGCTCCGTGTGTTCGGCAACCGGCTTGACCGTGTCCATGTGATTGTCGACGGGCGGCCGGCGTCTGGCCGGATCGCTGCCAATCGAGCACACGTCCAGGCAGACCCCAGCCGGCTGTGGGATGTTCTGGCCCATCTTGCGCAGTCCGACTCCCGCGTGCACGTCAGCGCGCTGGGGGAGATTCCTCAGGAACGGAGTCTGAGCACGTGGTTCACAGAGGGTGCGCCGGACCGCTGCCAGGCCGGGACTCCGATTCGCGCGTTCGTCGCTGCCTTTGAGGCGCCCGATGCGGAGTTCGTTCTCCGTGCCGATTGCGACATGCTGTTTTGGGAGAATGGATGGCTGGCCGAGGGGATGCGGCTGCTTCGAAAGGGACAAACCGACTTGGTCGAGCCTCCGCGGCTTGGCCATGCTGCGGGAGGGGGAGGGGGCCGGATTTCAACGCGCGCGTTGATGCTCCGGCCCTCGGTGTTCCATCAGCGATGCCTGCCGATTGTGCCACACCGGCTCGGCCTCGTTCGCCGAATCCATCGCCGCCTTCACGGCCGGCCCACATGGCTCGCGCTTGAGCAGATGCTCGAGGTGGAGCGGCGGCGAGGGGGAATTCGCCACGTGATTCTCGACAATGCCATGGGCTACTCAGTCCATATCGACCAGCGAAGTTTCCCGTCACGGGAATGGCTAGAGGGCGTAGTGGGGAGGATCGAAGCGGGTGATGTGACACCGGCACAGCGCCGGCTCGGCTGGAACTTCTCGACTGAAGCGTGGCCGGAAGCTGCATGAAGCGAAAGCAAGCGGGATGCGGTTTGGAGTTGCACGTGGAAGTCCCTGGCCGAAGAAGTCGGAAAATTCAATTTCATCTCTGCCCTACCCAGGCATCTTCTGCGAACTACCAGGTGACGGCTCCTAGACCTGCCTTGCTGTCTTCTCATCAGAAAAGCAAGGGACTGCTCAAAAGGAACCCATAATCGATGCGCATTCTGGTTTCCGGCAACCTCTTTGAAGACTCCTTCGCCCGTAACATCGTCGTAACTGCCGAACACATGGGCCATGCCGTGATGGCCGTGGACGAATCCCCCAGGCGGAGGCAGCGCAGCGTACGCTTGAGTTCTCTGGAGTTCGCGCTCGCTCGCGCTTTCCCGGCCATTGAGCGGAGCCGATACAATCGCGTGATCAAGTCAGTGCAGAGCTTTCATCCGGACATCGTTCTGGCCTGCCACGGCAGATTGCCTCCTGAAGTTGTCAGGCGCATCAAGCAGATCTCGGCTGCGAAAGTCGCTGTATGGTTTCCTGACCACATGGCTAACCTGGACCGCCAGTATGCGCTGGCCGGTTCCTATGATGCGTGGTTTTTCAAAGACCGGTACATGGCTGAGACCTTTCGCGAGAAGCTTGACCTGAATGCGCACTACCTGCCCGAAGCGTGCAACCCCTTATGGCATCGGCGGGTGCAACCGAGTGAAGCGGAGCGGGCAAAATACGGTTGCGACCTGTGTACCGCGTCGAACATGTACTACTACCGCGCGCGCATGGTCGAAATATTCAAGGATTACGACTTGAAGATCTGGGGGAACGGCTACCCCCCGTGGTTAAAGTCGGCGATGCGGAAGCACTACCCTAACGTTTATGTAGCGGAACTGGAAAAGGCCAAAGCCTTCAACTCCGCGAAGATCGTCCTGAACACCATGCACTATGGGGAAATCATGGGAGTGAACTGCCGGCTGTTTGAGGCTGCGGGATGCGGCGCTTTCCAAATTGCCGATCATAAACCCGTGCTCCCCGAACTTTTTGAGCCAGAGCGCGAGATCGTTACGTTCCGTACGCGGGCGGAATTGAAAGAGAAGGTGGACTACTATCTGGCCCGCCCCGAAGAACGGAAGGAGATCGCCGGCCGGGCTTACGCTCGCGCCCACCGCGAGCACACTTACGAATTGCGGCTTGTGAACATGTTCGAAGTGCTTGGACTCGCGGCCGCACCAGGTTCCATGGTTTCGCCCAGGGAGTAAGATGCAGTATCCGGCGTCTATGCTTGAGAACAGGATTCTTGAAAGCAAGCGACTTGCAGCCTGGCCTGGCGGCAAGGTAAGCAGATTGCCGGTCATCCGAAGACTTCCGTCGCTTCTGTTGCACACGCTGGTTGTCGGGTCGGTGATTTTGATCTGGGCTTGCTTTTCGCCGGGAACCACGCTGTTCTGGGGCGGAATCCTTGTGGCCGCAGGGTACGTTTCTATTGGAGTCATCGAGGCGCGCTACTCTCCAATTCTCATCACGCCGCTGTCCTTCTATTTCCTGTGGT
>JARRJI010000232.1:0-6280 GCA_037379595.1 Acidobacteriota bacterium | reverse complement strand
GGCTGCTGGCTTCCTCGGCAATCTTCTCGAAATCCTGGGTGCTTACGGATTTCCACGCGTACTTTTGAACGATATCCTGCAGGGCCTTGGTAAATGCATCGTCGCCAATCACCCAGCGCAGCATGTGAAAGACCATGGCGCCCTTCTGAGCCACAATGGAATGGTATTGGGGCGTGAAGGGTTGGAGCGAGCCGGCCTGGCTGATCGGTGCGGTCTCTTCGTGCGTGAGGGCTCCGATGGCGGTCGTGTGCATGAAGTTTTCAAAAGCGGCTTCGCCTTGTGACTTCTCGATGTAGAGCGCCGATGAATAGAGTGAGAGGCCGTCATCGAGAAAAGCGTCGTCGGGCGTGGCAGGACTGAGAAGGCATCGCCACCATTGGCGCGAGATTTCATGGGACAGCAGTTGCTCGTTCACCGGCTCCGAGAAGCCGCGTTTCGCAAGCGCCACGATGCCGGGTGAGGAATAGCCGCCGACCGTGTCGTTCGCGATCTCGACTACGGCCAATTTCCCGTTTGGCAGCGACCCAAACTTGCTGGAGAAAAAGCTCATAATCTTGGCCGCCGTAGCACCGTAATCCGCGGCATAATTCACGTCGCCTGGGTCCAGGTACAGGGTGACGTCGGCGCCGAAAGCGGTTTCGTGCTGGACTGAATATTTGCCGGCATAAACGGTGCCGGGGAATGACGACTGGTCAAACTCGAATGAATAAGTCGAATTGCCGGCCTGCTTGACCGGAGGCGAAGGAGTACCCGAAGCAATTACGGTCTCGCCTGAGGGTACCGTGATGTGCAGGGTAGCAGCAAAGCGATCGAGACCCGATCCGCTGACAGGAAACCAGCGTCCGGGGTAGAGCAAATAGGAACCTTCTGTGCCCACGTAAGAGAGCTTAAGGCCTTCGACAGGACTCCCTTCGGCGGTTCCCAGGCCACCCTTGTAGCTGACGGTAATTGACGAAGGCTGGTTTTCCGTGAGCGGGGTAGAAAGCGTGATCGTGAGATTCAGTCCATCCTGCTGGAACGTAGCATCGTTGCCTGTCGAGTCGACCACCTTCTGGACTCTCAAAGCGCTATTCAGTTGAAAACTGAGCTCGCTGATACTGGTCTGAGGCACGAAATCAATCTTGGCAGTGGCGTTCAGAATATGAGTTGAAGGAAACAGTTGGGCGTTGATCTCGTATTTCTTGACAACGATTTGGGCGGGATCAGCAGCCAGGGCACTTGAGAGGCCGGCAAGAAGGATCATGCTTACGAAAACCGCCGTCTTCAAACAACCCGTACTCACGCGCCAGCCTGCCAGGGCGGTCATTATTCTGCGAAACAATTTAGCGTGCTCCATAAGAAATTCAAGCCTTTCAATACACGAATAACAATCCGTTTTCCGGGAAGGACGCATGAACAGATTTCTATCTATAAAGACCGTACACTCCGATGGCCCCGGACGTCAACCGACCCTAATGCAAGGATGCTTTGTGGCCTCTATTGGGATGCCTTGCACTCATCGAGCTCACGCACAATCGCGTCGGCCGCGCGCTCAATGGCGCCTCCCCGGCCCAGTCGCAACCTGACCCTTCGAAGCTCCTCGACCATCTTGTTTCGCGCTTCAGCATCGTCGAGCAGCAAGCGCAAACGGGACGCCAGGTTGTCAGGATTGAAGTCGTTTTGGATCAGTTCGGGCACGGCGGCATTCCCCGCCAGAAGATTGACCATGCTGTAGAACGGAACGCGGATCATGAGCCTGGCGCACATCGCCGTGAAAGCCGAGACCCGATACACGACGATCATGGGGCACTCTCGCAAAGCTGCCTCAATTGTGGCCGTCCCGCTGGCGACTGCGGCCGCGTCGGCGTATTGCAGAGCTTCGTGGGTTGCATTGCGGAGTGTGTGCACCGGTGCCTTGACCGAGTCGTAGCGGGTGGCCACGGATTCCAGCCATTGAGCGTCGATGGTGGGAGCGGAAGCGACGACAAATTGAACCGGGCGGGACTGCGCCAGGCGGGCGGCCGCGTCCAGCATTGTCGGGAGATTGAGCTTGACCTCTGATCTTCGACTTCCGGGCAGCAGAGCGACGGTGGGGATATCCGCATCAAGCGCCGCATGGCGGAAGAATTCCTCGCGAGTCTGGCGCGGTGTCGCCATGTCCACCAGGGGGTGGCCGACGTATTCGACCGGGACTCCCGCTTTTTCGTAGATCTCGGTCTCGAAATCGAAAAGGCAGAGCATCTTGTCGACATAAGCCTTGATCTTCTTGATCCTCCATTTCTTCCAGGCCCAGATCTGCGGGCTTACAAAATAGACGACGGGAATGTTGAGTTGCTTCAGCCGCTTTGCCAGGCGGAGGTTCAGTGATGGAGAATCGATAAGCACGGCGAGCGCAGGCTTTCTTTGGGCCGCTTCACTGATCAGGGTCTGCATGGCGCGATATGCTTTGGGCAGTCCCGACACCACCTCTGAGATTCCAATCAGCGCCACCTGATGGAGATCCACAACGGTCTCAACGCCCGCGGCGCGCATGGCCTCGCCGCCGCAGCCGAAAACTTCGGCATTTTCAATTCTGGCTCTGAGAGCTTGAGCCAGCGCAGCGCCGTAAACATCGCCGGAGCGTTCTCCGGCAACGATCATGAAACGATTTCCGGGCATCATCCCCTGGCTGGCTCCGTAGTAGAAGAGGCTAGAAGTTCCTGGTCCTTGTACTGAAGCTGATAAAGCTTGAAGTAAATTCCCTGCAGGCGCAGCAACTCCCGATGGGTCCCGACTTCGCGAACGTGTCCCTTGTGCATGACGATGATTTTCGAGGCATTCTGAATTGTAGAGAGGCGGTGAGCGATGACCAGGGAAGTGCGATTCTCAAGCAAACGCCGGAGCCCTTCGCGGATCATATGCTCGGTCTCAGGATCGACGCTGGACGTCGCCTCGTCAAGAATCAGAATGCTCGGGTCGTGGGCCAGGGCCCGGGCGAAAGAAAGCAGTTGTTTCTGGCCGGACGAGAGCGTCGCACCTCGCTCCCTGACAGGCTCGTCGAAACCGCCTGGAAGGCTTTCGATGAAATCCAGAATGTTGACGCGCCGAGCCGCCTCACGCACTCTTTCGTCAGAGATCCCTTTGGTGCCCAGCCGGATATTGCTGGCAATCGTGCCCGAGAACAGAAACGGATCCTGCAATACAATTGAGAAGTTGCGCCGGAGGTCGCGAAGGCTCATTTCGCGAATGTCCACTCCGTCAAACAGAATCGTGCCTTCCTGGACGTCATAGAAGCGTAGCAGAAGATTGGTCAGGGTGGTCTTGCCGGCGCCCGTGTGTCCCACGACGGCAACCGTCTCACCCGGCTCGATCGTAAAAGAAACATTCTCGAGAACCCGGTGATTGTCTCTGTAGGCAAACCCCACGTTGCGGAATTCCACATGTCCGCTAGGTTCCGGCAACGCTCTGGGTTGAGTCGGATCTGAAACCAAGACCGGAGTGTCCAGCAATTTGAACACCCGCTCCGAACTGGCCATGGCGGCCTGCAGGATGTTGTATTTGTCGCTCAGGTCCTGAATCGGCCGGAAGAATCGCTGCGAATACTGGATGAAGGCCATAGCGGTCCCTATGGTCAGCGCCCCGCCCATGATCATGTCGCCGCCTCGATACAGGATGACGGCGATAGCCAGCACGCCGAGCAGTTCCACGGTGGGATAAAACAACGCATAGGCCAGGATGGAGTCTTTGTAGGCTTTTAAGTAGGCGCCGTTAATCTTTTCAAACTCTTCGTAGCTTCTCTGTTCGCGATTGAAAAGCTGCAGAACGGGCATGCCGGTGATATGTTCCTGGAGATAGGCGTTGATGCGGGCGATGGCCAGGCGGATGCGCCGGTAGGATTCCCGCACCGCCTTCCGAAACAGCGCCGTCGCCAAAACAATCAGCGGCATAACGGCAAAGGTCAGGAGCGCGAGCCGCCAGTCGAGCTTGAGCATCACCACCATAATGCTGACCAGGGTGAAGAAATCGCCAAACACGGCCACCACGCCGGAAGCGAAAAGATCGTTCAGGACATCAATATCCGTGGTGACCCGCGTGACCAGCCGGCCGACCGGATTCCGGTCAAAGAAGCCCATCTGCAGGCGCTGGAGATGCTCGAACACCTGCTTGCGGAGGTCATACATCACTTTCTGGCCGACCAGTTGCATAGCGAATGTCTGAGCAAACTGCAGGATGAACGTCAGCAGGACGGTCGGCAGGAAAATGACAAATGCGATCTGAAGAATCCCGACACGAGGATTCGAGCTGAGAAAGTGCGCCAGGATTTGCGGAATCTGATGGTGGCGAGTCGGATCGAGATAGCGGTCGATTTCCACCTTCAGCAGGTAGGGTGGAACCGCCTGCAGCAGGCCGTAGAAAAATATGGCGATCAGGGCAAAGAAGACCACCCGGCGGTACGGACGCAGATACGTGAGCAGGCGCCGCATCAACCGCGCGTCGTAAGCTTTTCCGAGGACTTCTTCTTCGTGAAAACTCTCTGCCATCAGTTGCCTGAGTTACACTTCCTTTTCCAGAGCCTCTTCGATCAATTGCTTGTTATAAAGCTCGGTGTAATGACCGTTCAACGCCAGCAATTCCTCGTGGGTTCCTCGCTCGACAATCGTGCCGTCGTGCAGGACGACAATCTCGTCTGCGTATCGGATCGTGGAAACCCGATGCGAGATCAGTATCGTGGTTCTTCCCGCCATGACCCCGGTCAGGTGCCGCAGGATTTTTTCCTCGGTGTAGGTGTCGACGCTCGATAGCGCATCATCAAGGATCAGGATGCGCGGGTCGCGAATAATGGCTCGAGAAATTGCCACCCGCTGCTTCTGGCCGCCCGAGAGTGTCAGTCCGCGCTCCCCTACCATCGCCCCGAAGCCTTTGGGGAAGCTCATAATATCCGGCAGAATGTTGGATATCTCTGCGGCCTGCTCCACGTCCCCGTCGGAAGTTCCCGGAACTCCAAACCTTATGTTTTCTCGAACCGTATCGCTGAATAGAAAAGTCTCTTGCGGCACAAACCCGATGTGCGAGCGCAGAGTTTTGAGGGGGACCTGGCGGACCGGAATCCCGTCCACCAGCACCGTCCCGTCCGGCGCATCGTAAAGCCGGGGAACCAGAGCAGCAAGCGTGGTTTTCCCGGACCCGGTGGCCCCGACAACGGCGATGGTTTTGCCCGCCGGGATGTGCAAATTGATTTTCCTCAGGATCGGGAATCCGTTATAAGCAAAAGTGAGATCCTTGAATTCGATTTCTCCCTTGAGGGTGCGGACAGGATTTTCGGGAACGTAACGATCGTCAATGGTTGGCTGGGCGGCAAAGATGGTCCACAGCCGGCCCATCGAGGCGAGGCCACGCTGAATGATGTTTGTGACCCAGCCGAGAGCGATAATGGGCCAGATCAGATACATCAGGTAAACATTGAATGCGGCGAAGGTCCCGATCGTAATGTCACCGGCAAGCACTTGTTCCCCGCCAACCACCATGATGAGCAGAAAAGAGGCGGCAAAAAGCAAGGCCAGCGCAGGCCACAGAAAACTTGTGATCCAGATCAGCCTCTTGTTCTTTTCGACGAACAGCCGGTTCATTTCATCGAAATGGCGGTTCTCGGATTCTTCCTGCCGAAAAGACCGGACCAGCCGGACCCCCGACAGGTTTTCGCGAACTTTTTCCGTCAGTTCCGAGTACATGGCCTGGATTCTTTCAAAACGCTCATGAATCTTCTGCCCGAAGAATTTCACGGCAATTGAGGCCAGTGGCAGGGGTGCCAGCGCCAGCAGCGTCAGTCGCGCGTCCAGATGAACCATCAGGATGATCGTGGCGATACCAACCACGACCGTGTTTGCCGAATACATGATTCCCGGCCCGACGATGTTGCGGACGGAGCTCAAGTCGTTGGTAAGCTTAGCCATTAAGTCGCCGGTGCGGTGCTCATTGTAGTACTGCGGGTCCTGCCGCATCAGGTGCTTGAAGAGGTCATTGCGCAGGTCGAACTCAACGTCGCGGGAAATGCCGATCAGCATCCAGCGCATCCAGAACTGGAAGATCGCTTTCACAAGCGCGATGCCCAGGATCAGGCCGGCAAAAAAGAGGAGCTTCTGTGAGGTCACCTCACGCGTCAAGGCGTCAAACGTGTCCTTGATAACGAGCGGAATCGTGACACCCACAACCTGGGTGATGATGAGCGCAGTGAAGCCTATCACATAGCGCTTTTTGTATTTCGCCAGATAGGGAAACAGGGGTCGAAGCGGATTTCGCATCATTATATCTGCTTATGGTAGCC
>JARRJI010000231.1:0-7025 GCA_037379595.1 Acidobacteriota bacterium | reverse complement strand
GCAACGGCTGATTTACCTGAAAAATCAGTTTCAAACAGAAAAACTGTCGCTGGCGAGGGCCATCGGGCTGCCGGTCGCGCAGAAGTTCCAACTGACGAGCAAAGTCCCCTATTCCCCGCCGCCTCACCTGACACTCGATCAGGCGCTCAGCAGCGCGCTGGCGACGCGTTCCGACTATAAGAGCCTGCTTGCACAGGTCCACGCGGCCGAATCGCTGAAAAGAGCGGCACACAGCGAAAGGTTGCCGTCCTTGAATTTCCATGCGGACTATGGCGATATCGGACCCAGTCCCGGGGAATCTCACGGCACTTATACCGTCGAAGCCAACCTGAAAATCCCGCTCTTCCAGGGTGGAAGAGTTCGCGGAGATGAAATGCAGGCGGACGCCCTGATTCAACAAAGGCAGTCGGAACTCAAGGACCTGCGCAACAAGATTGCCTACCAGGTCCGAACGGCCTTTCTGGACCTGAAGTCGTCGGAAGATCAGGTCCGCGTCGCCAGGGGCACTCAAACGCTGGCCCACCAACAGCTAAAGGAAGCCCAGGATCGATTTGCTGCCGGCGTCGTCAACAGCCTCGAAGTCGTGCAGTCCCAGCAGGCCGTCGCATCAGCGGACGAAAACTACATTTCCAGTCTCTACAGCTACAACGTCGCGAAAGCTTCGCTGGCTCGCGCGCTGGGCCTGGCGGAGGTGGCGTTCAAGCAAATGATTGGAGGAGACAAGTAATGGCGGAACCCACGAAACATCCGTGCCCGAGAAGCGCCGAACGTTTTTCCTGCTTCACCCGAAGGCCAAATGGGCCTTCCTGATGGTCGGACTGATACTGCTGATAGGTGGAATCTTCGTCTGGCGGTATTACTCGGTGCGGGAATCAACGGATGATGCGCAGATTGACGGCGACATTTATCCCATCAGTTCGCGCATCAACGGCCATGTGGTAGCCGTGGAAGTCGAAAATAACGAATTCGTAAAGAAAGGGACCGTTCTGGTTCGAATCGACCCGACCGATTATAAGGTCGCGCTCGAACGCGCCCAGGCCGACTACGCGATGGCAGTTGCGCGCGCCCAGGCTTCCAGCGTCGGCGTGCCCATCACTTCCATCAATTCCTCAACCGGGATCTCGTCGGCCCAGGCGCGAGTCGAACAATCGCAGGCAGCTATCACCGGCGCGGAAAAGCAGTACCAGGCGGCCATGGCCAGGGTCAAACAGACCGAGGCAGATTACGCCAGGGCAAAGTCAGACCTGGCGCGATATGCGCAACTCGTCAAGAAAGACGAGGTCTCGCAACAGCAGTACGACCATGCAATGCAGACAGCCCAGGCGACTTCTGCGGCGGTAACGGCGACGCGGTCAGCCGCCATGGCCGCTCAGCAGGAGGTTTCACAAGCGCGCGCCCGCCTGGCGCAGGCTCGGGCCGACCTTCGCGCCTCGCACACCGGACCCCAACACATCAGGGTCAGCCGTGCCGAGGCGGACGCAGCCCAGGCAGCAGCGAAGATGGCCAAGGCCAATCTGGACCAGGCCCAATTGGATGTAGATTACACGACCATCCGTGCGCCGGCCGATGGCATCGTGGGCAAGAAGTCCGTCGAGGTGGGCCAGAACATCGGGGCGGGCCAGGCGCTGATGGCGGTTGTGCCGGTCGAAGGGCTGTACGTGACCGCCAATTACAAGGAGACCGAACTGAAAGACATGCGCCCGGGCGATCCCGCCACGATCCATGTGGATGCTTACGGCCGCAACTATAAGGGCCACGTGCTGAATATCGCGGGAGCGACCGGCGAACGCTTCAGCCTGCTCCCTCCCGAGAACGCAACGGGCAACTACGTCAAGGTCGTGCAGCGGATTCCGGTGAAAATCCTTTTCGATCCGGGCCAGGACAGCCGGCATCTCTTGCGCATCGGGATGTCCGTCGAACCGACCGTCATCACAAAAAAATAGGGGCTCTGGAATGTTCAACGTCATCACAATCAGCCGCGAATACGGCAGCGGCGGCGGAATGATCGCAGAGATGCTGGCGAACCGGCTGGGTTGGAAGCTTGTGGACAAGTCGCTGGTCGCCGAAGTCGCCAGGAGAGCACAAATCGATCCCGAAATGGCCGCACGCCTCGACGAATGCATCGATCCGTGGTTTCATCGCCTGGTCAAGGACCTGTGGCGTGGCGGATATGAAGGAATGGCCACAACCGTCGATGCCGACATCATCGACTCCGAGGCCATGAGCAGGGTCGGGGGAGAAATTGTCCGGGAAGCAGCGTCGCTCGGGCGGTGCGTGATTGTCGGCAGGGCCAGCCAGTGCCTGCTTCACAAACGTCCCGAAGCTTTTCACGTCTCCATCTTTGGACCACACCATGAAAGAATCCAGCGGCTGCGCGAGCGCCTGGCGCCCAGGACGGATGTCGAGCGGGTTATGGAGGAGATGGACCGGCGCCGCGCCGCCTACATCCATCGTTTCTTCGGCGAGGATTGGAAAGATCGCCGCCTCTATCACCTGGTTATCTCGTCCGGCCTCGGTCTTGAAACCGTGACGAACACCATTTTGTGCGCCGCAGGGCTCACGCCTCAAACTTCCTGAGCATGGCAAAAGAATCCGAACAGCTGCAAATCAATCCCTGGATCATCGCCATCGCGGTGATGCTGAGCACCTTCATGGAAGTGCTCGACACCACGGTGGTGAATGTCTCGCTACCCCACATCGCCGGAAGCATGTCGGCATCCGTAGATGAAGCCACCTGGACGTTGACCTCCTATCTGGTGGCGAACGCCATTATTCTTCCCATCACGGGCTGGCTTTCCAACTATTTCGGGCGGAAGCGCATGCTGATGACGTCCGTCACGGGATTTACGGCAGCGTCGTTCCTGTGCGGCCTGGCGCCCAACCTGCCGCTGCTGGTTTTTTTCAGAGTCGTCCAGGGAGCCTGCGGCGGCGGGCTTCAGCCCATTTCCCAAGCGGTCCTGCTGGAATCCTTTCCGCCCGAGGACCGCGGCAAGGCGATGGGTTTCTGGGGGCTGGGAATCGTCGTGGCGCCCATGCTTGGCCCGGTGCTGGGAGGCTGGCTCACCGATAGCTATAGCTGGCGCTGGGTGTTTTACATCAACATCCCGATCGGCATCCTCGCACTCATCATGACCCAGCTCTTCGTCTTTGACCCCCACTACATCAAGCGCGCAACCAGTCGCATCGACTACTGGGGCATCGGAATGCTGGCGGTCGGGGTCGGAGCCCTTCAGATCGTGCTGGACAAGGGACAGGAAAAAGACTGGTTCTCATCCCACTTCATCATGAGGCTGGCCGTCATCTCCGCCGTCGCGCTCGTCGTCTTCGTCATTTATGAGCTTGTGGTGAAGCACCCGGTGGTTGACCTGCGCGCCTTTAAGGAACGGACTTACAGCACCGGTGTCTTTCTCATGACCATCCTGGGCTTTGTTCTTTATGGAAGCCTGGTGATTTTGCCGATCTTCCTTCAAACCGTTTTGGGCTATCCCGCTCTTCAGGCCGGGATCGCCATGTTTCCAAGGGGTCTCGGATCTTTTATTGCCATGCCCTTTGTCGGCATCATCATGTCCCATTTCGATGCGCGGAAGCTTCTGGTGATCGGCGTCCTGGGCTGTGCCGCCTCGCTGGTACTGCTGGGTCTGCTGAACTTGAACGTCGGCTATTGGGAGATCTTCTGGGCCCAGTTCCTGCAGGGACTATCGCTCGGCTTCCTGTTTGTGCCGCTGACCACGGTCACTATGGACCCCATCCCGAATGAGAAGATGGGCAACGCCACCAGCATTTTCAATCTGATGCGGAACATCGGCGGGAGCATGGGAATCGCCATCTCAACCACCATCGTGGCGAGAAGCGCACAGTCCTACACCAATTTCCTGGGACGGAATGTCACTCCCTACAGCCCGCAAACCCAAATGATGTTCCAGAACCTTCGCGCCTACTTCATGAGCTCCGGCTCGGACGCGGTTACCGCAAGCCAGCGCGCCCATGCGGCGCTGTTTGGCATGGTGCAACGGCAGGCGGCCATGCTGTCTTTCAATCACACGTACCTGTTCCTGGCCATCCTGTTCGTCGCCATCCTGCCGGCTATTCTGCTGATGAGAAGACCCAAAACCCGCGGCGGAATGCCAGTCCACTAGCGAGTGAGGGCGGGCAATGGCCTGTGTCAGGGGGGACGCAGCTTTAGCTGCAGCATCCTGGCCGTAGCATGCCAACGCGGCTTCAGCCACTGAAGTTTCCCCTGCCACCCACAAAGGGACTTTCCACTCTGCAATCTTGAATCTTGAATTTGGAATCGCTCGGTGCGCGCCCCAGTGCGTTGCGGGACGTGTTGAGGGGTGATTCCGGTACCGGTAGCCGGTCTCGCGCCCCCAGCATTCAGCATTCAGCTTCCTGCCTTCCGCCTTCTGCTTTCTGTCTCCTGTCTTCTTCATCCTTCAGAATTCATAATTCTCTTTGACCCCGCCGCCCCCTTCGTAAATGCGCCACGCGCCTAATCATAAAGCCCAAGGCCTATTCCACTCGCCCTTAGGCCGTCAGACCCTGGGTCGCTGCCGGATGCTTCGTAAACGACCAATGAACATGGACCACATTCCATTGGTCCCCTGTGCGACGGTAGACTTGGGTTGAGTTCCACGGTGTTCCAGCAGTTTCAGAGCCGTCGGATGCTCGAACGTAGTTTTTAAGATTATAGGTTAAGATTGCCAGGTTGCCGTCGGCAATCACCTTCGGGTTGAGAATTTCATATCGTGAAATATTCAGCTTTCCCGCATAAACGGTGCGGAAATATTTGGCGACTGCCGGCAGGCCATCAAAACGACTGTCCGTTATCGGATCAAAGTAAGTCACATCATCTGCGTAGATTTCCAGACATCCTTCGACGTCACCCTTGTTCCAGCGCTCAAGGGCGGAACGCTCAAGGGAGAGAATATTTTCTCTGATCTTATGGATGTCAGTTTTTGTCTGCATTTGAGCCTCCTTAAGAATGGCTGCAAATCGACGCTCAGAGGGAGAATTGCGTGCCAAGTTTTCCAACAATATCCAGGCCCTCCGCCAAGCATCGTTTGGTAATTGTCAGACATGTCAGGGGGATCTTCAAGGTAGATCTGGCAAATAATATGGTAAATAATAGACAATAGTTGCCTACCTTTTCGGATGCCCAGGTTGGGGTGCGGACACAAGGCTGTGACGAAAATACGACATCAAAGGAAGGACATTCGGCGCCTCGACTATCAGCCCTCAGGATCTTTTTCGCTGGATCTGGAGATTTTCACTGTATCGAGCCTCCGCCACCGCGCCGGCGCGGAGGAACTACGGTCAACGCACCGATACGCCTTTTATCTGCTTATCTGTGTGACGCGCGGCAAGTGCCGCCACATCGTGGACTTCAAGCCCATAAGCTGCAAACCGGGATCATTGATTGTCATAAAACCGGGTCAGGCCCACAACTGTGGCTATGACCAGAATTGGGATGGTTGGATGATTCTTTTTCGACCTGAGTTTCTTGGTTGTTCTCGAACGTTCAATCCAGATTCCCAACTTGACATTGTTCTCGAACATCTTCAGGAACACCTGGTACTTGGAGAGCACAAGCAAAAGTGCGTGGTGGACGGAATCCTTAAGATGCTGGAGGATATGAGAATGAAAGCACCACAACGAGAAGTGCACGCGCTGCTTCGCTGGCAATTGTCCGCATTGCTTTTGCGTCTCAGCATCTTTTCCGGCCAGAGGCAAGAGGGAAGGAATGTAGACTCCAGAGCTATGCAGCGCTTTAAGGCATTTCAGCGGCTCGTTGAAACATATTTCACTAAATGGCATCAGGTAGGCGAATACGCGGCTCAGATTGGATGTTCAGAAAAGAGTTTATCTCGCGCCACCATGGAGGCCACCGGCTTGAATGCGAAGGCATTCATCGCATCTCGGGTCAATCTGGAAGCCAAGAGACTGCTGGCTCATACTGATTTGTCAGTCACGTCTATCGGCGAAGATCTTGGTTTCAGTGAAACAACCAATTTCGTTAAAGTTTTCAAGCGCGAAACAGGCTGCACACCTCTAAATTTCCGCTTGAAATCAGCTTCATCCTCCAAATGAGTCAATGATAGTGGTACCTGGCGGTGGTAAGCGACGACTCCATCGCAGATCGGTAATCAATCATCACTCGCTACTTTTCACTGCCTTTTCTCCCCCGCCCTTCAGCCTTGCCCGGATCAACTCCGCTATGACCGCGGCATTGGAACGCTCAGCATCGCGCGCGCCAAAGATCAGCGTGAGGGTTCCCTTCCTGGCCAGACCTACGAGCTGGTCCAAGGCTTCCTTACGAGGCGATTCCTCAAGCTCCCGGCAATAGCGCTTGCGGAATTCCGGCCACTTTTCGGGATCGTGCCCGTACCATTTGCGAAGAGGGTGCGACGGCGCAATTCCCTTCTCCCATTCTGAGATTTTCAAGTCCGCTTTGGTGATTCCGCGTGGCCAGAGGCCATCCACCAGTACCCGGATGCCGTCCCGGTCGGTCGGTTTGTCGTAGGCTCGCTTGATACTTACCGGCATTTGGTGCTCAATTCTCTGCTGTTGCCTCGCTGAGAGCAATCACGCAGGGCCGAGTGGCCACATTCTGACATTCTGTGAAATCTGTGGCTCAGCCCGCTTTGAGAAGGGTATCACAGCCACTGAACAAGCAGCCGGTAACAAACGGCAGGATGTCAAACTGGCCGGTTCGGACGGATTATCTTCACTGCGAAAGGCTTCGCCGTCGCGCTGGTCCTAACCTGTGACAAAAATGCTAGGATACATTGATGCGCAGCGGCGGCAAGAATCCCACGGAAAACCTGGATGCTCAATTTATGCGCGAAGCCTTGCGCCAGGCCCGGCGCGGTTACCGCGAAAACGAAGTGCCGGTGGGGGCAGTCGTAGTCCATGACGGGAAAATCATCGCTCGCGCTCACAACCGCCCGCTGCACCTGAGCGATCCTTCTGCACATGCGGAAATTCTGGCCTTGCGCCGCGCGGGACGGAAACTGGGGAACTACCGC
>JARRJI010000230.1:0-6315 GCA_037379595.1 Acidobacteriota bacterium | reverse complement strand
TGAGGGCAGCCATCGTCGATGAAATATTCGATTCGCCGTAGGGCGCACTCAGCGTCAGGTGGGTGTCATCGGCAATCGAGTTGATCTGATAAAGCGTCTGGGAAGGATCTGAACCAAAAACCAAGTTCTGATGGACTTTCAAGGTCGTAGTGAAGGTCGTGCCTGTGCCCGTGACCGTTGCCGAGCCGTTCGTCAGAGCAACAGTGCCTGGCAGCATTCGTGCGCGCCCCCTGTAATCCACGTCGATCAAAAGCTTGCCGTTGGCCCACGTGCCGCTGCTCAATGCGGTGAAGGTCATGCCTCCGAAAACCACCTGCGCGCTTTTCGCCCCAGCCCGGGGTGTCCGGACTACGTAAGCCTCATTCCCGCCGTTGGCGAAGAATTGTTGAATGGCGTAACTCAATTCGCTGTCGGACGCGAGGCCTCCGAACAGACGTTCGTAATCGGCAAAACTGAAAATGTGCTCGGCGCGATTGTCGATTCCGCGGGCCGTGTAGCCAACGAATGCGCCTATGGATGTTGCGACGCCGGTAATGGGGTGCACGGCGCTCGGAAGTTCCTGGATGTAGACACCGGGGTAGCTGACATTGACGGCCATGGTTATCTCCTCTTCTCAATTCGGCAAGGAATCAGTCTTCAGCGGACCTGTGTTCTGCGATTTGCCCCTACGTGAGGCAGGATCGTCCGTTACTGCCTTCAACTTGCTTCTTCTTTGGACCCCGACAAAGTGACGATGCGCAGCTTCGCCGTCGGGATGATAACGTTTTGACGCCGAACCACATCGACAACGGCAAAAGCGCGGGGCTCTGATCCCGAGTCGGAAAAACCGACAACGGTACCTTCTGCTTCTTCCTCGCTCGAGAATGCTTTCAGCAGCTCTTCCGGGCGAGTCAGAAAAACGTCTGCAATCCGAAAATGCACCCGATCTCCCTCTTGCGTAAGAATCCTCCCCCCCTCGTCGCGCCGCCTCGCGGACGAGCCTCGCTTTTGGACGATGCACGCAAGAGACCACTCTTCACGGCCGTTGCAGGAGGGGGCTCGGCAGCAGCAGCCCGCCTTCGCCAAACGCATAGGAATGAAAGGATTTATGCTTTGCAGACGAGGAATAGATTTGGTGGATCCTGCACCCCTGCCACTATGTTGGACGCGGGGGCTATCTGCAGGAATTGGCGGTGGAGAAGTGCCAGGAGCCGCCAGGCAAGCTCCGCATTTCAGCGAGTAGAAGAAGAGGAAAGCAAGTATTTCCGGGGCGTTTGGAGCCGTGCAGAGGGCGACTGAAAGAATCTACAGTGCACTGAAGAATGCTGCAGTGAGGAGGCTGCTCACTTTGGCTTAGGTCCGGACTCGAAGTTCCATATGTAAGGAGTGGATGTCTAAGTGCTGTGGCTGGGGCCGATGCCGTAGACGCGCATTTTGTTGTAGAGTGTGCGCTCACTGGTACAAAGGCGTTGGGCGGCTACGCGCCGGGTGGTTCCGGGAACATTGATCGCGGTTTCCAGCACCCTTTTTTCAACTTCCCGAACGGCTTCCGAATAGGGAATGCCAGCCTGTGAGATTGCTGTCCACAGCGCCACGGCGGCTTTGGCCAAGGGATCAGTGCCGGCGGCAGGAGTCTCCTTTCCCGCCTGCGCCATCCAATCCCCCAGCCCCAATGATGCACCCTGCCTCTTGAGAAAAAGCATCCTCTGGACTGCATTTTCCAGTTCGCGGATGTTTCCGAAAAAGGGTTTTGTTTCCAGAAGACTCACCAGACCGGGTTCAACCGTCTCAATCGGCTCATACAGTGCGTGGTGACGCCCTGCCAAAGCCAAAATAAGGCGCGGAAGGTCCGCAAGGCGCTCCCGCAGAGGCGGCAGCGACAACTTGACGACGTTCAGCCGGTAGTATAAGTCCGGGCGGAACCGGCCTTCGCGCACCAGCGGCTCCAAAGACTGGTTACAGGCGGCGATGAGACGGACGTCTACGCGAGTCTCCCGATCGGATCCGACCGGCCGTACGATTCCTCTCTGCACGACGTCCAGCAGCTTGGGCTGCAAATGAAGAGGAAGATCGTTGACGTCGTCCAGGAACAACGTCCCGCCTTGCGCCGCCTGGAAGAGGCCCTCACGGTCCGTCACGGCCCCCGAGAATGCGCCGCGACGATGCCCGAAGAGTTCGCTTTCCGCCAGCCCTTCGCTGATGGTGCTGCAATGGACAGTAATAAAAGGTGAGGAATTGCGCTTTCGGTCAAGCTTGTGAATGCCTTGCGCAAGGACCTGCTTCCCGGTTCCTGTCTCGCCTTCCAGCAGGACTGTGATGTCACTTACGACTGCCGCCTTGTAAGCCTGGTGCAGAACGGAGATCACACTCGGGGAGCAAGTGACAAACCCGAGTCGAGTGAAAGCAGATTGCAACTCGCCATTCGATGGTTGCTCGCGCATCGGCCCCGCTCCGATCGTGCCCCAAAGGGAAGGTTAGTCTTTTGCTGTTGACGAATCGTAACACAGTGGGGAATTGTTGTCGAGGTCCTATCGTATCTTTTGCCAGAGTTTTCTGGAAATTTCTCCTTCTCTTGCTTTATTGGAACCGTTCGCCCTTAGCTTTTGTCCGTTTGTGTCGTTGGCCTTCCTGGATGCCGGCTTTTGTGCTTCCCGCTCCATCGCCGGCTTGTCGCGCTAACCTGTTGAAGTGAATTCGGTTCAGAAGGGTGGCCCGGGCTCCGGAGGTGGTTCCGCCAGGCGTGGATCTTGGTTTATCTCCTTGGCACCATTATTGTCCCCTTGATTGACTCGCTTACTTTTGGCTTTCCTCGCCATCGCGGTTTCTCAGTGAGCACAAAGGGGATCGGTTCCCTTCGTTACCTGGCACACTGGTAGTTTTGACAGTTTCTACGGGGCTTCTCAGATCGTACGATTTTGAATTGTAGGAAGGTTGTTCCCAACCTTTTGCCGCCCGGAAAGCAAGAGACCGAAGGCGGCAAGGGAATCGATCTTCCACGACCCGCGGGCCGGGGAAGGGCGGGCCTGGAGGTATGAGGTGGGATCGGAACTCTTTGGCGGCAAAGGTTTTCGACGCGGGGGATAGTGCGCCTGCTGGGGTGTGTCGTCAAGATGCTGAGTGAGCCGGTCGCCTCCGGGAAAAAACCTCTTCCTTAAGAAGTCGCTTCTGTCAATGCCTCTTTGGCCCGGTCGTTGGCGCAGTTGCACGTTAAGCGCCGCCATTACGGCTGACCCGAGTGGGAGGTTGGCCAGCCCGTGAACGTCGGCGATGCCTTGGGTCCGGTGTCGGGATGGCGAATGATTTACGAGATCATTCTTATTTTTCGGCGTTCGCATAAATTGTCATCAGAACTCCATATATCAAGGAGGGCAGCGAGATGAGAAAAACACAATTCGTAATTGGGGCCCTGCTGGTAGCGACTCTGGCGTTTTTCAGTGCCTGCAGCCAGGCGCCCTCGTCGGATGATGCCGCGATCACCAAAGAAATTCAGGCGGACCTCTATCAGGATCAAACGCTGAAGACGCGAGATATCAGCGTTGTCACGCAGGGGGGCACGGTCGTTTTGACGGGCCAGGTGCAGACTTCGGAAGAGAAGGCGGCAGCGGAGCAGTTGGCCAAACAGGCCAGTGGTGTGAAAAAGGTTGTGAATGAGCTGACAATAGCTGGCGCACCCGCAACCCGGGCAGTAACCCAGCCCCCCAGGGGCAAAGCCACGACGGAGGCCATGGCGCCTCCTCCAAGTGCGCCGCCTGCGGCCAGGCAGGAGGCTACCCCGCCCTCGCCTCCGGAGCCCGTCTCTCTGACGGTACCTGCGGGCACAGTGGTTAGCGTGCAGATGATTGACTCGATCGATTCCAGGACCAGCCAGCCGGGTGCGGACTTTGCCGCAAGCCTTGTCTCACCGGTCGCAGTGGGCGACAAGGTTGTTTTCAGCGCAGGGTCTAATGCGCGCGTTCGGCTGACAAAAGCCAAGCAGGCCGGCCATATAAAGGGAGCCTCGGACCTGCAGGTTGAGCTTGCGTCCCTCAGCCGTGGCGGGAAGGTTTACCCAGTACAGAGCTCTGAGGCGGTGGAAAAGGGCAAGTCGCGGGGCAAGCAAACGGCCAAGCGCGTAGGAATAGGGGGAGCGGTCGGCGGGCTGATTGGTGGACTCGCCGGCGGCGGAAAGGGCGCTGCGATCGGTGCGGGTGCCGGCGCGGGCGCTGGAGCCCTGACCCAGGCTCTCACGAAGGGTCCCAAGGTGCAGATCCCGTCTGAAGCAAGGCTGGACTTCTCTCTGAAAGCGCCGGTCACGGTAACGCTGACGCCAAAGTAGGAATCACGGGAGGCTATGACATTGCGGTAAGAAATTCTCGAAGCTTCTGTACGCCCGGGAACAATTGCCGCTCGGAATTGCTGAAAGACGAGCCATTTTGCGTTGAGGAGGATGAAATGAGAAAAATTGGACCCATTCTGGTGGTGCTTATTTTTGCAGCATCGGCCTGGGCGCAAAAAGTGAGTTACAACTTTGATTCTCAGGCTGATTTCTCCAAGTACAAAACTTACCGCTGGCAGCAGCACCCCGATTCGATGAATATCGACCAGATCACTCAAGAGCAGTTGAAATCGGCCCTGGGCGCCGAACTCGCCAGCAAAGGGCTCACCGAGACTACGGACCCGAACCCTGATCTGTTGATGGTGTACCAGGTGGCACTGCGCCAGGAAAAGCAGCTCACTTCGTTCAGCAGTGGTTACGGATACGGACCCGGCTGGGGCCCCGGATGGTACGGCGCCGGTATGGGCGGCGGCACAACGACGGCCACAACCAGCACAATTACCATTGGCTCCGTTGACCTTGATATGTACGACTTTGCTGAAAAGAAGCTGGTCTGGCGGGGAGTGGCAACCAAGACGGTTAACGCAAATGCCAAGCCGGATAAGCGCAAGAAGAACCTGGAGAAGGGCGCAAAGAAGCTACTCAAGAACTATCCGCCACCCCAGAAGTAACCGTGCGTCCCGTGGCGAAAATGTCGTGTTTCGTTAAGGTGACCTTGGATCCGGCTCCGGCCGGCCCAAGGTGATGCAGTCGCAACCACCTCTCCGCGTCAGTCGGCGGACGCGGAGAGGATGCCACGATTGGAGAGAGGACGGGTGTGCGACGCAGGAGGGTCGCGGGGCGGGGGCGTTTCTATCCTGCAGACCGTGGCCCTTTTCGAGGTGAGCCATGTTTTCAGTCACTGCAAAGCGTCTGAAACACCACTGTATGGTCCCTCTGCTGATATCTATGCTGTTCGGCGCGGCCGTTGCCTGTGCCGGGGCGCAGGAGCAGGAGCCAACCACCACTGCTTCGGCACCGGCGATCCAGGAAGAGGTCACTGGCTTTCAGACCGCTCCGGTCGTGGTGGATGGCACAACTCTATTTTATGTGCGGGGAGTGTCGGCTTATCCGGCCAGAAAGCGCGCGCAGGACATCGCGTAAAAGATCCGCTCTGTGGCTGCAGACCGTGCGTTCTCCCCGCAGTCACTCAGGTTGGAAGAAGCGCCGGCTGGTACGCGAATTCTGGCAGGAACAAAGAACGTCATGGCTGTGGTGGACGCCGACGCGCGTGTCGAGGGGGTGGAGCGACGAGTCCTGGCCCAAACCTATTTAACGCGAATCAGGGAGGCCATCGAGGCTTATCGATACGATCGCGAGCCGCGTGTACTGGCTCATCACGCCCTCTATGCGTTTCTGGCAACCCTGGCCCTTTTCCTCGGTCTATGGACTGCGTCTCGGTTATTCAGATGGGCCCGCTCCGCTCTCAAGAAGCGTTACGAGAGGAAAGTCCAGGAGGTGGAATCCCGGTCGTTCTATCTTGTTCAAGCCGAACATTTATGGCGCCTGATGACCGGGGTGCTCGGCTTGCTGTGGGTGGCCTTTGCCTTGACGGTTGTCTATATTTACCTGCACTACGTTTTGTTCCTGTTCCCCTGGACACGCGGAATAGCCAACAGCCTCATTGCAATTCTGATCAACCCCCTGCGCACGATGGGCACCGGCCTGCTCCTGAGAATCCCTGACCTCGTGTTTTTGGTGATCCTGGTTTTTATCACAAAGTACTTGTTGAAACTGATCCGCCTTTTCTTTGGCGGCATTGAGAGAGGAACGATCACTCTTTCAGGTTTCGACGCGGAGTGGGGGCGGCCCACCTATCGCCTCGTCCGCATGGCAGTGATCGCTTTCGCAGTGGTGATTGGTTATCCCTACATACCCGGCTCGAGTTCGGACGCCTTCAAGGGGGTGTCCCTGTTTATCGGCTTGATCTTCTCTCTCGGATCGACCTCGTTCATCGGGAACATGATCGCCGGATACAGTAT
>JARRJI010000229.1:1789-8111 GCA_037379595.1 Acidobacteriota bacterium | reverse complement strand
CCCGCAAACGCCTGCGGTCCATTCTCAGAAAACATTGTTCGGGTATTGGCTGTGCCGGCGGTCTGCCGCCCTTGCCCCGGGCACTGCCTTTGGACCGCAACATTCGCCTTTTAACGTTGCGGATTTTGCGTCGAATCGCGCGCAGGACCCCGCCGGACAGCCTTTCAGCAGCCCACGCCGCTCTGCTGCAGCAGCTTGGCCACAAGGCCGGTCCAGCCCGTCTGATGGCTGGCGCCGATGCCGGCCCCGTTGTCGCCGTGAAAATACTCGTAAAACAGGATCAGGTCGCGCCAGTGGGCATCGTTCTGGAACACCTCCGTCCCGCCGTAAACCGGCCGGCGTCCGTCGGCGCCTCGCAGGAAAATGTGGCACAAGCGCCGGGAAATCATCGTCGCCACTTCCCAGAGCGTCAGCATATTTCCAGAGCCGGTGGGGCACTCCACCTTGAGATCGTCGCCGTAATAGTAGTGGTATTTCTGCAGCGACTCAATGATGAGGAAGTTTACGGGAAACCACACCGGCCCGCGCCAGTTGGAGTTGCCGCCAAAAAGCCCGGTGGTGGATTCTGCCGGCTCGTAATCAACCGAGTGCGTGTGGCCGTCCAGTTGCAGCGAGTAGGGATGCGCCTGGTGATATTTTGAAAGCGCGCGAATCCCATGTGGCGAGAAAAACTCGTTTTCGTCCAGCATGTATTTCAGCACCCGCAGCAACCGTTCGGGCGTGGGGATCGAAAGCAACCGCCGCACACCGTGCTCGGAGCGCTGGCTGGTGTCCATCAGGTTGGCCATGTTCGGGTGGAAATCCACAAACCACTGCATCCTGGACTTGAAGCCCGGAAAGCGGTCCACAATTTCCGGCTCCAGCGACTGCACGGCAAACAGCGGAATCAGCCCCACCATCGACCGCACCTTCATGAAGACGTGGCGCGAATCGGACAGGTGAAGAACGTCGTAATAGAATCCGTCCTCCTCGTCCCACAACGCGATGCCCTTGCCGCCGCGGTTGTTCATGGCATCGACGATGTAGACGAAATGCTCGAAGAATTTGCTCGCTACGTCTTCGTAGGCCGGATCTTCCTTGGCCAGTTCGAAAGCGATCACCAGCATGCTGAGGCTGTACATGGCCATCCAGCTTGTGCCGTCAGACTGCTCAATCGATTCACCCATCGGCAACGGCTTGGAGCGGTCGAAAATCCCGATGTTGTCCAGCCCCAGAAAGCCGCCCTCAAAAACATTCTTGCCCTGCGGATCTTTCCGGTTCACCCACCACGTAAAGTAGAGCAGCAGCTTGTGGAACACCCTTTCCAGAAAATTCCGGTCGCCCTTGCCGCGGCGCTTCTTTTCGATCTTGTAGACCCGCCAGGCCGCCCAGGCATGCACCGGCGGATTCACATCGCCAAAGGCCCATTCATAAGCCGGAAGCTCGCCATTCGGGTGCATGTACCACTCGCGCAGCAGCAGAATCAGTTGCCGCTTGGCGAATTCCGGGTCCACCAGCGCCAGCGTGATTGAGTGGAAGGCCAGATCCCACGCTGCGTACCACGGATACTCCCACTTGTCGGGAATGGAGATCACGTCGTTGTTGTAAAGGTGGACCCACTGGTGGTTGCGCCCCTCCCAGCGCTCCTGCGGAGGCGGCGGGCAGGCCGGATCGCCCTCCAGCCAGGTCCGCACGTCGTAGTGATAATACTGCTTGCTCCAGAGCATGCCGGAAATCGCCTGGCGCATCACGTTCTTTGAGTCCGCTGTCAGGCCGTCCGGCACAATCGTGCGGTAAAACTCATCGGCTTCTGCGATGCGCTGGCTGAACATCGCGGTGAAGGAATCGCCCAGCATCCCCGGCGCGGGCTCGGCGTTCCTAAAGCGCAGCCGGATCTCGGCGCTCTTGCCCGGCTCAATCGCCAGGTGATAATGCGCTGCGCCCCGGGTTCCTTCGGTCGGATTCACGGCGTTCTGGTCGCCATGAACCACGGCGTTGTTGATGCCGTCTTTGACAAACGGCGTCTGGTTCTCCGTCCCGAAAAGGCGTCGGAAGTTGGTCTCATTCTCCGTGAAAAGCAGGTTGGGAGCGCCCTGGCAGATCAGCCATCGCTTGCCGTAATATTCGTGCTCTACGCTCATGGCGATAGCGCCGTCGAGCGTCCGGTCGCGCGCCACGCGGGGCCGATGGTCGCCTCGTCCCCACGACCACCGGTTGCGAAACCAGAGCTGCGGAAGCAGATCCAGTTGCGCCACCTCCGGCCCCCGGTTCCACGCCGTCACGCGGATCAGCAAATCCTCTTCGGTAGCCTTGGCGTATTCCACAAACAAGTCGAAGTAGCGGCTTTCGTTGAAAACCCCCGTGTCCAGCAATTCAAACTCGGGATCTTTCCGCCCGCGCCTGCGGCTCTCTTCCACCAGTTGCGAGTAAGGAAACTCCGCCTGGGGATACTTGTAGAGATACTTCATGTAGGAGTGCGTGGGCGTGGAGTCGAGGTAAAAGTAGTATTCCTTGACGTCTTCTCCGTGGTTGCCCTCGTTGCCCGTCAGGCCAAAGAGGCGCTCTTTCAGGATGGGATCGCGGCCGTTCCAGAAGGCGAAGGCCAGGCAGATGTATTGATGGCGGTCGCAAATGCCCGCGATGCCGTCCTCGCCCCAGCGGTAAGTCCGGCTGCGCGCGTGGTCGTGCGGCAGATATTCCCACGCCGTGCCGTCGGCGCTGTAATCCTCGCGCACCGTCCCCCATTGCCGCTCCGACATGTACGGCCCCCAGCGGTTCCAGTGCCCCTCGCGCTGCCGCGATTCTTCCAGTCTTTTCTCTTCTGCTGTCATAACCCTCTGTTCTTGTATTTGTACCGCAACGTCCGCGTTTTATCGCCGCGGTCTTTACATTGTATCCCACCCGCAGATAGGCGAATTCCCACGATTGACTCCACTCGCCGCGGGTGCTACAAGCAATAGATAGGAATCAAAAACAGAAAGTCTCAATCGCCTCAAGGAGCCGATCATGAAACGAAGAGATTTCTTGAGAAAGAGCACCGCCGCCGCCGCCGGTCTGGCAGCTTCTCAAACAATGCTCCAGCCGCTTGCGGCCAGCCAGAAACATTCAGCCAAGGCGTCCATCATCTCCCGGCGCCCGCTGGGAAAAACCGGCGAGCAGCTTTCCATCATCGCCCTGGGAGGCGTTGCGGTGATGGACGTTTCCCAGCAATTTGCCAACAACCTTGTGGCCGAAGCCATTGACCGCGGCATCAATTACATCGATATCGCTCCCTCCTACGGCAATGCGCAGGACCGCATGGGCCCCGCGCTCAAGCCTTACCGCGACCGCGTTTTCCTGGCCTGCAAGGAACTTCCCCGCGACAGGGCGGGCGCCGAGAAGGAACTCGACGAATCCCTCCGGCAGCTCCAGACCGACCATGTCGATCTCTACCAGCTTCACGCCCTGGCCAAGGTGGAAGACGTCAACAAAGCGCTCGGCCCGGGCGGCGCTCTGGAAGCCTTTGTGGCGGCCAAGAAAGCCGGCAAAGTGCGCTTTCTCGGCTTTTCGGCGCACTCGGTTGAAGCCGCGTTGCTGGCCATGGACCAGTTTGATTTTGACACCGTGCTCTTCCCCGTCAATTTCGTCATGTATTCGCAGGCCAATTTCGGCCCGCAAATCGTTCAGCGCGCCCGCGAAAAGCAGATGGGCATCATGGCCATCAAGGGCATGGCCAAAACACCCTGGCCGGCTTCGCAGAAAGACCATCACCCTTACTCGAAATGCTGGTACAAGCCCACCGCGCTTCCCAAGCAGGCGGCGCTGGCCCTTCGATGGACGCTCTCGCAGCCGGTTGTGGCCGCCATTCCGCCCGGCGAAATCGAGTATTTCCGTCTGGCCATGGACGTCGCGCAGCACTTCACACCGGTCAATGAGGATGAAACCAAAACCCTGATGGCGCAGGCCAAAGGCCTCCAGCCGCTGTTCCATCTCGGCTCCGCCTGACGAGACCTCTTCCCTTTGTACCGCAACGCTCGCTTCTTAACGTTGCGGGGTATGCGTTGAATCCCACGCACAACCCGCAAGGCCAAAGAACGGGCCTTGCGATACAACAGCGGGCAGATATCGGGCTTGATTTCCATGCGTGGGGTCTGAGAGCTGTGGCCTTTTCTATTTGGTCAGCGCCAGGAAGGCCACACCGTAGCCGTTCAGCGTGACGGTCATCTGGGCAGCGGGAGTGACGGCCTCCTGTTTCGGGCCTGCGACGGGGTCGGTGCCGGCGTCGATGGTAAGCAGCGTAGCAGAGCTGAAGGCGCCCCACTGCGAAAGATCGACCACCACCGTGCGCGGTGCGCCGGCGCCGTTATTGTCCGTGGAGTTTTGCACGGCGTGGTTGGCGATCATAATCACGACAGTTCCGTCGTTACGAACGGTGGCCAGTACCTCCACAGTTGAGGTCTCCGTCGCAGTCAAGTCGAGAATCTCGGAGCCGGGCGGCGTGGGAAAATATCGCTCGAGCCAATAATCCACCCAGTAGCTGCGGTAGGTCTGGTCCGTTGTGCCGTTCACTTCACCAAACTGCGCGCCGGCGTTGAAGTCCCAGTGGTAAAGGCCCTGGTTGCCCGCCCGCGAAAGCTGCGAAAAAAAGTAGGGCCGCCAGGCGGCAAAGAAGGCGCTGGTGCCGCGCTGGTCAAGCACAAACGCGGTCCCGTTGCAGGCGCTGATCCCTCCGCCCTTGTCGTAGTCGGCGTTCACGTTGTTCTCCGTCACCCACACAGGAACGGTCGGGAACTTCGTGGCAAGCTGCGAGTAGATATACTTCACACCGTTCACGAATTGCGGAATGGTGCTGAAGAGCTGCTGATCGCTGTCCTGCTGGTTGCAGGTGGAATAGAAGTGCGTGCCCACGGCATCCACCGGCGCGGTGACGCCTGAAACAAAGGGAGGAATATACTGCTCCGCCTGGGTGCCAAAGTCTGAGAGTTCCACGGCCACAAACTTGAGGTTCGCGTCCACGGCCAGCATGGCCGGCACAACGGCGTTGTAGAGCTGAACGTACTGCGTCGGCGTCAGGCCGTTCAGGTTGGGCTCGTTGAAAATGCCCCACCAGGTGATGGAATAGGGGCTGGACGACTGGTAGTGCTGGCCGCCCGCGTCAAATCCGCCCGTATCGTAATAGCGCACGAGATTTGCACAGTAGTTCGCGAAGTCCTGCAAATGGTTGGTCATGTCCAGGTGGCCGCTCGCATCGTCCATCCAGGCCGGCGCCACGGCGACCTGGAATTCCGGGCTGTGGTCAGCAACGCTCAGGATCGGATTCACCATTCCGTCCAGCCGGGTAAAGTCCCACGTGGTCGGGCCGGTCATCGGGACGTCCTTTTCCAGCGCCTGAATGCGGATGTGCTGCGACTGGAGCGCGTCCAGGGGTGTGGTTGCGCCCGGGTTGTTGACGAAGAACTGGTCCGACCACGAAGCCGGCTGGAACGAGGTGGACATGAAATCGTTGAGGATGCCGTTTTCACCCTCAGAGGTGTTCACCGCCATCGAGACGGTGGCGACAATTGCTACCACCACCGAAAGGCCGGCGGTTGCCGTGGTCGCGCCATCCGTCGCCTTGATGGTAAGCGGATAAGTCCCCGCCGCAGCCGACTGCGAAGTGAAAGTGATCTTGCCTGAGTCTCCCGTGCCAGGGTCGGCAATCTGATCGGAAAGCCCCGAGGGCAGTCCTGTAACGCTCAGCGTGACGCTCTTGTCGTTTCCCGCCGGCCGCGCTACGGTCACGTCCACGGCCGCCGGCGTGCCATCCTGTAGCACCTCGACGCTCGAGCTTGCCAGGGTGAGGGTTATGGGCGAAGGAGTCGGAGCCGGGGCCGCCCCCGCAGTCGAGCTTCCGCCGCCGCACGAGGCCGACAGCGCGCACGCCGCGCCCGTCAAAAGCAGGATGAAAACAGTTTTCCCTCGCATCGTTTTTCCGTTCACCTTTCTGCGTATCAAGAAATCGAGGGCCGGACTACGGCCCGCCATCATATCATCGGCAGGTTCAGGATGCTGCCACAGATGTTTGCCTTGCCGAAAATGCACCGGCGGGGACACCGGGGCTACAGTCGGCCAAAACTGCGTCGGATCCTTAGCGTAAGCCGCCCCGATGTATCGGGGCGCTACAAATGCGGAGCGTCAAAACGATGGTCTGCGCCGGCCCCGTCTTGTGTTATGCTTTCGCTTTTGCTCTGAGACCGTCCTAGCATTGGGGCAACACTAACTTTGAGGCGACTTATGAACCAATATCGTTACACCCTATCCGAGCGTGAAATTCCCAAGGCTTGGTACAACGTGATTCCGGACCTTCCGGCTCCGTTGCCGCCGC
>JARRJI010000229.1:0-1671 GCA_037379595.1 Acidobacteriota bacterium | reverse complement strand
CCGGCCGGCCCGGAAGACCTGGCGCCGATTTTCCCCATGGCGCTGATCGAGCAGGAGGTTTCGACCGCGCCGAGCATCCCCATCCCCGAGCCTGTGCTCGACGTGCTTCGTGTCTGGCGGCCTACGCCGCTCTACCGGGCGCGTCGCCTGGAGCGGGCGCTGGGCACGCCGGCCAGGATTTTCTATAAGTACGAAGGCGTCTCGCCCGCCGGCAGCCACAAGCCGAACACCTCCGTCGCGCAGGCTTATTACACCAAGGCGGCAGGCGTCAAAAGGCTTTCGACGGAAACCGGCGCGGGCCAATGGGGCAGCGCGCTCGCCTATGCCTCGAACGTCTTCGGCATCGAGTGCATGGTCTACATGGTGAAGTGCAGCTACTATCAGAAGCCTCACCGCCGCACCATCATGCAGTGCTGGGGCGCCAACTGCATCCCTTCGCCCAGTGACCAGACGGCCGCCGGTCGCGACGTTCTGGCCGCCGACCCGGAATGTCCCGGCAGCCTGGGCATTGCTATCAGTGAAGCGGTGGAGGATGCCGTCAGCAGCAAAGACACCAATTACTCGCTGGGCAGCGTGCTCAACCACGTCCTTCTCCACCAGACCGTGATCGGTCTGGAGGCCATCGAGCAGCTCAAGCTGGCCGATGCCTTTCCGGACATCGTGATCGGCTGCTGCGGTGGCGGCAGCAACTTCGGCGGCCTGGCGTTTCCCTTTGTTCCGCACAAAGCCGCGGGCAAAGACATCCGCCTCGTCGCCGTCGAACCGGCCGCCTGCCCCACCATGACCAAGGGGCTTTACGCCTACGATTTCGGCGACAAGAGCGGAATGACGCCGCTGCTCAAGATGGAAACCCTCGGGCACGATTTTATTCCGCCCGGCATCCACGCCGGCGGGCTGCGCTACCACGGCATGTCACCGCTGGTCAGCCTGCTGCACCAGGAGGGCGTGGTGGAAGCGACCACCTACCCGCAATTACAGTGCTTTGAAGCCGCCATCACTTTTGCGCGCGCGGAAGGCATTGTGGTGGCGCCGGAAACCTCGCACGCTGTCTGCTCGGCCATCGATGAAGCTTTGAAGGCGAAAGAAGAAGGGAAGGAGAAGAACATCCTCTTCAACCTCAGCGGCCACGGATTTTTCGATATGGCCGCCTACGAAAAGTACTTCGCCGGCGAGCTTACCGACTACGAGTACCCTGAAGAAAAAGTCCACCAAGCGCTCGCTCACCTGCCCAGGGTGCGATAGCGTTTGTAGCGCAGCGTTCGCTCTTCAAACCGTGTGCCTCCTCTCTGGTGGGAGAACGAGCACGGGTTAATCCGTGCCGGACGAGGGGTCACTCCTGATGCACAGGCCGCCGTTCTGCAAATCCCAGCCCTTTCCTTGTCTCATGACGCTCTTTCTCCGATAATCCGCAACCGCCTTGTGGTATGCTTGTGCGGGGTATTTAATCCACAACAACGCAAGCTACGGCACTCAAGAAATAGTAGCTCGCAATTGAGCCCAGGAGGCACCTATGCAAATGCTTCTTCAGGTCAAGTTCCCGCTCGATCCTTTCAATGCCGCCACCAGAGACGGCAGTGTGGGAAAGAAGATCAAGGCCATCCTCGACGATATCAAGCCTGAGGCCGCCTACTTCACGGAAATGGACGGGCACCGTGGCGTCATCCTGATCGT
>JARRJI010000228.1:0-6352 GCA_037379595.1 Acidobacteriota bacterium | reverse complement strand
GGTGTGCCCTCGGTGCCGTGGGTTCGGCGGTTCCGGCCTGCAAGAGGCCCACGGCACGAGATTGTTGCCGTGGCAATCTGCTTAGAGCGCTGGTTCCCACTGCCAACCACCTGCCTGGCGGAACGCAAGCCGCCCCAGGGTGGGAAAAGGAAAATGATAGGCCATGACCTTTGTTTGGTCGATAGCGGCGCGGTCCAGGAGGCGCTTACGAGTCTCCGCAGCTCGGTCTTGTACCAAATCGAAAGCCGTCCGCCAGGTGGGTTGTTCCAGCAGGATTGGGTGCAGCACGGCGTCGGCGATGTGCAGAACCGAGTCTCTGCCAGAGGAGATTGCGACCGCCACGTGACCTGGGGTGTGCCCCGGTGCCGGGAGCACACGAATGCCCGGAACTATTTCCGACTCTTTCTCAACCAATTCAATCTGCCTGCGAAGCGGCGGCAGGCAGCGGCGCGCGGTTCCAAGGATCAGACCTGTCTTAATCTCCGCTGGGATCCGCATGGCGCTCAAGTCAGGCGCCTCAGATGTCCAGAACTCCCACTCTTCTTTCCACATCACATAACGCGCGTTGGGAAAGGCGGGCTTGCCTTCCGCGTCAACGGCTCCTCCGATGTGATCCGGGTGTCCGTGGGTCAGGACCACGGCATCAATTTCGTTCGCACGCACCCCCGCCTTTTCCATGTTTGCTGGCAATTCGCCGGTGGAGGGCGCCATCTGCCCTGCCCCCGTATCAATCAGCACTTTTTTCTTTCCGGTCGAGACCAGCAGGCAAGTGTACGTGCTAACAACTTCATCGGTGGGAAGACCGTGGCTGCGCAGCTCCTCCTCGAAACGCTGCTGAGGTACGTTGGAAAAGAAAAGGGCCGGAGGATAAGAAAAGCTGCCATCACTCACCGCAATGCATTGAATGGCTCCGACACTGAAGCTGTAGTCTTTGCTGGGCATGACTCCCTCCTCAGTGCTGTAACTACGGGACGTCTTGTGTCCCGTAGGCCTGTGGCCCCGTGAGGACGTAAGGGTTCTCGCACAAACAGCCGCGGACATCAGGGGCGAATGTCCGCGCTCCGGTTCAAGAGCTGGTAGGCATGTTTAGCGTATTCTTGACTATGGGCATTTTCACACCCCTCGGGCCCGCGGTCAATCGGAAAGCCGGTTCGCCGTGGCGACCCGGCATGGAGGCAAAAGTTCCATGGTACAAAGTCGGTGCCGTGTAGTGTCCGCAACCTCGCGGTCCGCTCCAGGCCCGGAGGGCTCCCCTACCACAAACCACAACCCCTATGGCACCAAACCGGCACTGCGGGCGCCACCTGCCACATGCCACATGCCGTCCTTCACCATTTCGCCGTTGCAACCATCCTCCCAAACTGTCAACATGGTTCGCTTACGATGCGGTGGCAACAGGACACAGCCGACAACGAAAAAGCGGCGCTGCTGGCGCTTGAGATGGAAGTCTCTCCGCTGCTCGGGCGGCTGCTGGTGCTGCGCGGAATCAATGATCCCGAGGCGGCGCACGCTTTTCTCCATCCTCGTCTCGATCAACTCAACAATCCTTTTCTGATGGCCGGCATGGACCGTGCGGTCGAGCGGCTGAAGCGCGCCATCGAACGCAAGGAAAAAATCCTGATCTACGGCGACTATGACGTGGACGGGACGACGGCGGTGGTGGTGCTGCTGGCGGGCCTTGAAAGTCTGGGCGCGCGCGTGGACGTCCATATTCCCGACCGGCTGAAAGACGGCTACGGGATGCGCGTGCCGGTGGTGGAGCGGGCGGCGGCCGAAGGCTTCACCGTTCTGCTGAGCGTGGACACGGGCATCCGGGAGCATGAGGTGGTGGCGCGCGCACAGCAACTGGGCATCGACTGCATCATCACCGACCATCACCTGCCGAAAGAGTCGCTGCCCGCCGCGCACGCCCTGCTGAACCCGCGCCGGCCCGACTGCGCCTATCCGGACAAGAATCTTTCGGGCGTGGGTGTGGCTTTCAAGCTGGTACAGGCGCTACTGGGCGACCGGATGACCGACGCGCTGCTCGAATCTTATTTGAAGATTGTGGCCATCGGCACCATTGCCGACGTGGTTCCGCTGGCCGGCGAAAATCGCGTGATTGCGAGCTTTGGCCTGGCGGGATTGCAGCGGCCGGTGCAGCCGGGCCTCGGCGCGCTGATGAATGTGGCGCGGCTCGACGGCAAGGCTCCCACGGCCGGCGACATCGCCTTTCGCATTGCGCCGCGCATGAACGCCGCCGGACGCATGGAAGACGCCCACGCGGTGATCGAACTGCTGACCACGCGCGACGCCGTGAAGGCGCAGCAGATCGCCCGCCACCTGGACGAATTGAACAGCGAGCGCCAGCACGCCGAAGAATCCATTCTGGGCGACATCGAAAAGATGGTGAAGCAGCGGCCGGAAACCGCCCAGCGCTACAGCCTGGTGTTTGCGGGCGAGGGCTGGCACCGCGGCGTGATCGGGATTGTGGCGCAGCGCGTTGTGGAGCGGCATTACCGGCCCACGCTGGTGATCGGCGTGGAGGACGGCACCGGGCAGGGCTCCGGGCGGTCCATCCGAAACTTCCACCTGCTCAACGCGCTGACCGATTGCGAGGACGTCTTCGAGCGTTTCGGCGGGCACGCGGCCGCGGCCGGATTCGCTCTGCCGTCCAGCCGGATCGGGGAATTGACCGAGCGCTTTGAGGCTTACGCCCGAAGGGCGCTCACGCCGCACGACCTGGTGCCGCTGCTCAACGTCGATGCGGAAGTCGATCTGGACCAGATGGATTGGCCCGTCTATGAACAAGTGAAACGCCTGGAGCCGTTCGGCATGGGCAATCCCAAACCCGTGTTTGTGGCGCGCGGGCTGCGGCTGATCTATCCGCCTCGGGTGGTGGGCGAAAAACACCTCAAACTCAAAGTCGGCAACGGCTCAAAAGATTTTGACGCCATCGCCTGGCGCAAAGGCGAACAGGCCCGGCTGCTCGGCTCGGGCGACACCGTCGATCTGGCCTTCACGCTGGATGAAAATAACTTTCAGGGAATGTCGTCTCTTCAGATGATCATCAAGGATTTGCAGGTGGACGGCGTGGGGCTGTGAGGCGTCAAGCCTGCGTAATACTCGGTAGCGCAGAGTCTGTGAATTTTCAGACTCTGCACTACCGGCTTGTATCTACCTGCTGGGGGATCCGAGCAATGCCAGAGCCATGGTTTACAAAGAAAATCGCAGCGTCGAATATTCCATTCAGATACGCCAAGTTCCACCAGTCGCTTCTCCGGTTTGGCTTGCCGTGGGCAGGTTTGTTTATCGCGTTGGATTACGGAAGCTTTCTCATGACGCCCGGCCACGGTGGGATGCACTACCCGTGGCGCTTGACGCTGATCCTCCTTGTCCCCTCGGTTCTGGGCGCGTCTGCTGTCTGGTGGCTAATCATGCGTGAGACCGCGGCTTGGAAATTGAAGCGAGTAGCGAGGACCGCCGGCTTAGCGGTCCGCATGTTTTCTTTTCAAATTGGCGTCCGTTCGCCCGATGCTGGCAGGGCTGGCGCATTGATTCTTAATCTCTGCGATCAGCGAAGCTGAGCGCGTGTGACTCCGCGCAAATCCGCAACGTTAAAAAAGCAAACATCGCGGTACAAGGTTATGGCCGTGTGGCCAGGTCCCATTCCTGCTCGCCGCGATGGATCAAGGCGGCGCGGTCCTCTTTCAAAATCCAACGTTCCTTCACCAATTCATCCGTTGCGCGGGTGAACCGCACCATGTAATCCGCGCGGCTCCTGTAGCGCTCAGCGATGGAGAGGCGCGGGTCGCCGGTCCTGATGCGGTCGGCAGCCGTTTTAGGAAATGGAATATACGAAGCGGGTAGATTCTCTCTTAAATGGAAAGGGAAAAATTGAATAAGCGGATTTTCCTTTCGCCCGTGCAATGTTGGGACTTGGACAGAGAAGGGCCGGAGCCGCGACGCGGCGCTGGAATACAACACCGTGAACGCGCATCACCCGAAGAACTAGCTTCGTAGGAAGGGGTCGTTTCCAGCCCCATCCACCGTCAGGTGTACGGTCTCCAACTGGTCGCTGCAGGTACCCACCCGCAGTGAAAACCCGCCGGGCTCGACAACGCGCTGGAAGTCCGCATTCCATAAGCAGAGTTCGTTGAAGCCCACCGGAAACGAAACGGTCCTGGTTTCGTTCGGCTGCAGGGTCACCCGCTGGAAACCCTTCAGCAGTTTTTCCCATCGGCCCACCGAAGCATAATCCTGTGATACATAAAACTGCACGACCTCGTCGCCCGTTCGAGTCCCCGTATTGGTCACATCCACCATCAGCTTTGTGGAACCATTGGGACGGATGTGGGAAGAAGCAAGCCTCAGGTGAGACAGCCGGAAGGTTGTATAGCTCAAGCCGAATCCAAAGGGAAAGAGCGGCGTGGCATACCCTTCGAGATACTTGCCGTGCCCCATGCCCGTGAACGCCGGCTTCTTCTGATAAAAGCTCGGCAACTGGCCAAGGCTCCTGGGGAACGTCATCGTCAGTTTGCCGCCGGGGTTAATCTTGCCAACCAGCGCCTCGGACACCGCAGTGCCCGCCTCGCTGCCCAGATACCATCCCTCCAATAAAGCTCTCGATTTCTGCACCACATCGCCAATCGTCAGGGGACGGCCATTGGTAAGCACGGTCACAATGGGCTTGCCGGTTGCCGCAATTTTTTCGAAAAGCTCCTGCTGCACCCCGGGCAGCCCGATTTCGTCGCGGTCGTGGCCTTCTCCGCAAGTAGCGTGCGACCCGCCGATCGCCATAATGACCAGGTCCGAATCTCTGGCCAGTTGCGCTGCCTCGGCGAAGCCGCTTCTGTCCTCGCCCGTCACAGCGGCGCCTCTGGCAAAGCGGATCGAAGCCTGCGGAAGCAGCTTTGGCAGGGCGACATTCAGCGGAACTCCCGGCGCATGGCCGCTGCCCGTGTAGCCTCCGTATTCCACATCGTCGCCGTGCGGACCGATGATCGCGACCTTCGCGTAGGCTCCCGCCTGCAGAGGCAGGATCCCATCATTTTTCAACAGCACGAGGGCTTTCTCTGCCGCGCGCAGCGCCAGTTGCCGATGCGCCGGCGCTCCCAGCACTTTTCTCGGATCCTCGCCGGCGGCATGATCGAACAGCCCCAATTTGAACTTGGCTTCCAGAATTCTGAGCACTGCATCATCGACATAGGACTTGCTGATCAGTCCACGCCGGATCGATCCGGCCAGCGTCTTTTGATACGTCGAAAACTTCTTCTTCTTTGATAAGTCCAGTTCCAGATCCACGCCGGCTTTCAGTGCCAGAATCGCGGCCTCGGCTTCATTGCGGGCGATGTGGTGCATCGCAAACAGCCGGTAAACATCGAAGTTGTCGGAAACGATCACTCCCTTGAATCCCCAGTCGTCCCGCAGAATGTCCCTCAGGAGCCACTTGTTCATGTGCGCTGGAATTCCATCGATGTCGGTATGCGCCGGCATGATGGCCGCGATGCCGGCTTCCTTGACGACCGCCTCGAACGGAGGCAGGAACATGACGTACATCATTCGCCTGGAAATATCCGCATAGGCTCCGTTCACTCCCCCGGCGGATGCTTGATATCCCGCAAAGTGCTTGCCCGTCGCCAGAAGGTGATGGCTGTCGAACCGGGCGGCACCGGTACCCTGGAGACCGTTGACATACGCAACCCCCATCCGCGATACCAGATAGGGATCTTCGCCATAGGTCTCTTCCGACCGTCCAAAGCGCGGGTCGCGTGCGACACCGATGACCGGGGCATAGGCATGCGTCATGCCCAGTGATCGCGCTTCCGCCGCAATCGCGTCCGCAACTTCCTCAAGCAACTCCGGATCCCAGGTAGAGCCCAGTCCGATCGCCTGCGGGAAGATCGTCGGTCCCACTCCTTCCGGCAAGCCCTGACTCTTCAGCCAGGCCGCAGTCACGCGCACGCCATGAAGGGTTTCCCCATGCACCATCTCGGGGATGCCCAGCCTCGTGTTCGCCGGCGCATTGTCAGCCATCTGCGCAATCTTCTCGGTCAGGGTCATGCGGCCCAGCAGATCCTTGGCCCGCGCTTCAGGGCTCTTCGTGCTGTCTTTGTATGGGGCTCGCTGCGCTGCGGCGGCCGGTACTGCGCCAACTGCCAATGCGGCTGCACCCGACTGCAGGAACTTCCGGCGGTCCAATTTTACGCTCATCCCGTTGTTCTCCTCTGACCAGCGTCTCCTGGGCTGCGAGCTGCAAAAGCGGCAGGCCTTTGTTGACGACCTATGCCGTCTGTGCCGTCGAAGCCGGCGCCTGGTCCTTTTCCCGATTTAGCGAGTGAGTGTATCACAGACCAAACTGCAGTTGCCGTTC
>JARRJI010000227.1:0-6363 GCA_037379595.1 Acidobacteriota bacterium | reverse complement strand
GGGCGCGCGAGGTGGTTCGCCAGTGAGAGAGAAATCGCATAGAGGCCAGCAGGGTGATAAATGTTGAGTCAGCGCTCCGAACAAGGCAGCCCGGGTCTTTCGAGCAAGGAGAATAACTTGGCATCAGCGGCAAAAAGCGACCGCATCGTTTTTGAAGACGTTTCCAAATTCTACGGCGAAGTTCTGGGCGTGAACCGCGTGGATCTTTCCATCCCCTCCGGCATCACCAGCCTGGTGGGGCCCAATGGTTCGGGCAAGACGACCTTGATGAATCTGATGACAGGCCTCGTCAGCCCCAGCCGCGGGCGTGTGAGCGTGCTGGGCGTTTCGCCTCGCGAGCCGGACCGGCTCTTCGCCTTCACCGGCTACTGCACCCAGTTCGATTCATTCCCACGCGGGCTTACCGGATACCAATTCGTCTATTCCTACCTGCGTTTATTCGACACTTCGCCTTTGAAAGCCCACCGCCTTGCCCTGGAGGCAATCGATCGCGTCCATCTGACGGACGCAGCCCATCGCCAGATCGCCGGCTACAGCAAAGGCATGAGGCAGCGCATCAAGCTGGCGCAGGCCATCGCGCACCATCCTTCCGTGCTGATCCTCGATGAGCCGCTGAACGGCCTGGATCCCCTGATGCGCTCCGAAGCGATCGCGCTTTTCCGCGAACTGGCGGGCCGGGGGCTTCACCTGATCATCTCCAGCCACGTGCTGCACGAAGTGGACGTGATCTCCGACCAGGTGATTATGCTCAGCAACGGCTACGTTATCGCGGAGGGGCACATTCATGAGGTCCGCAGCGAGATCCGCGAGCAGCCGATGCAAATCCTGATTCAATGCGACAAGCCGCGCGCCCTGGCTTCGCTGCTGTTTGAGCAGGGGCAGGTTGCTGAGGTGCGGCTTCACCCGGATGGCCGCGGCATGCTGGTCAAGACCCGCGATGCCGACCGGTTCTACCTTGGTTTGAACCATATCGCCCAGAACGGCATCGGGATTGAATCGATTGCCCCGGCCGACGATGACGTTCTGTCGGTCTATGAATACCTGATCGGCACGGAGGACTCAACCAAGTGAGCAGGACTTCGTGGCAGTTGCGGCGTAGCCAGATTCGCAGCGTAGCGCGGATTGACCTGAAGCGGAATTTCCTCACCCGGCGCGCGCTGTGGGTCTATCTGATTGCACTGGCGCCGGTAGCGATATTCGGAGTCGGGACCGTGGTGCGCCTCGAGACGCATTCAAATCCCGCCATGGGAATGGACACGCGCCACTTCGCCGCCACTTTCCAGACTTTCTACCTCCGCTTTGTGGTTTTCTTTGGATGCGCCGGAGTGTTCCTGAACCTGTTCCACGGCGAGGTATTGGACAGGAGTCTGCATTTTTACTTTCTGGCTCCGCTGCGCAGAGAAGTCCTGCTGGCTGGAAAGTACTTGTCCGGCTTGGCCGCAGCCTCGGCGATTTTCTGCCTCAGCGTTGTGCTTCAGTTTGCCGCCCTGTATGGCAGCCATAGTTCAGGCACGATCGAACAATTTCTTTTCCACGGCCACGGATGGGCGCAACTGGCGGCCTACCTTGGCGTGACGGTCCTCGCTTGCGTGGGTTACGGCAGCGTGTTCCTGTTTCTCGGCGTGCGGTTCCGCAATGCATTGCTTCCCTCGATCGTCGTCCTGGTCTGGGAAAGCTTGAGCGGCTATCTGCCGCCATTGCTGCAAAAGGTGAGCATCATCTACTATTTGAAGTCTCTCTGTCCCGGCGATGTGGCAGCGGCTCCGACAAACTATGGGGGCGGAATTCTTTCCTTCTTTTCATTCAATCCCGAGCCAGCCCAGGTCTCCACCGCCATCCTGGCTTTATTGATCCTCAGCTTCGCGTTGCTCACAGCCGCTGGCCTGCGCCTCCGCCGTATGGAAATCGACTACGGCACTGAATGATCAGGTGAAGTCCGGAAGCAAGTACGCTGGCCATCGCCACTGAGACGGAGTCCTCTTTTTGTTCTATGAACGCTGTCCGCGGTTACGCGCCTGCTCGAAGGGTAGCGCTCTCGTGGCCATCATCTGGGAATCCGCCTGCAGGGCATCTTTCGACCTCACAAGCGGGATCTGGTCGCAGAGTACGCAAAGACCAATACCTCCTTGTCCGATTGCAGGCACGGGGAACAAGAGCATCAGAGATGTCAGTCCTGGGGCTGGCGGACATGCTTTGCTAGGCCAGCGTTTTGGTCATGACGGTCAGACACCCCCAGAGAGTCCGCTCCTCCAGGAAGCTGGGGCGAGTTGCTGCTTGGCAGGGATCGGGAACAAGCATATCCAGGAACCGCGAAGAGAGCGCGGGCATACGCCGTCGCAGCAGAGCGCTTGAGAATCTGCGCCTGAAGCCGTTTGCGGATGGCTTTGACCGTCCTGCAATGGTCCCGGTGCTGCGGGCTGGTTCGGACGCTCCAGAGACTTTTGGGGCCACACTGGCGGACGGTCCAGGCGGCGGTCGGGTTGCGGCCCATCGCTCCGGGGCGCGGCCGTGATCAGCAAACACCCATGCGGTTTTCAGCTCCCTTGGCGCCATTGCCCGAATTTCCGGTTGTCCAGATTGGCCTGGCCTCCTCGAATCAAAACAGGCTGCAGGTCGCAGACGGGAAAACCCAGGGTCCCGGCAATGACGGCCGGATTCATTAAGACTGGCCGCCCCTGGCAGCAAAAATCCTCCCCTTGGTTATTGACAAGAGCAGCGATAAAAATTACTGCCGATGACTGAGGGGAGAAAGAATGAGTAAGCCAACCGATCTGGTCCAGGGGGCCTTGGACCTCCTGATCCTCAAAACGCTGGCTCTCGAATCCAGGCACGGGTGGGGCATCGCGCAGCGCATCCGCCAAGTTTCTGGAGAAGTGCTGCAGGTGAACCAGGGCGCGCTTTATCCGGCCCTCCATCGCCTTGAGCAAAATGGCTGGATCAAGGCGGAGTGGGGCGCATCCGAAAACAACCGGCGCGCCAAGTTCTACTCGCTGACGGCGGCGGGGCGCAGGTATCTGGAGCGCGAGAAAGCCAAATGGAAAAGGCTCGCGACGGCCATCGGCCTTGTCCTGGAAAACCCGTAAGGGGGGCGTGTATGATCCGCTGGCTCTACACATTCCCACTTCGGCTCCGATCCCTGTTCCGCAAGAGCCGTGTTGAGCAGGAGCTGGACGAGGAGCTTCGGTTTCACCTGGAAAGCCTGGTTCAGGAGAACATCGCCAAGGGGATGACGCCGGAGGCGGCCCGCCATGCGGCGATGCGCCAGTTCGGCAACGTCAGCCGCATGAAAGAAGAGTGCCGCGACACATGGGGCGTACGCTTCCTCAATGAACTCGGTCAGGACATCCGCTACGGCCTGCGCCAGCTCCGCTGCAATCCCGGCTTTACGATTGTGGCAGTCCTCACCCTCGCTCTTGGCATCGGCACCAATACGGCGATCTTCAGCATCATCGATGCCGAGCTGATCAGGCCGTTGCCATATCGACATCCGAATCGCCTCGTCTGGGTTGAAACTCTTGGGTCTCATTTCAGGGGTTTCACATAGTCGTCCGGACCAGATTTTCTCGACTGGCGAAGCGAAAACCACGTGTTTAGCCATATGGCGGCGTACGAAACCCGCAATGTCACCGTGCTTGGAGAAAAGAGGCCCGCTCTGGTTCATGCTGCGTACGTTTACTGGGACTTCTTTCACACCTTTGGCGTCAGTCCGATACTGGGCCGTGAGTTTCAACACGACAGCGGCGAAGTGGCCATAATCAGCCATCGGATGTGGGAGCAGCGGTTCGGCAGAGATCCACATGCCCTTGGAAAGACTTTGTCAATTAAAGGCAAAGGCTTCGTCATCGTCGGAATCATGCCGAAATGGTTCGATTACCCGGTGGGGACAAAGCTGTGGATGCCTCTCAGGATACGAAAAACACTTGCTTCCCGGAATACCCACCATCTCGATGTCACAGCGCGCCTGCGGCCAGGCGTTACGCTTCAACATGCTCAAACCGAGATGTCAACAATATCTCAGCGGCTTGCATTAGTGTATCCAAGCTCGGACCGTGGACATACAGCTGAGTTGAGCCCATTGCGAGAGCATCTGGTCGGGCGAGCGGTGCCGAAGCTCATACTCCTTTGGGGCGCAGTGGGCCTTATCCTGCTCATCGCATGTGTCAATGTGGGGAACCTTCTGCTGGCCCGTACAACCTCGCGCTCGCAAGAGATCGCTGTTCGCGCGGCGCTTGGAGCAGGAGCATGGCGGCTCGCGCGGCAGTCGCTGACGGAAGCTGTATTGCTAAGCCTTATCGGGGCTGCAGTAGGTCTGGCCGTGGCCTTTGGATCTATGCCGCTCCTTTCAAACCTCATGCCCAATGCGGTCCAGGGCATCGAAAGAGCCACCGTAGACGGGCATGCCCTGGAATACTCGCTGCTGCTGGCCGTGATCAGCGGCCTTTTTTTCGGCATGGCGCCTGTGTTAGGGGTCTTGAAGATGAACTCTAACGTGCAGCTCAAGGGAGTTGCGAGATCGCTCGCGCCGGGAACAGACGGAGGGTTGCTCCAGCGATGTCTGGTTGTTTCGGAAACAGGACTGGCCCTAATGCTCCTGATGGGCGCCGGTCTCCTCATTGCGAGCTTCTGGAGATTGCAGGACGTCAATCCAGGATTCAACCCAAGAGCTGTCCTCACCATGCCCTTAAGCTTGCCTGGACAACGGTATGCTCATGCCGGTCAACGGAATGCTTTTTTCCGCAGCCTCCTGGATCGAATAGATGAGCTGCCGGGGGTGAAGTCAACCGCCGTGGTCTATCCTTTGCCGTTTGGCGGAGGTTGGCTCAAAACCGAATTCGTGCCGGAAGGCTGGACGCGGACTGGCTCAAGGAATAAGCCCATCGCGAGCCTGGCCGCGGTGTCGCCGGGCTATTTCACGACCAGGGGAATACCACTGCTGGAGGGCCGCTGCTTTAGGCAGTCGGATGGACATGAGGCCAGCCCAGCCGTCATCGTTGACGAACAACTTGCCCACATGTTCTGGCCCCATCAGTGCCCGATCGGAAAGTTTATCGAGCATTGGAAAGTCAAGCCGACAGTGATCGGAGTGGTTGGACACGTAAGGAGCAGGAGCCTGGCAGGTGATCCCGGTCCTGAACTCTACGTTCCGATTTTTGGAGACCCTCCACTCTTTGGGGCTGTTGTTGTGCGAACCTCCGTTTCTCCGGCCAGCCTCGTGCCACTCGTCCGAAAGGAGGTTTGGACGCTAGATAACGAACTGCCGGTATCGAACATCGCGACCATGAGGGAGCGTCTGGCCGCCTCAGTGAATTCACAACGCTCAGATGCTTTCATGCTGAGCGTTTTTGGCATAGTCGGGCTCTTGCTTGCGGCTGTGGGCATTTATGGTGTGGTTTCGTACTCAGTCAAACGGCGCACCCACGAGATCGGCATTCGTATGGCACTGGGTGCCGAACGGCATGATGTGATGAAGATGATCATCAGGCAAGGATTCAAACTTGCTCTGATTGGTGTGGGTATTGGAATTGCCGGAGCGTTCGCGCTGACAAGATTCCTGTCGAGTTTGCTTTATGGCGTCAAGCCGACTGACCCGCTCACGTTCATCACCGTTTCGCTGATCCTGCTTGCAGCAGCCCTGCTGGCCTGTTACATTCCCGCCCGCCGCGCGGCAAAGGTCGACCCCATGGTGGCCTTGCGGTATGAGTGAGGCCCGCACGAATACAGCTTTTTCCATTCGTGAGCAATCAGCGGACACGTGCTCATGGCATCCCTTCCCCCACAGCCACTCGAACACCGCCCAGGTGGCCGCAAGGTCCTCTTCGTTGCACTTGAGGATGTCGGCAATCAGCGCGTTCCGATTCGCCTTGTCGTCCGTTTCGCTCGACAGGATGAACAGCGTCAAGCGCGGCCGGCGCGCTCGATAGCAATCTCCTCCGCATCCCGATCTCCCTTATTTTGAGATAATCGCTACTCTTTCAACCGCCCGAGCCTGATAAAGGTGGTGTTTGGCCTATTACTTTCTGAACTGGACGCATTATAATACGCCGCATGCGTTTCTTCGTCCGGTTATCTATTTGTGTACTCTTATGGCCGTGCCTCATGGCTTTTGGAAAGCAGGCCCCGGCCACGGTGATTGTGCTCCGTGCCGCACACGTCCTGGATGTGCGCACCGGACATTTGATGACGCCCGGCCTTGTCATCGTGCGTGGCGGACATATCGAGGCCGTGGGCGGGACGGCGGCAGCGCCGGCTGGGGCAAAGGTCATCGACCTGCCCGGATTGACTTTGATGCCCGGCCTGATCGACGTCCACGTGCATTTATTCCTTCATCCAGGCCGCGGTGAGAACATGCAGACCGTGCGGGAG
>JARRJI010000226.1:0-14097 GCA_037379595.1 Acidobacteriota bacterium | reverse complement strand
TGGCTGTCCTGTTTCTCGAATACGGTTACCTGTCCGTCGGTTTCTCGCTCGAACGGCCTGGCGGCTGGCAACCAGCGGCGCCCCGGCGTGAAAAACGCATTGAGGTCACTATAGATATTCACAAGCTGATAATGCCTGAAATCGATTGGATCAGGGTAAAGTGTCCATGTACCGCCAAAGAATTTGGGATGAAACACCTGAATCGCCAGTGACTCCCATCCGCCGGTCGATCCGCCCGTCAGTACGCGGGCGTAGGGCTTGCGGATGATGCGAAAATGCGTCTCGATGTAAGGGATGAGTTCCGTCATGATAGCATCGCCGTAAGGGCCATTGTTGGCGGAGTTCACTGCGTAGGAGTCGTCGAAATACGGTGTGGGATGCTGGAACGTCACCGCGATCATCCGCGGAAAGTCGTCGGAGTTCCAGGCCTTGTAAAACTCGTAGCCGGTTTCAAGATTATAAGACCGCATGATCCTCTTCCAACCACCGGATGCATCGTCCTCCGTGGTCGAGAAACCAAGCGGAGGTCGCTGGCTGAAATGACCCTGCTGATAGATCACCGGATAATAAGTACCCGGATGCGAGTCGTAACCCATCGGCAGCAAGACCACCGCGCCCAGGTAAATGGGACGGCCCCAGAACCTGCTGAGCAACTTGCTCTGGATTTTGATGTGCTTGACCCAGGCCGTGTCCGCCGGAACCTTCACGGGCGGGATAGCCTGCGTCAGGCTAAGCTTCACGTCGTAGCCCCTCGCAGGGTCCAGATGAATGCGCTCCACAGCGCTGTAGAGATTTCCCGGCGACCGGTTGAATTGCTGGCCTTCCCAGTGGTCCATGTGGGCCCAGATCGTATGTCCATCTGAGCGATGGAACTCGGTGTAGATATTGACCAACGCCTGAACGTAGTAGTCACCTGCGGGGATGCCGCTCAGGCTGCGAGTCGGATACCCGAGGGTGGTCCCGTCAATCACGGCAGGTTCTCCCGGCTTGAGTTGATGGACATCGACTCCGAAGAACGGCGGGTGGCTTCCCCACGATCCAACCTGCAGCCTCGGTTCAGGATATTGCTTATTCGAAACCATCACGTACACGCGCCCGGTGATGGGCTTGCTGTGGACAGAGGCCGGAAATGAAACCTCAAATTTGAGCCGGGCCGTCGAGGCTTCGCCCGGCGCGGCGATGAGTACGGCTGAAATCAGGACAGCAAGGATTGCCAGAGCAAGCGTCCATCGCGACTTGGTCCCGGTCTCGTGATGCATGAATTCTCCTTATGAGTCGAGGCGGTTTGCCAGTTTGTTGGGTATCTGGCAAACACGTTAATTTAGCATGAGCCGCGGAAAGCGGCACAGATGCGGTTGGACGATCTGCAGCTCCCAACGGCATCTGGGCCGCGGGCGGGTTTAGCTTTTTGGCCGTTCGCTTCCGCAAGCCGCATGAAGTTTTCCTTAGTGCAGGAAGAACTGGAACTGCACCAGCAGCGCGTTGTTGGGATAGCTGTTTGCGGCTTCCCGCTTGAAGACGTAGTCGGTTCCCAGACGGATACGATCTTGCCGAATGAACCAGTTTAATCCCAGAGTTGTCCATCGCTCATCCTGCTGGTTGAGAACTGCCCGGTCAGGGTTGAATGTTTCGTACTTTACAACCCCCTGGAACTTGCGCCAAAACCGGAGCGCTCCCTGAACGTAGAACCCACTGGCGCGGACCTTGACAAGCGGGATCCGGTTTGGGTTGAACCAGGCATAAAAGTATTCGCTGCGAAGGCTCACGGGGCTGAAATCGGCACGGGCTTCCAGGTTTGCGCGTGTGTCACGGCCTGAAAACTGCGCGTATCCCAGGGATGCTGTTCCCGGGAGGGCCTCGGTAAAATCCTGATTATGATCCCGCCGGGTTGAGACGGCCCCACCAAGAGTAATCTGATGTTGCCTGCCACTGTGAAGCGGGGAATTATAGAGAACTCCAATCAGCCGCCCTGTCACGAGCGGACCGTTCCCTTTAAAGCTCATGTTTGCGCCGTTGCCGCTGAAAACTGCTGCGGCATAATACAAGCGCTTTGCAGCGAGCCATGCGTCGAGCTGAAGACCGTAATCGCGCGCGAAAGAATCCCCCAGTTGCCCATTCGGTATCAGATGGTCAGTTGCCTGGGAACGGTCAAATGTAAATAGTATATAGTCGGGCGTGAACCGTTCGAGGCCGAATGGAGGCTTGAACTGTCCTATTGTCACATTGCCATACTTCCAGCCGGTGTACCTGATCCAGGCATCCTGGAGGTAAGGGCGGCCGTCGGTTTTGCTTTCGTTACCGTCTTTGAAAATTCCCTGGACGAAATATTCGACATGAGGTTTCAGGTGACCTCGCGCCATGACTTTGAAGCGCCGCAGGGCATAGAGGTCCTCCCCCTCCTCGACTCCCGTATAGCGGAGCTGCAGGTAACTGCTCCATTCAAAAAGTTTCGGTTTCGGCTTTCCATTGGGGTATTGCGAACGTTCCTGGCCGTCAAGGGAAACGGGCAGAAGAAAGCATAGGAGCAGGATTTTGACAAGCAGAGAGGAATGCTCGTGGATAGCACTCATTTTCCGCACTTCCTAGTGCAGGGTGGTGCGAATGACCAGGAACACCGCCAGAACGGCAAGTACATAGCCGAAGAATCGCTTCATCCTGGTCTTATCGACTCTAACCGATGTGCGGGCTCCGATCTGGCCTCCAAGGAATATGCCCGGTATCAGGGCCAAGGCAATTTTCCAGTCGAAATGGCCTGCAGCCAGATGCCCCAGGAACCCTCCGGTGGCCGTAAGTCCAACCATAAACGCGGAACTGCCAATAGCAATATTCATCGGCACGCCAAACAGCAGCACCAGCATCGGCACCTTCAGAATGCCTCCGGATACGCCGATCAATCCACTGATCACCCCGGCAACAAAGGCGACTGGCAAGGCCAGTCCAAGGTTTACACAGTAGGTTTCAAAACCAACGCCACGGCGCCACCGGAAAAATCCACCGGGGTTATCGCCACATCGGCTTGGTATTTCGAAGTGCTTCACCTGTGGTTGAGCTTTCCAGCTCGATGGCTAATGGCCTGTCCACCATCTCGGCTTTGCGAAAGACCATGGTGGCCGAAAGAGACATGACCATGATCAGAAACAGACTCGTTGTAGCGGCCGTGTGGAACTCGATGCCAAAGAAAAGTTGAACTGGCGTGTACAGCACGCCGCCGCCCTGGCCGAGTGCTGAAAAGACCGATGCAATTACGAACATGACCAGGTAGAAGAAGGCGAAGACCAGAGTGCTCATGCGTGTCTATTGTTTCTCCGCGCAGGGAATACAGACCTTCTTCCCGTTTTTCAGACGGCCATATTCCTCAACGACCATCTCGCCACATTCTTCACAAACGAAGGAGTTAAAGGAATGAGGTGGTTCCTGGTAGGGGTAATCAAAGACTTCGCTGACTTGCAATAGCTGCTCTTCCGGCGCGCACAAGACTTTATCAACCAGCGGTTCGACCACTTCCAGGGGCACGTTGGTTGGTGGGACACCTTTCATGCGGTAGTTCTGGAAAAAATCGGTTTTCTTGTTTGCCAGCATGACCTCGGCCCGAGGCACAACTCGAACCGCCTTGCTCCGTTTCTTGTCGATCAAAGTCAAACCCCACTTCCCATAGTCGAGCTTGCGAATATTACCCTTGCCGAAGGTGCAGCCCGTAATCGTTTGGATGCCGTCGGCAAAACAAGTGGCACAGTGATGATCGCCCAGTTCAACCAACGCGAGCCATTCGCTGTCACCCGTGCGGTTGACACCCAGTTTATTCATTGCCGCAGCTCCGGCGCGCAAACCGAGTGGCATGGCGGGGCATTTATGCCCGTGCAGTTTCAGCCCGTCTGCAAAAAAGTCTTCTGCGCTGACCATTGACCCCTCCTTTTACACTTTCTGATTCGCGCCCTGATAAGGTAGAGTCCTCATCATGCCGCATGATAGCATCAGCACACTCATTGCAATGTGAGGGCAATCACAGTTCAGTGTAACTTAGTCATAATAATCCTGTCGGGTTTTTCGGCCGACAGGTGTCCGTGGAGACCGCTTTAGATGTGTGGGCGCAGCTGGCGGTCTTTGCAGGTCTACTTATCTGCCGTCGATTTCGGACCCCATGTCCAGTAGAGACCGAGGTAGGCATAGTTCTCGTTCTGTCCCGCGACGGTATGTCCGTAACAGAACAGCAACTGGAAGCCCGGATCGTGGAGGGTATAGTAGCCGCCGATATCGACCATCGTGGCATAGCGGGAACTCAGAGTCCCGGCTGTTTCCCTTCCGTGGTAGAAAACTTCTCCTCCCAGGGTCAACTTTTTGCCGATGTCGTGCTGGAGCAATGCTCCGCCAAACGGGTAATTGCGAGCGCCTGGTATGTGGCTGATATTCTCGCCGCCTCCCCAGTTGACGGTCCAGGGGCCAATCGTCTTCTGCATCCAGATGGGAATTTTCCAGGAGGGTTTGCCTGCTCCCAGTCCTCTGTCCGGATTGCCGGTGGGAATTTCCAGCATCGTAAAAGTTCCGATCATTGGCCGATGCCTGGTTTCCTGGATAAAGCGGTATTGGAGGCCAACTTCGCTGTCGCTCAGACCGAATGTAACCGGACCGTCAGAAGGAATCGCCGTGGCCGCAGGAACGAGGAAGTGAAACATAACGTTGTGAATGCCGCTCCAATTCAATTCCACAGCCGGTCCTGCGGTGTCCACTTCGCCCGGTGTTGACCCCACAGTCGAGAACGTATAGAACTCGAAGTGCCTGTAAGGGATCACGTCGGGATCATCAAGCTGAAAAGGGGGTCCCGCAAGCAACGCCTTCGGATAGGTCATGAGCCCAACCAAGAGCAGAAGCAGAAGTTTCATAGCTCGTCCTCGAATAGCTCGCCAAACAGCTCTTTGACGCTGTGTTTGGCGGCGTGCAGCGCCCTACGGCCCGCTGGAGTAGCTCGATAGACCCGGCGGAACCTGCCCTCGACCAGCCGTCGGGAAGATCTCAGCAATCCTTTCTTCTCGAGCCCGTCGAGCAGGGGATAAAGCGTGCCGGGACTCATGCGGTAGCCATGCCGGGCCATTTCTTCAATCATTCCGAGTCCGAAGATGGGCGCCTGGCAGGCATGATGGAGAACGTGCAGACGGATCAATCCGCAGTACAACTCGCGCTGGCGATTCAGTCCCGGCATGTGTTGTGGTGCCCCGCTTGTCTGGCGACAACAGAGGTCGTCTTCCCGACAATGTCGATCGGCAATACCCTTGCAAGTTGGTGAAGGTTATGCCTTCTTGTGCTTCAATACTGCGTGCCGGCTTGAAGGTGGACGCTGCCCATGCCCATTTTCAGGAGCAGCCTTGAGCGCGGCGATGGCCGCCGGCGGAAGGCTTGCGGCGTCTTCAAGAAAGCCGGTCAATTCCCGGAGTTGTGCTTCGTTGAGAGACGCGCGAAAACCCGGCATCCCCGTCAGCCGAATGCCATTCTTGACTTTCCAGTAGACCTCGCTCGCAGGGTCGTCAATCTTCTTCGCGTTTGGCCGGAAGAACTGAGGCGGGCGAGGGTACATTCCCTCTGCGACCGGTGTCGGAGCCCGGCCCGGCAGTCCGTGGCAAACGGCGCAATCCTGGCTGTAAATCTGCGCTCCTGCTACCAGCGAGTCATCGCTGACGGCGGTCAGGCGGATGGGAGTTTCCTCGTGGTCAATTGTGGCGTGCATGGCCGTCCTGACGAGAAACCGTTCGAGCGGCATCGGCGGCGCCCAGGTTGCGACCGGCGCGTCGCCGGATCGCAGGTACAAATAGAAAGCAGATGGAACCAGGATAATTCCGATCAAAAGCCCCGTGAGGAATTTGCTCATCGCCGAGGTGCCCCTTCCTGACGAAAGTCGATCTTGAATTTCGATATCGGAGTCCGATTATATCACTCCGGTCAGAGCCAGGACAATGCCTACTTGTGGTCTGCGGCAATTTGCTGATGGGATTTGGATGGCGACTTGGCCTGCTGGGGCTGTTCAGGCTTGCCTTCGACAACAGCCACCACTTTGGGCGGCAAATTCCTGGCGTTTCCCAGAAACTGGCTTACTTCCCAGATTTGTTCTTCAGTCAAGGCTCCCTTGAAGCTGGGCATCCCGCTCAGACGAATGCCGTTCTTGACCTTCCAGTAGACCTTTCGTTTGGCAGGGCGATATGGAAGGTTGGGATTATAGGTAGTGCTCTCTCCAGGTTTGAAGAATTGCGGCGGGTGCGGATACAGGCCTTTCGAAATCGCAGTCCGCGGTTCATTCGGGAGTCCGTGACAGACAGCGCAATATTCTCTGTAGATGTGAGCGCCCCTCGCCAATTGGGCCTCAGTGGGTGGCCCTGCATCAGCCTTCGGAAGTTCGTGTGACATGGTCGCACGCATAGCAAGCCTCGCAAAGAAGCGCTCAAATGGCAGCGGCGACGCTGAAGTCGAGACGGGAGCGTATCCGGAACGAAGGTACAGATAGAATGCCGCCGGAACCAGTAGGATTCCTGCTATGAAAACGATCGCGTATTTCTTCATATAATGAGTAGCCCCTCACCCATATTAGCAGTTGCAAACGACGGGATGGCGCCGAAACTCTCCAGAAAACGGCGTAGTTTCGTTCTGTGACCGGCTGGCTAGCGCCCACCCATGACAACGGCATATTGAGCCCGGCATTTGGCGCTGGGCCAGAAGTGCACCGTCTTGGTCAGGCCTTTGGCCTTAACCACGAAATCGAGCGGAGGATTGTGGACCTTTTCCGGCAATCCTACAAAACGCGCCTTGCCTTCGCTGTCGGTTCCGATTTTCAAGTCCATTTTCTTCATGCCCATAAAGCCGTAAGCAATCTTGACCGAAATCTGGGCGTTATAGAGAGGCTGATTGGCGCCTTGCCTGACGGTAAAGTCCGCTGTGCAGGGACCGATGTCTGCGTTGACCTGGGGGACCGGCGCGGACTTCGAAGCGGCATGCAGCCAGCCCGCCACGAAGAGGCCGAGAGCCAGTGCTTGCACCAGGCACCGTCCACTGTGAATGTTTCTAATTGAATTCAACATCGTACTTGTGACCTCGCTTGGGGTTTGCTTGGAGTATTGAACATCTTATTCTCAGATTCCAGTCCGGGCCTGAAAGTTGCCGCACAAGCTCAGGTGGCGCGAACGCGGCCGCTGACTGAGGGCAAAGTAAGATCCAAAACCTTGACCTCGCCGGCCCCATCGATGTGGTTATCTTTCATCGCTCGCCCAACGACGCGGTAAAGGTAGCCCGAATTACTTAGCATATAGTTCATACTGGGCGCTGCAAAGTATATCGGCATCGTTTCTCGGTAACACTGCAAGCCGGAATCGTTCGACAGATAGGCTCTCTTCACCTCCTGCAATAGCCGGATGCGTGTCTTCTTCAACGCGCGCCGTGACAGTCCGCTATAATAATGCGGCGTAGGGGAAAGTTGATTATGGCTGATCTCAAAATCCACCGCTGGCCGGGCGATAAACCGCTTGATCCAGGGAGTGTCGCCGAAGTCTGGGCTCGGGATGGGTTCAGTTGCGATCTTTGGGTGGACCCTCCGGGCCAACAGTGGCTTGACTTTGTGCACCAGACCGATGAGCGCGTGGTGGTCAAAGAAGGCGAGATCGAATTCGAAGTGGAAGATGCGCGCGCCATGCTGGGGCCGGGCGACGAAGTTTTTATTCCTGCAGGCAGCCGCCTTTCGATCACCGTGCTGGTGGTGATTCTGCTCATCCTGATTTTCATCGGGGTCTTTGGGGTAGTCGTGCATTTTGGAGATCACCGGGAAGTGGTCTTGCCGAAACCGTCCGGTGCTTACTCGGTCGGCCGAGCCCTTTTTGATTGGAAGGATCCTGATCGTCTGGACCCCTATTCGTCGGCCATCGGGAACCATCGCGAGTTAATGGTGTGGATGTGGTACCCTGCCACTTCCACCGCCCGCTCAAAGACCGCTGAATATGTTCCTTCAGCCTGGGCTGCCAAACTGCCCTGGCGGCCTGTGACCATCCCTGGCCGGATCCGAGTGCATGCCCTTGCTGGCGCGCCCGTTGCAGCGAGCCAGAAACCCTATCCCGTTCTGATTTTTTCTTCCGGCATTGGCAATCTTCCAAGCGACTACACTTCTTTGATCGAAGACATCGCAAGTCATGGCTATGTTGTCCTGGGGATTACCAACACCTACAGTGCGCCGGTCGTGCGCTTTCCTGACGGTCGTGTGGCGAATCGTCTTGCGGCTGCGTCGTTCCCCCGCGGGACCGAAGAAGCCATCCAGTTGGCGGGCAATCGGATGGTGAAAGTGTGGGCAGCCGATATTCACTTTGCCGTCGACAGGCTGGCCCAGATGAATTCAAACCCCAGGAGCAGGTTCTATGGACACTTTGACCTGGGAAGGGTTGGAATGTTCGGCCACTCGTTCGGCGGGGCGGCTTCTGCCGAAGCGTGCTCCATGGATTCCCGTTGCTAGGCGGCGGTCGACATAGGCGGAAACCTTTTTGGCAATGTGCTGAGAGATGGAATTAAGCAGCCCTTTCTGTTTGTCTTGAGTGATTGGACCCTGCGCCCTCCTTTCTTGCAGAGAACACTCGCAAATGTAACGGTCGAGAGGTTTCGCCGGCAGCAGGTCACGTTGAACCAGCAGATGCAGGGCGTGTGCGGGGTTTCATCACACTGCTGGGAGACTCATATCCCGGGGACACGTCGTTTTAATTTTACGGACCTGGCGGTTCTTTACAGTCCCGGGATGAGGATGATGGGTTACCTCGGACCGGTCAATGGCGCCAAGGGTCTCGCGGAAACGTCTTCGTGCATTCGCACTTTTTTCGGCGCCATGCTGAATGGGCAATCTTTGAGTTTGCAGGCGCCCGCCTCACAGTCGGGTTGTGAGTTTCAATCCCTTGGGCATACGGCTGAACAATAGCCTTTGCGTATGGACTTAACGACATTCGGGCAGAGTGCAGTTCTCCCTAAAGCAGCACCCCCGGATCCCACCGCGACATCTTAATTAATCGAATACGTTATTGAATAATTACCAGTTCAGGCTTAGAATGCTGCTTGTTCACGCCTGGGAGGGGAAAAACAGCATAAAGGAGTTTCCATGCGGATTGATTTGGACGTCATTCTAATCGATCCCAAACCCTTCGTAACACCTTTCCGCCCGTCGGAGTTCGATCACAGGGCGGAGAATGTCGTTGTCGTTCACCTGAAGGGCTCCCTGGTTCAGGGTCCGGCCGTCTCTTTTTTCCTCGAACAGATTCGACTTCTAGTCAGTCGCGGAGTCAGTAACTTTGTGATAGATCTGCTCGAAGCTGGATACATTGACAGCAGGGGAGTTGGCGGTCTTGCGGCAGCCTATAACGCCATTCGCGACGCTCGAGGAAAGATAAGATACATACTCGCCTCAAAGGAATTGCTCTCTGCTCTCAGCAAGATTCACCTTGACCAGGTCTTTGACATCTTTGAGGATGAGGCCTCCGCTCTGGCCAGCTTCTGCAAGGTGGCTGATTGAACGTGGGAAGTTCGTAACTCCGTCCGGCTCGATCCTTTAGCCGCAAGTCTGAACCCGTCGGCCCAGCCTATCCCAGGCAGTAGTGTTTCTCTATCCATCTTGTAGAACTCTGTTACACTTGAGGCATTGGGGTGAAATCCTTCTCAAATCGGAGGACCACATGGCAAAGTTCCTCGTCCACGCAACCTACTCTGCGGACGGCTTCAAGGGAGTTATCAAAGACAAACCTTCGGGGCGGAAGGCCGCGGTTGAAAAGGCCATGGCCAGCGTTGGTGCAAAGCTTGAGGCCATGTATTTCAGCTTTGGCGATTATGACGCGGTGCTGATCGTTGATGCGCCGGACAGCGCGAGCCTGATGGCTGTCGGCTTGTCGGCATGCTCCACGGGCCTTGCTCGAACCAGCACGACCCCGTTGCTCACAATTGAGGAAGCTGATCAGGCCATCAAGAAGAGTGTTCAGTATCGTGGTCCAGGCCAGTAGCCGAAACCATCGCAGGATTCTTCCTGCCTTTTGTTCTTGAATTGCCACGGTTACCCGCACGGAGAGCACGCTCGCCGTTTGCGGGACGTGATTGTGTGCCTGATCGGGGAATAGCGCGCACGGCAAAGGCTTTCGAAGTTTCCTCTTGAAAGATAGACGACAACTCCGGATTGCCGGTTGCACTTGACCCGATTCGTGTTCGCTGGCATTCTGGGTTTGCGAGGCCGGCGATGGCCCTCCAGGGAACATTTCGCATCTTGATCTTATACGACGTTGCGGACTCCATAAGTCTGGAGAGGCTGAATTCGATTCTTCAGATCCCCCGTCCGGAACGCCTGCCCAGCTTCACTCGCCCCACCCCGGAATATGTCCGCTTTGAGCTGCCCCCTGTCATTGAACCTCTGGACCCGATCGAGCTTGAGACGGGAACGCGTCTGGAGGCACGAATCAAGTACTACGATTACGGCGTCGTCAGCGTTGAAATGGAGCTGCCATTCTCATGCAACTGGCATGCTTTGGTCAAATTGTCAAGCGATTGGATTGCCGCTCCGAACATCGAGAAGCGTGCATTAGAAGTGGTTCGCCGCAGTTTGAAACGTGCCGCGTCCGCCCTGGTGAAGCCGTATGAAAGCCTGACGAGTGAAGACTACTACATCATCGAATTGCGCGAGGCGCGGGACTCGGAAGGGCGGATTGCGACGGCCGATGAGTTACTGGCCCGCCATGGGGTGGAGATCGCCCAGATCGTCCGCGGAGAGTCGCGCCATCTCTCGGATTTGGAACGGCAGCAGATTCTGCAGTCGAGCATTTCCTATTACCCCACGGATCTGCTCGTGGTGGGCTGGACGGCGGCTCTCGTCTACGACACGGCGGAAGGTGCGGCGCCTACGATTCAGCTTCTGGAATACGCCAATACGCAATTGCTCGAATTCCGCCATTACGACAATTTACTGACCCGCGTCCTGGACAAGGTTTACCGGTCGCTTGAGCGTCACACTGGCCTGCTGGCCCGCTGGCGGCTGGCCCGCGAAGCCGAGCGGCTCAACATGATCCGGCTCGATGTCATGGAACTGGCGGAGCGGACGGATAACGCGATCAAGTTCCTGAGCGACATGTTTTACGCCCGGCTTTATCGCGTGGCCGCCGCGAAGGTTGGCGTTCCGGATTACCGGCGTCTGGTGGATGAGAAACTTCGGACGGCGGGCGAACTCTATCAATTCATGGTTAACCAGTTCGAGCACGGGCGCACTTTCATCCTTGAACTGTCCATCGTCATCATCCTGATTATTGACCTGATTTTTCTGTTCAAAGGGCATCCGGCATAAACACGAGGAAAGCCCCCAGGCCGGGGCCAAACGCCTCTGCGTCTTTCCACGGAGACAAATTAAGATTTGCCAGACGCCTCTTCTTCAAGTTGTGATGGTAAAGGTAGTCCAAGGCTCCGAGTTCATATTGCGGAGCAGCGGCTTCTGCCAGTCGAACCGCGGGTATTTTTTCAGATGTTCGGCGGCATTGAAGTTCAACCCGCAGCAATGGCCCGCTGACGCGGAGAGGGCCATCTTCCCGGCCAGTGTTGCGTCCGCTCCTTTGTTTTGCACCGCGCCCGCCGGGCCGTAAGGCTTCTGCCAGGTTCCCATCCCACGTGGCGACAGGTCGACGTGCCCGCACAGGGTGCGCTCATCAGGGTCGTCCTTCTTCTCGTAGGTGTCGTAATGGTCGCCGAGAAACTTCTGTGCCATCGCCATGTCAATCTTGCCCTTGTTTTCGGCCATCAACTGGTTCCAGCGGACGTGCCTGGCGTTGGCGCTTGCGCTCATGTCGTGCAGGTTGAAGTTGGTTTCTTCGCTGGCCAGTTTGGGGCTGACGGGGAAGTTTGAGCCCACAAAACAGCCATCCTTGGTTCGCCAAAGGTTCACATTCTTCAGCCCCAGTTCCAGGTCTGCCACTTCGTTGGCATTGAGGTCGGCGATCAGCCAGTTGTTGGCGTAGCCGCCGTTGTTGCCTTTCTTCATGATGCGAACGTAGTCGTCAATCGAATTGGAGTACTGCATGCCCTTGCGCGCGCGCACGAATTCTGGAATACCCGTGGGGTCGTAGCCGGAGAAGCCGGAAATCGTCGTTTCCGTGATCACGATGCCGGCAGCGTTGATGCCGAAATCGTCGCCGCTGTGGATATAGCCGGGATAGCCATCCATCAGGATGCGGTGGCCATGGGAGGGTACAATGTCGTAGACGATGGTCCAGCGTTCGCCGTCCAGATATCGGGTCCAGCAATTATGGGCGATGACGATCTTTCCGTCCTTGGTATAGCTGCCGGTCGCGGCAAAGGCGCTGCAATGCTCGGCCACCGATATCTCGAGTTCGGCCGTCTGCTCCGTCTTGTGGGTTTTCTCATATCCCTTCAAGTAGTAATCCCACTCCATTGAGCCGTTGAAGGCTACGACGTCCCACAGGTCGCGCTTGCTTCCGCGAGCCCGCAATCCATCAGTGATGCCCTGCATCTCCTCCCGGTATTCGGCCTCAATGTGCGGCCACATCATGTTCTTTGCAGCGTCGCGGTAAAAATCCCAGCCGTATTTTCTGCCGTGCGTCTGTTCGAGGATGTTGACTTTCATCGCGTCCTCGATCCGGTCAGCCAATAGATAGCCGTGCTGATAGCCAATCTGTTCGGGCGTCCCCTCCAGATGCACGAATGTCCAACCGTTTTGGGGAGGCCTGCGAAACGCGCCTTTCAGGCGTGGGTCCGCCTTCGGGGGATGGTTGGCTGAAGTGCAGGATACGTCCAGCAGTAGCGCGCCACCGAGACTTGCCAGAGAACTCTTTATGAATGCTCTACGATGCATGTTTCCCTCCGCTCCGGATAATGGAGCCTAGAGTACCACTCAAAGCGCTTCAAGGAAAAGAAGGAAAACCGTGCCGATACGAACCCAAGAATATCTTCTGCCGGCGAACGACGTCCTATTTTCTTGCGAGGTCGGTTGATGTCCGGACGAGATTGCAGGTTGGCAAAGGGAACTCTTGGCCGGGCACGTTTTCTCCTTGAAACTGCTTCAGAGCGATGATTTCCGACTATCTCGGGCCGCTACCGTGCCGTCCATCCTCCGTCAATCAGGATTGTATGCCCCGTAATCAGCGAAGCTGCGGGCGACGCCAGAAAAACCACCGCGCCTGCCACTTCCATCGGTTCGCCGATCCGGTGCAGCGCCGCGATTCGCTCGATTGTGTCAGCGCGGAATGCAGGGTCCGCCAAGGCCTCTTCAGTGCCGGGCGTAAATATAAACGTGGGAGCAACGGCGTTCACTGTGATGTTGTGCTTGCCCCACTCGACCGCAAGGCACTTGGTCAGGTGCGCGATGGCGGCTTTGGTGGTGCAGTAGACGGACTCGGTGGGGAGTGCCACAAAGCCTGCCTGCGAACTCATATTGATGATGCGCCCGCTCTTTTGCCGTATCATGACGCGCCCTGCCGTCTGGCTGGCAAAGAACGTGCCCTTCACATTCACGGCCATCGTGTAATCAAAGTCTTCTTCGGTAAAGTTTTCCGCAGGATTGCCGGGTGACACTCCGGCATTGTTTACAAGAATGTCGAGCTTTCCAAAATGCCTTGCGGCGTCATCGACGGCGTGCTTGATCTGGTCAAGGTGCGCCATATCCATCTGCAGGGGCAGGGCGCGGTGGCCCGTGGCTTCAATTTCCTGCGCCAGATCGTGGCCGGTACTGCCGTCGCGAAGGCCAAGAGCTACATCCGCGCCGGCGTTTGCGAGAGCCAGCGATATAGCTCGCCCCAGGCCACGCGCGGCGCCTGTTACCAGCGCCACCTGGCCAGTCAAATCAAATTGCGGGAATCCGTTCATGTGCGCTCCTTTGGATCGTGTGATCATAGCTTCATTACATCGCAACCTGAAAGAATACCCCGGCACGAGTCTCCTGCTCAATGCCTGTCCAACGGGGGACAGGCCGGGCACAAAATCAAACAGTTACGCGGATATCGCGCTTCCGCAGCAGCCGATATCCCGCCTCAATTGCAAAGGAGAGCAGGAGCAAGCCGGCCAGTACCCACAGCTTGCCGGGAGAGTGGGTAGCGGTGCGCCAGATCAGGGCAA
>JARRJI010000225.1:0-6393 GCA_037379595.1 Acidobacteriota bacterium | reverse complement strand
TCTGGGAACTTGCCCCGGCAGATATGTGCTGAAAACCAGGAACAGAGCTATGTCCTTGACTATATTCCCCCGGCTGGCCAAATTCATGCGTCTTTCACCTGTCCAGCTAATCTTAACCGCCGGAGCCCATTAACTCAACAATCGAATGTAAAGGACCAACAACGCCCCCTGCCGCACATCGACAGGGACCGGCTCCGAATTGCAGCCTTCATCAAGGAATAAGAGATGTGGTCGATTGATCTGCCGGCGGGCTGTTTCATTTGGCAGGTCGGAAGGCGGGGACCGAGTGAATGATGTCCCCGCCTTCCACCTGGTTAGTCAATTAGAACTCCACCTTTAGACCGATTTGCACCTGTCGAGGTGAGTTTGCCTGGCTGTAAGTTTGACCGAACGAACCTTGCCCGACCGTTGTGTTCGGACGGCCAAACTGCACGTGGTTAAACGAATTGAACGCCTCAACCCGGATCTGCACACGACCGGCTTCTCCCAACTCTGGAACTGGAATGTTCTTGAAGATGGAGAGATCGGCATCCTTGGTTCCCGGCGCGTAGATGTTAAGAACTCGAGGCGCCGTACCCAGCGTGCGCGGAGCCGGCTCCTGCGCGTTTTGGGGATTGGCAAAGTACTGGTTCAATTTGCAGGTTTCGTTGCAGTTGTTCACCCCCAGAGGGCCAAGAAGGTTTGGTCTCTGCGGGCCGTAGGACGGCAACGGAGTGTTGCTGTTCGACGTGATTTCGAGAGGCTGGCCGGTGTCGAAGCGCCACAAGCCCTGCGTCTGCCAGCCGCCCAGAATGGCGTCTTCCAGTCGGTTCCAGCCGCTGCCCCAGTGCTTGCCTTTGCCGAACGGCAGTTGATAGACGTAGCTGAACGTCAGCACCTGGGGAACGTTGTATTCAGAGATAGAGTACTCCTGGGCGTTGTCGTTCGGATCCTGCGGTGTTGGAGCGGTACCGCCCAGCCAGGTCGTATTGCTGCCGGAAACCGACGCATCGTCCATGGTCTTTTCCCAGGTGTAGTTTGCCAGGACCTGCAGGCCGTGGGAGAACTTCTTTTCCACACGAATCTGCAAGGCGTTGTAATGCGAGTTTGCCCAGGGCGGATTCGGTCCCCCAATACCGCTAAACTGGGGATGCGGACTCAGCAGTTGCGCGGCCTGGACGTACCCCCCGCAGATACCGCACCCCGGGGTTGTAATCACGCCATTGAAGGGATTTTTCACGTAGGTGTCCAACGCCTGAATCTGAGAGGCGCTGGCAGATTCTATCCACGGCCCAAAGAAGTTCTGGCCGCCGGCCGAGGAGAAATAGAGGTGCGTGCCCTTGGTTCCCACATATTCCGTATCGACGAGCACGCTGCCGAACTGGTGCTGAACCCCAAAGCTCCACGTCTGCATATAGGGAACGGCGTTCCATTGTCGAACATAGCCGGTGATCCCCGTTCCGAGATCAGTCAGCAATCCCAGAGAACTTCCCGGTGGAAGAATCAGGCCTCCGGTCGCGTTCGGGAATGGGTTGCTTGCGGTAGCGTTTGAAGCCGGGAAGGGATTGCTCAGGGTTCCCCATGGCGTGTACCCATTGCCCTGATAAGATGTCAGCCAGCCCGTGGTCTGCAAGAAACCTGTATTGGTTCCCAGGCCGGTTCCGTGAGCCGTGTAGTCGGGAGTCCCATAGAAGAGGCCGTAGCCTCCTCGGACAACGGTGTGATGCCAGAAGCTGTATGCGAATCCGAAGCGAGGAGCGAAGTTGTGGTAAGCAGGATTGACCGCGTACCGGTTTGACGGGCTGGCAAATTCGGCCCCGCCAACGAGCTTGGTCAAATCCGGAACCGGCAAACCTGCGTTGGTATACACAGCAGCCGCCTGAGGATCCAGCGCAGGCACCTGTGAGGAGATTGGGTTGGCAGCGGTCAGGCTGGTATAGCTCTGCTTGTTATGCCGCTCGGTGGCCGGCATGTACAAGTCGTAACGGAGCCCCAGATTGAGGGTCAGGTTGCTCTTAACGTGCCAGTTGTCCTGGAAGTAGCCGGCGTATTCGAAGTTCTGGGTCGCTACGGTGAGCGGAATTTCATATTGTCCCCAGGACCCCGGCCCGCCAACACCCGTCAGGAAAGAGGCCAGAGCGTCGCCGCCGGTGCCGCCATTAGGTGTCTCGGATGTCCCGGTCTGGCTGAACTCGAAAACGCCGGCCGGTACTCCGGGCTGCTGGAAATAGTCTCTGATCAGACGCATCTCGCCGCCGAACTTGAATTCGTGGTGCCCGCTCATTTTGTCGAGGCTCACGAGCAAGTCGTGCGTTTCGAGTGTGTAGTGGAGCACGGACCAGGCTTGCGCTCCCAGCGATTCAGGGCCGACATAATTGTATCCACCGTCGATGTAAATCGTTGGCGAAGCGTTGATATTCGACGTGCCGATGTAGTTCGGCAGGCCAAGATCCTTGATCGGATCGAAGTTAGGAAAGCTCGCGTTTACCCCCTCGGTGTTGTCCTGATAGCGGGTATATCCGTAGGAGGCATTCATGACCATGGTCGAACTGAAGCTGTGAGTGAGTTGCACCACCGCTGAATCCGTATAGTTGTTGAGGGGTCCCTGAGTAGTTGTACTCATCGGATTATGCCAGGGGTTTGCGCCCTCATAAAAATTCGAAACCCTTGAAAATCGGGCCATGAGGTGCGTCATATCCGAGATCTGGCGGTCGCCCTTAATGTCAAACTGGTTGGAGCTGCTCGTGTCGCTTGCTGCCCCTGCCCAGTTGTCGAAGCGATTGTAGGCGGAACTTCCCACATTCAGGTTGGGCGAGGGGTAGTACTGCATCATGTTGAAAGCAACCGGATTGATCAGATTGCCCGGAGTTGCCGGCAACTGATATGGCGTGCCAACAAGCAGTGGGCTGCCTGGACTCTGATAGGATGCCAGGTTGTTGAAAGGAATGGGAGTGGTAAGGTTCCTTTGACCGGTTGCGTTGTTATAGTAGCCACTATAGGGATCGTAAAGCTGGCCATTGGCGGCCGAGCACACTCCCGCGGAGTTAAATGTTCCCCCATTGTCCGCGCAGAGCTCTCCAAAGTCGCCCTGGCGTTCGGCAAGGCTTGGGACGCCGGCGCTATATGAATTGCCGCTGGAACCCCGACGGCCTTCGTAATCAGCGAAAAAGAAAGTCTTGTCCTTCTGAATCGGGCCACCAAAAGTAAAGCCAAAATCGTTATTCCGGCCTACCGGGATTGGAATGCCGGCGCGGTTATTGAACCAGTTATTGGCATTCAAGGCGGAATTCCGCAAGAACTCGTAAACGCTGCCATGATAATGGTTTGTCCCAGAGCGAAGAATAACGTTCACAACCGTATTCCCGCTGAAACCCTTGTCCGCGCTGAAGTTGTTCTGCTCCACCTTGTACTCCTGCACAGCATCCACCGAGGGAGTGTAAAGCGGGGACAGGAACTGAGTGTTTTGCTCCGGAGCTGTTGTGCTGACTCCGTCAAGAAGAATGTCCGCGGTGGCATTCCGTCCGCCATTGGACACCCAGTTATTTGCCATAGAATTGGGCCCGAAGACAGAAGTCGGGGCCGGACTCACGCCCGGGGTCAGGAACGCCAGATCAAAGACGCTCCGGCCCACCAGGGGCAGGTCATTAATCAGCCTCCGGTTCACGTTCTGACCGGTCGTGGAATTCTGAGCCTGAAGCAACGGGGCTGCCCCGGTCACGGTCACAGTTTGAGTTGTGGCTCCAACTTTCATCTGTGCGTTGATTGTGGCATGCTCGCTTACCGCCAGAGTGATCCCAGTTTGTGCAAAGTTCTGGAAGCCTTTCGCGGAGACAGCAATCTTGTAGTTGCCCGGCGGCAGGCTTGTAAGGGTATAGATGCCGGCGCTATTGCTGATGGTTGGGTAGGTGAACCCGTTGTCGAGATTTGTGGCCACTATCTTGGCATTAGGGATCACAGCCCCGGAGGGATCTACCACCCGTCCGGTGATTGACGCCATGTAACCCTGCGACCACACCGGTGTAGCAACCGCGATAAGTAAGCACACCAGCATAGCTAGAATGCTTAGGAAGCCTGAACTTCTACCGAATTGGATGGCCGCCCTGGTGCGAGCGCTCATCACGGGTCTTCTTTTTTCCGTGACGCTCGTGGGTGCCCGGCCGCCGCCTTCGTTCGCCAGACGAACTTCTGGGATGACTTTCATCGCCAACTCCTTTTCACTGTGAAGATCGAATAGACTCAGATCCGACAAAGCAAAATAGTGAGGTATTGGTGGGAAAGTCTCAGTTCATATGAGTTCTTGAGCGCCTCAACTTGAGAACTTTTCCAATCCGTTTTGAAATAGAACTCGGATTGTGGAATTGAGCAGGGGTTCATATGCAGTTAGTTAATATTCCTATTGAGAACGAATGTCAAGTAATTTCGAAGTCGAGTAACAGATTTTCGTAAAAGTTCTAGTCTTTTTACATTACCGAAGAGGACCGTCATCTCCGTCCCCTGGTTCGAGCAGGGCCACCCTTCGCGCACTTTTTGAGTCTGTTTTCAGCCATCACGATTGGCTGGCGTTCCCTGAGCGGTCCACCGCAACGACCGAGTAACCTGATTGTGAACCAACCGTGGGGCCTGCATCGACAAACTCATTCGCTACGGTCGAGCCGATTCTGACTCCATGGTGATAGACACGGTAATAGCACAGGTCCGTTGCGGTGCTGGGAGTCCACTTCACAAGGTTTGCCGCTGTCGGCCAGCCGGCAAGGCGCGTATCGTGAATCCTTTTGACCTCCAGGCCCTTTACCGGGGCTGGCGGCTCATCGTCATAGGCGGTGGTATAGAGGGTCAAGGAACTGGTTTTTAAGGTGTCAGTCAATTCATTCCCATGCAGCGCAACCTTGCCTTCAGGCTCCTGAAGATCCCCGTCTTCCGTTACCGGGACATTCTGAGCGCTGTAAACATACTTGCGAAAGGCAGTTGCCCGGTTCGAGCCCGGGAGAGAAATCGTCAGCGGCACCTCGCGCCGCTCGCGATTCACAACTGCAATTGACCAGGTCCCTTCTTCATCGTGCTGCAAGGCTGCAGCGCGGAGCATCTCGTCCCCGGTATTAACCCTGAACACGGTAGCCGGCCCACGAAAGAACTTCGTCAGGAGGCCGTAGGAATAATAGGGAGCACGCGTCACAGCATCATTGGTCATCCATTTAAAGGTGCCCCAATGATTGATGTAACCACGCCCCTTTTCGTCAGGGTAGTCCATGAAGGTCCAGTAGCCCATCCCGTAAACACCAGCATTGACCGCCGCGATCGCTGCTTCCGCCAGTTGAAGACCCGCCAATGGCTCCCTAGCTGTGCCGAAATACTTGCAGGTGTCCCAGCGTATTCCGTATTTCAATACCTGGTATTGCGCAGGGCCGAACTCGCCAAGGATAAAGTCCTTGCCCTTGGCCCGGGCAATTCCCACGGCCCACTCACACTTGCCCTTGAACCAGTCGTAAAAGGCAAGGTCATCCGGAGCGTGACGGTTGATGTAATGATGGCCACCGTAAACGCCGGTGATATCGTCCATATGCTGTGCAGCCCATTCGATCGTGCCCCAATAGGAAATCGGCGAGGCATCGGTCGCCAGCAGCTTGATTTCGAGCCCACGCCGGGTGATCTCGTTGTAGATGTACTGCTGGTACTGTTGAAACCTTGGCAGGTCATTGTGAAGCGACGCCCACTCGTCGAGTGACAGCTCATTCGTACAGCAGTAATACTTCAGATTCGTTGCCCCTTTGTTGCGCAAGTACTCGAGGTCGTCAACGACAGCGCGCGCGTAAGCAAGGTTATCTTCCTTGCTCACCGTGTCCTTCAGGCCTGATGTTGTGACGTAAGCCACGGTGTTCGAGTTTTCCTTCATGTAAAGCAGTTGCCGCGCAAGAGCATCGAGCGCCTGGGGATCACGAGTCCCGGGCTTGCCGGGAGCCCATGAATGCCACATGCGGGCAAAGCGCGGATTTAGCTCACGCCAGCGCTTCGCCGTCACCTGTTTGAAGAAGTCATCAGTGCTGCTGTCCAGAAACATCTCGGTATGAAAGCCGACCCCCGTGAATTGCTTTCGAACTACGTCCCGGGTGACCTCGAGTTTCGCCGGCCGCGCCGGACCGCTTTGCGCGGGATTTGGCGTTCCCTGAGGCACTAAGTTATGAGACGCCGCCGCTAGCGGCGAAGGCTTTCCTGCTACCGACAGGCCCAGGGCGGCCGCGCCTTCCATGCTGCGGCGAATGAAACCACGACGTGTGTAAGAATCCAATTTGCCCTCCTTCTGTTTGAAGCGTTCTCTTCGAGCTGGTCGTTCTGATACGCAAAAACTGCGATGTTAATCCTACTCCTCTATCCGTTGACAGCGGGCCAGGAAAATCGACACTGCCTGACTTTTTGCGT
>JARRJI010000224.1:0-9006 GCA_037379595.1 Acidobacteriota bacterium | reverse complement strand
TTCCCATGCCCCGCGTGGGCTTCCTGGAAGGTTCACGATCAGTTTCCGTTTCCGAATACCGACGACCGCACGGGACAAGGCCGCCAGCGGTGTGTTCTTTATTCCTGAGGCGCGCATCAATTCTGCAAGTCCCGGGACTTCGGTTTCGATGACTGACCTTGTGGCTTCCGGCGTGACGTCCCGCGGGCCGAGCCCTGTTCCGCCGGAAGTAAAGACGGCATCGCAGTCGCCGGAGTCGGTCCATTGCTTCAGCCGGTCGCAGATCTGGTCGAATTCGTCAGGAAGGACGTCGAGTGCTGCCACCTGCCATCCGTGGCCTTCGAGGATGTCACGAACGGCGGGGCCTGACTTGTCCTCGCGCTGTCCCTCGGTCGCCAGATCACTCAAAACCAGAATTTTTGCACGCAACGTATGATTCATCTGATGGACTGAACCCACCGCTCGGGAGTTCCGGTGATCCTCGGTTTTCTGGAACCTATTTGGATTACGAGCCGGGGCCTTCAGCTTGAGGCACGATATTCGCCGGATTTTCCGCCGCTCTTGTAGAGAAGCTTCAGACCGGTGATCTCGATTTCGTGGTCGACGGCTTTGCACATGTCATAGACCGTCAAGGCCGCAACGGCTGCGCCCGTCAATGCTTCCATTTCCACCCCGGTTGCTCCTGTTGACCGCACCGTTGCGGAAATCGCAACGCCATTCTTGCAGAATTCAGCCTGGACATCAATATGGCTGAGAAGCAGCGGATGGCAGAGCGGGATCAGGTCTGAGGTACGCTTGGCCGCAGCGATCCCTGCTACACGGGAAATCTCAAGCGGGTCGCCTTTGGGGTTCTTTTTGATCTTCTTCAGCGTTTGCGGCTTCATTTTGACCAGCACGCTGGCAACGGCCTGCCTGTGCGTCTCCGGCTTCGCGGAAACATCGACCATGCGCACCCGTCCCTCGCGGTCGTAATGGCTCAGACTCTTTTCCTGGTTCCCAACTTTTTTCTTCTTCAATTCCTTTGCCTCTGTCAGCTTGCACCTGATATTTGAACGCAGGCGGAGCCAGCGTTTTCACATGTCCAGATCCTATGCCGGTATGGGCAAGACGTCCACCCAGTCGCCCGTTTTGGGCGGCGGCTGTTCCGAGTGAACGACAAGGAAGCAATTGGCCTCTGCCACTCCCACCAGATCGCCCGATCCCTGCCAGCCCACAAGACTCACGACCGGTTCCGCATTCCGAGTTTCGACCCGCGCAGGCATGAACATTGTCAAACCTGCTACGTGGCGTACAGGTTTTCCCAGCCGCGCTCGAAGGAACCTTGGACGCTCAAAGGCGCTTCCCATGAGCACGCCGATGGCCGGCCGCGCAAAAAGGCTGCAGGTTACAAAGCTGGAGACGGGGTTCCCGGGCAGTCCAAAGAAAAACTTGCCTTGCACACGGCCGAAAACCAGCGGCTTGCCCGGCCGAATGGCGACACTTTGAAAGAAAAACTCCGCGCCCAAGTCCCGGAGGACTTTTTCGACAAGATCGTACTTGCCCATGGAGACTCCGCCGCTCAGCAGGAGGAGGTCGGCTTTCAAGCCCTGCTCGATCAGGCCACGCAGTGCTCCTTCTTCGTCCGGGCCGATGCCGATTTCCCAGGCAACCGCGCCTGCTGACGAAACCACTGCCGCCAGCATGGCCGAATTGCTGTTTCGGACCTGGTACCACTCGGGCTTGCAGTTGATGGGGACAACTTCATCGCCCGTGGGAAGAATGGCCACGCGCGGCTGGCCAAAGACTTCGATGTGCCCCTTGCCCACCGAAGCGAGCAACCCGATCTCGCCCGGCCGAAGGCGCCTGCCCCCTGGCAGAATGCGTTTTCCCGCCTGCGCCTCGCTTCCTTTGCGAACAACGTTCTCAAAGGAACTTACCGGCCGCTCGATCCTGACTTTGTTGCCCTCGGTGTGGGTGTACTCAACCATGACCACGGCGTCCGCGCCACGGGGCAGCGGTGCTCCGGTCATGATTGCGACGCAATGTCCGGCCTCGACTTCACCCTCAAAGTGTTCGCCCGCGCGCACTTCACCGGCCAGAGTGAGCGCAGTGCCAGGGAGCTCGACATCCTGGGAACGGACTGCGAAGCCATCGCGTGTAGAGCGGTTGAAGGGCGGATAATCGCGGTCGGCATCCACGTCTTCGGCGAGAATTCTTCCCTGTGCCTGATGGAGGGGCAGAATCTCTGTTGAAGGAACGAAACCAGCACCGGCGAGCCTCGCTTCCACTTCAGAGAGTGCCTGTTCGAAGCTAAGCATCTTCGGGACTGAGGGCGCACCCTGCTTCATCTCATTGTGCTCGCCGGCCGAGAATCCTCGCGGGAGAAGTGATTATTTGGATGTGATCAGGTTCGCAATGCGGCTTTTGTCGCACCAGATAGCCTGCTCGCGCTCAGGGCCCGTCGAGACCATGGCAATCTCGACGCCAACCTGGTCAGAAAGGAAATGCAAATAGTCCTGCGCCTTTTGAGGAAGCTCGGAGAACTCGCGCAGGCCGAACGTTGACTGCTTCCATCCGGGGAGAACCTTGTAGTGAACCTTAAGCTGGCCGACGATGTCGACATCCGCCGGAAAGCTGTTGAATTTCTTTCCCTCATACTCGTATTCCATACCCACCGGAATTTCTTCAAGTGTGTCCAGAATGTCGAGCTTGGTGATGATCATGGCGCTCAAGCCATTCAACCGGGCGCTGTAACGCGCGGCCGGGACGTCGAACCATCCGCAGCGGCGCGGGCGCCCCGTGACGGCTCCGTATTCGCTTCCTCTTGCCCGCAACTCCTCCCCTTCGTCACCCAGGATCTCAGTGGGGAAAGGTCCGCTGCCCACTCGCGTGGTGTAAGCTTTGGAGATGCCGATGACCGTACCGATCCGGGTCGGTCCCACGCCGGAGCCGGTCGAAGCTCCGCCAGCAGAGGAATTTGAGGATGTTACAAACGGATAAGTTCCGTGGTCGATATCCAGCAAAGTGCCCTGCGCGCCTTCGAACAGAATGCGCCGGCCCCGGTCAATTTCGTCGTTGAGGAACTCCGACGCATTCACCAGTTGTGGGACCAGTTGGCGAGCGTTCTCAATGTACTCCGCGATCCATTCGGTGCCGCCAAAGGAAGCTCCGCCAAACAGCGCCGAGGCGATACGATCTTTTTCCGATAAAACGGTCGTGCATTTGCGCAGGAAGGCTTCCGGGTTCCGCAGATCGCCGGTGCGCAGGCCGCGCCGACCCGCCTTATCTTCGTACGTGGGGCCGATCCCTTTTGCCGTGGTACCAATCTTCCCGACGCCGCGCGCCTGCTCCGCTGCAAGTTCGTGGCTGCGGTGGTAGGGCATAATCAGGTGGGCCCGATCGCTGATTTTCAATCTCTCGCGGGCATTGATCCCGTTGCTTTCAAGCGCATCGAGCTCGTGGATTAAGGCTTCGGGGTTGACAACCACACCCTGGCCGATCACCGCGACCTTCCCCGGCCGCAGAATACCCGTCGGAACCAATTGCAGAATAAACTTCTTGCCGTTTGCAACCACTGTGTGGCCGGCGTTGGCGCCGCCCTGATAGCGGGCGACGACGTCGAAATGGTCTGAAAGAACGTCGACGATCTTTCCTTTGCCCTCGTCGCCCCATTGCAGACCTACGATTGCGACGTTGCTGTTTTTTTCGTTAGTTTTCATACCTTTGGATATCTGCCTTCTTGGTCACATTGTAACCTGATAAATAGAGAATCGATGGGTCGGCTGACGTGAAGCACCGGCTCATTGTCCATGCGCTGAGCGGCAGGAATCCCGAGGATTCCCGCACCGCCAGTTGCTCATGAAACAGAAGAGGCTAAAGGTTCTTATCGAGCAGCTTCGCGAGGTTACTTTTTGAGGTCGTCCCGACCGTCTGCTCCTTGATCTGCCCATCCTTGAAAACCAATAGTGTCGGAATGCTTCGAATATTGTAGCGACTTGTGACCGATTGGTTCTCGTCCACATTCAGCTTTCCAACCTTCGCCTTGCCGGCATATTCGGCGGCAATCGCTTCAACCGCAGGTGCAATCATGCGGCACGGCGCGCACCACTCCGCCCAGAAATCCACCAGTACCGGTTTGTCGGACTTCAGGACTTCCTGCTCAAAGTTCTGATCGCTAAACTCCAGAATATTACCTCCAGCCATCTATCAAATCCTCCCGGTGTGTACCGAATTTAAGAAACCACAACCGCCCCGGACGCTTTCTCTCTTGTCCTGGCCTCGTAAAGGCTCTGGTAGAGGTTCGCATACTTTTTGGCGGATTGTGTCCACGAAAAATCTTCCCGCATGCAGTTCTGCTGCAGTTTTGACCAGGCATCTCTGTCCCGATAGGTCGCAATGGCCCGCTGGAGACATGCGAGCAATGCCACCGGCGAGTATTGCCTGAACCGGTATCCCGTTCCTTTGTCGCCGTCGAAAGGTTCAACGGTATCATCCAGGCCGCCGGTTGCCCTCACGACCGGAACAGTTCCGTACTTCATGCTGTAAATCTGGTTCAGCCCACAAGGCTCATAGCGGGAAGGCATCAGGAACATATCAGAGCCGGCTTCAATCTGATGGGCCAGCGTGTTGTCATAAGCTACCCTGACGAGAAACTTCTCCGGATATTTCTCACCCAGCGAAAGGAAAAGTTCTTCGTATTCTGTTTCGCCTGTCCCGAGCGCCACGACGTAAAGCTCCTCCCTCATCAGTTCATCGGCAACTTGCGCAATCAGGTCGAAGCCTTTTTGTTTAACAAATCTTGATACAATCCCGATCACAGGGCGGTCCAGAATGGGATCGTGCACGCCCATCTTTTCGAGCAAAGCCTTCTTACACGCTTCCTTTCCTTTCATGTCCGCAGGCGTGTAATTTGCCGGAATCAATCTGTCCGTAGCCGGATTCCAATCCTCGTAGTCGACCCCGTTGAGGATACCCTGCAAATGATCTGCGCGGCTTCTCAAAACGCCTTCCAGCCCGTGCCCGAACTCGTCGGTCTGGATCTCCTCGGCATATTTCTGACTTACGGTGGAAACGAAGTCTGAAAAGATGATTCCGCCCTTCAAAAAATTGACCTTGCCGTAATATTCCAGCCCCTCGATCCTGAACAGGTTCTTATTGATCGACAACAGAGGGACAATCTCCGGAGGGAAGAGACCCTGGTAACCAATGTTGTGAATTGTAAAAAGGACCGATGTCTTCTCGTAGAAAGGATCCGCCGCATAAAGACTTCGCAAATAAACAGGAACCAGGGCAGATTGCCAGTCGTGACAGTGAATGGCCGTCGGAGGCTTGGACGAGCGCTTGATGAAGTCCAGCGCTGCCAGTGAAAAGGCCGCGAAACGCTCGGCGTTGTCGGGATAGTCCTTGCCATTGGTCATGTAAAGTGCTTCACGGTCGAAGTACTCAGGACACTCCATCAGATAAGTTCGGACTCCGTTTGCCTGCTCGACTGCCTGGATAGACGCGAATTTATAACCGCCGGAGAGTGGAATGGTGAGGCTTTCCGTGCCCGGAACAACGGTTCCCGGCCTGGTGATCCGGTAACGGGGAAGGAAGACTTCAACTTCGTGGCCAAGAGAGGCCAGCGCCTTCGGCAATGCCCCAACAACGTCCGCCAGACCGCCAGTCTTCGAGTAGGGCACACCCTCAGATGCTACAAAAACTATTTTCATGGGGATAATCCACGGGATTTATTCAATTCGCTTAATAGGCTAAATTAGTGGATGGAGTGGGCAAAGTCAAGGTTCTGGATTCGAATGAAGTGGATAGGGTAAATGGGAGGACTCTCCATTCCCTGCTTCGGGTCCCCGTGTTGTGAGCCACTCCGCTGCAGAGTTCATATGCCTAAGCACCACCGGCCGAAGCTGGGACAGCACTTTCTTACCGATACTCGTTATTGTTCGCGCATCGTCGACGCCCTGGGTTTGCGCGCCGATGAGCTTGTGGTGGAAATTGGGCCAGGCCGTGGCGCTATGACGGAACTGCTGGCGGCGCGAGCGGGCGGCGTAATTGCTGTTGAAGTTGACCCGGGGCTTGCGAACGAACTTCAGCAGAAATTCGAGCAGGTGCCGAAGGTTGAAATCGTTCACGCCGATGTTCTCTCGGTAGATCTTGGCGCTATTTGCCCATTCACCATGTTCTCGGATTTGCGGCCCGCGTTCGGGCGATGGGCGTGCTGGTCCAGCGCGAGGTTGCCAACCGCCTTGTCGCGCAGCCGGGCACGCGGGACTACGGCTATCTGACTGTTTTCACTCTCCTTTATTCTTCTCCCCGCTTGCTTCTTCAAGTTCCGCCCGGGGCATTTTCTCCACCACCCAGGGTCCGCTCGGCTTTGGTGCAGTTTGAGATGCGGGCAAGCGATCGGGGCGTGAGTCTGGAAAATGAAGAAGATTTCCTCAAGTTCCTGAAACAGTCTTTTGCTTACAAGCGCAAGAAACTTGTGAACTGCCTTTCGCCGCTCTATCCACGCCAGAGGATCGAGGAGCAATTGGCTCGCCTTGCGCTGCCTCCGGGAGTTCGCGCTGAACAGCTTTCCCTTGAGCAGTTCATTGCACTCTTTTCGCACCTTCGGTAAAGGGTGGAAGGGTTATAGCGAGGGGAAGATGTCGACCGTCTCAACCTCTCGGAGCTATGATAAGATTCGATTGAAACTAAGGAGGAAGCACCATCTCAAATTCCAGTAATAAGTTACGAGCAATACCGCTCGGAGGCCTCGGCGAGTTCGGCATGAACATGATGGTCTTCGAGTATGGCGACCATGCCATCGTGGTTGATTGCGGCGTGATGTTCCCGGATTCAGAACTGCCGGGAGTCGACATCATCGTTCCTGATATTACTTATCTTCGTCAGATTCAAAATCGAATCAAGGCCATCATTCTAACTCACGGCCACGAGGACCACATCGGAGCACTGCCCTACGTGCTTGATGAGATCGACGCGCCTGTTTATGGAACCTCATTTACTCTGGCTCTGGCCAAAGCGAAGCTGGTTGAGCACGCGCTTGAAGACAGCGTCGAGATGCGCGAGATGAAGCCCGGAGCGCCCTTCGATATAGGACCGTTCCATGTGGACTTCATTCATCTCACCCACAGCATCATCGAAGCCGGTGCTTTGGCTATTACCACACCGGCCGGAACTATCATCCACACCGGTGATTTCAAATTCGATCCGACGCCGATGGACCAGCGCCAGAGTGATCTGCACACGCTGGCTGAATATGGGCGCAAAGGCGTTCTGGCGCTGTTCTCCGACTCCACTAACGTTGAGCGGCCTGGAATCACGCCTTCAGAGCGTGCGGTCCGCGAGCGGCTTTCCGAAATCGTGACGGCGGCCGAGGGGCGTGTCCTGATATCGTGTTTTTCAACTTCCGTCCATCGCCTGCAGATCGTTGCAGACCTCGCCCACGAACGCGGGCGCCGCCTTTGTTTTCTTGGGCGCAGCATGCACCAGATTTCGGAAATCACTCAGCAGATGGGAAAGCTTAACATCCCGCCCGGGCTTCTTGTGGAACAGCAGGACCTCAAGAACTTGCCGCGTTCCCAAGTGGTTCTATTACTGACGGGGAGCCAGGGCGAGCCTATGGCGGCGCTGCCACGCGTTGCGGTCAACCGCCATCGTTGGGCCTCAATTGAACCTGGCGACGAGGTTGTGATCTCCGCCCGGGTTAGTCCGGGGAATGAGAAATCCATATTTCGCATGATCGACCATCTCTACCGGCGCGGAGCCCATATTCATTACGACGATGGCAGTCAGCCTCCCGTTCATGTTTCAGGACACGGGAGCAGGGAAGAGTCGAACCTGATGCTGAACCTGGTTCGGCCACGGTTTTTTGTCCCCATCCACGGCGAGTATCGCCAGCTTTTCCGGCATGCGGAGGCGGCCAAGCAGGTTGGAATCGCGCCCGAGAACGTCTTCATGCTCGAAAGCGGCGATGTGCTGGAATTCGACGGTGAAGGAGCGCAGAAAGTTGATCGCGTTCCGGTCGGCCGCATTTGTATTGACGTTGGAACCCTCGATGAAGTTGGCGATATCATCCTGAAAGAAAGACGTCACATTTCAGAGGACGGCATTGTTATCCCCATTCTCGCCATCAACGAGCACACGGGGGAATTGCAGGTGCCACCTGAAATCGTCTCGCGCGGCTTTATTCCCATGGACGAGGCAAAAGATCTGGTCGAGAGTGCCCGGCAGGTCATCTTTAAGACCGTCGAAGTTTCCAACTCTGAGGAGATTGCCGATTGGGGTGTGATCAAGGAGAAGATTCGAACCGCTTTGCGCCGCCACTTCGATCAGGAAACGGGCAAACGGCCGATGGTGCTCCCAGTGGTGCTTGAAATTTGACGGTTTTTGTCTTCGACATTTTTCATCGCAGGCAACTCGCCTCGCTCATTGGATAGAAGGAATAGTGCCGGCGGGCTGATCCATTGCGCCGTGCGACCTGTAGCTTTCAATATTTGGCCATTTGCCACATTGCGCTTAGCGTGTTAAGATTGGCCCTCGGATGGGGATTGCGCCAACGCATCTATCTAACGATGCAGCCCATAGTCATGTGAATATATCCTTAGAGCGACAAACCTTCGCGCAAGGCGACAGCAGGGCGTAGGTTTATCGGAGAGAATACGGCGCATGCCAACCTCCTCTTCAACTGCCAGGAAGGATCTTTCCAAACGGTCCTCAAGCCACCCATTGCTTGGCTCCGACCGCTTCTCTGAACTGGTCGGTTTCCTGTTCCTCATTCTGGGACTATTAATCCTGTGCAGCTTGATTTCCTATTTTCCTCAAGACCCCTCTCTTGACACGAGTGGCGCTTCTGTCGGCGTTATTCATAATTGGATTGGGCTTGTCGGTTCCTATGGCGCAGATGCCCTGGATCAAATTTTGGGCTGGATGTCCTACCTGATTCCGACCGCGCTGTTCTTCGTTGGAATCCGGCTAATCCGGAGAAAGCCTCTTGAGGCGCCGCGCACCAAGGTATTCGGCCTGGTGTTGCTGTTGGCCTCTTTGGGGACC
>JARRJI010000223.1:0-6855 GCA_037379595.1 Acidobacteriota bacterium | reverse complement strand
CGCCTGCCGGTTACTTCGGGATGGCCGGCAACTCCAGCCACAACAATCGTCGTCGGGTCGGCAAAGACCCTGAGGGAATTCGATGCCAGCCTGACATTGGAGCTGGCTGGCGAACACCTGCTGCCTTTTCCGCGCGAAGGCTACTGTGTCCGGGTACTGCACGGCAAGGAAGCGCCCAGAGTAATTGTGGCGGGCTCGGATGAGCGCGGAGTTCTGTTTGGCGTGGGAGGCCTGTTGCGATCCCTGCACATGACGAAAGGGCACGTCTCCGTTCGCCGAAACCTGAATCTTTCCACGAGCCCCCGCTATTCCGTACGAGGGCACCAACTGGGCTATCGCCCCAAATCCAACACCTACGACGGCTGGACTGTCGCCATGTTTGATCAGTACGTTCGCGACCTGGCGGTTTTTGGAACAAACTCCATCGAGCTGATTCCTCCGCGTTCTGACGACAAGCCCAACAGCCCCCTTTTTACGCTGCCTCCAAAACAGATGATGATCGAGATGTCGCGAATTGCCGACGCATACGGGCTCGATGTGTCGATCTGGTATCCGGCGATGGACAAGGACTATTCCGACCCCAAGACAGTGGAGTTTGCACTGCAGGAGTGGGGCGAGATTTTCAAGGCCCTGCCCCGCATCGATGCGGTGTTTGTTCCCGGCGGCGATCCGGGCCACACCGAACCCAGGTACCTCCTGGCGCTGCTGGAAAAACAGGCTCAGAACCTGCGCCGTTATCATCCCGGCGCAACCCTGTGGGTTTCTCCGCAATCTTTCGACCGGCAATGGCTCGAGGAATTTTACGCAATCCTTCAGCACGAGCGCCCCGCGTGGCTGGCCGGAGTAGTATTCGGCCCGGAGATTCGCGATGCGCTGCCCACGGTGAGGAAGCGCGTCCCCAGGCAGTTCGCAATTCGCCTTTATCCTGACATCACTCACAGCCTCCAGTGCCAGTTCCCGGTTCCTGGCTGGGACACGGCCTATGCCTTGACCGAAGGGCGGGAAGTCATCAACCCGCGTCCCGAGGGCTTTGCCAACATCATGCGGCGCTACCTGCCGTATACCGTTGGGACGCTGTGCTATTCAGAAGGCTGCAACGACGATGTGAACAAGATTGTGTGCAGTTCGCTGGCGTGGAATCCGGAAGCAAACGTCATTGACGTTTTGCGCGAATACAGCCGCTATTTTATCGGAGAGAAGTTTGCCGAGGGCTTTGCTCAGGGGCTGCTGGCTCTCGAGAGGAACTGGAAGGGGCCGCTGATTTCGAACGAGAACGTTGAGACCACGCTCGAGCAGTTCCAGTCGATGGAGAATTCGGCGCCCCCGCATGTCCTGCTCAATTGGCGTTTTCAGCAGGGTTTATACCGGGCTTATTATGATGCCTACACACGCAGGCGGTTGCTATACGAAACCGGCCTCGAAACCCAGGCGCTCAGCAGGCTGAGCAAAATTGGAAGGCCGGGCTCGAAGCCGGTTGCGGCCAATGCCCGCAAAGTGCGGAAGCAGTCAGCGCATGAGCACGATCCCGGCGCGTTGATGTCTGAAGCGGAAGCGATCCTGGAGCGGGCGCAAACCGAGCCGGTTTCCCGGGACTTGCGTAAACGGATTCTGGAACTGGGCGAAGCACTTTTCCAGAGCGTCCGAATGCAGCTTTCGGTGGAACGCTACAAGGCGGAGTCGGTCTCGCGCGGAGCGAATCTCGATACACTGGATACTCCGCTGACCAGTGCACCGTGGCTGAGAAGGCGGTTTGCTGAAATCCGTAAGCTGGATTCCACGGCTGCCCAGATAAAAGCGCTCGAGGAGATCCTGGAGCGAGCGAATCCCGGACCGGGCGGGTTTTACGACGATCTGGGCGATGTTTCGCGGCAGCCCCACCTGGTGCGCGGGCTGGGTGGAACAGAGGACCCGGAGTTTCGTGCGTCCGCTTTGGTGGAATTCGATTATCCCGATCCTTTCAAAGATCAAAGTCCGATATCCTGGAAGCGCTGGGCGGGTTCGCTCTTCGACGCTCCCCTGAAGATGCACTACTCGAATCTCGATCCCAACTTCAGCTACAAGGTGAAGGTGGTCTATTCGGGGGATGAGCACCAGATCAAAATTCGCCTGTCCTGCAGCGGTAATCGAGAAGTGCATCCCTTCATCGAAAAGCCATGGCCGCCCAGGCCGCTGGAATTTGATATTCCACCCGCTGCCACATCGAACGGCGAATTGACCCTGACCTGGACGCGCCCGGCAGGACTGGGCCACAACGGGCGAGGATGCCAGGCAGCCGAAGTGTGGCTGATCAGGAGGTAAAATCCTGGCCTCAAAGGATGGCTCCAACATGTCGACAGAATTCGAACTCGATCCCTCATGGGAGAACCCCGTCAAGAAATCGCTTCGCGAAGGGAAGCCGGTCGTCGGATTGACAATCACAACTGCCAGCGTCGAAGTCGCCGCCCAGGGAGCAGGTCTCGGCTTCGATTTTCTTTGGATTGAGATGGAGCATAGCCCGACCACGCTCGAGACGCTGCGCAATATGGTTCTGGCGACGCGAGGACTTAATGCCGTCCCCTTTGCCCGGGTTCCGCTGAATGAATTGTGGACTGCGAAGCGCGTGCTGGATTCTGGCGTGCTCGGCGTGATTTTCCCTTTCACCGGCACGCCGGAACTGGCGCGCCAGGCCGTGGCGGCATGCAGATACCCGCCGCATGGCGGCCGTGGCTCCGGCGCCGCGCTGGCCACTTTTCGCTGGCCGGCGGCTGAGGGTTATTACGACTTCGCCGACAGGAATGTGATGGTGGTCGTGATTATCGAAGAGGCCAGGGCAATCGAAAACATTGACGCGATTGCCTCGGCGGAAGGTATCGATGTTCTCTTTATCGGCACCAGTGACTTGTCGTTCTCACTTGGATATCGCGGCCGGCAGGACCCTCCGCGAGTTCAGGAAGCTATCGCTGAGGTTGTGAAGGCGGCGCAGAAGCACAAGAAAGTCCTTGGCGCTCCTGTCGGCGACCCTGAACTGATGAAGCATTACATGGAGCAGGGATTCCGTTTCTTTCAGGCAAGCACGGAACTGCGACTGATGGAGGCGGGCGCCCGCCAGTTTCTGGAGCCACTTGGGAAACTTGCCGCCAAGCCGAAGGCCCGGTCGCTCTACTGACCGGCTTTAGTCCATATCGGTCCTGATCGCATTTTCAGCACCAGAAGAATACAAGTCCGATTGTCTCTGAGCCAATCATTCGTTTCAGAGGCTGTCATCGAAACTGCGCGCGCAGTTCAGCAACCCGATCTTCCAATGAAGGGCAGTCCTGAAACAACCGGATAGCCGCGATCCCCGCTGCGCCGGCCGCCAGACACCCTCGGACTCTTTCAACCGTAATGCCACCTAGAGCCAAAACAGGAATTTTGATCCTGTGAGCAACTTCCGAGAATTTGTCGAGGCCGAGCGGCGGCCCGTAGCGGCGCTTGGAAGGCGTGTCGAAAACCGGCCCCAGCAGGAAGTAGTCAGCGCCGCCTGCTTCGGCCTCAAGCGCCTGATCGAGCCAGTGGCAGGAAGCTCCAAGCAGAAAATCCTTCCCGACGTGGCGGCGGACAACTTCAACAGGCACCGACTGACCGCCCAGATGAACTCCGTGTGCGCCTGCGGCCAGTGCAACGTCCAGCCGATCGTTGATGACAATTCGGGTTTCTGATCCGCGGGAAGCCTCGACGGCGGCTACTGCCAGCTCGACCAGTTCGCGGGTCGCAAGGTCTTTTTCGCGCACTTGAACCAGATCCACTCCTGCTCGAACTGCAGCCTGCAAATGCGGAAGCAGTGGCTTGGGAGCCAGGGCGTGCCGGTCAGTGATGTAACAAAGATGGATCTGAAGCGGCATTTTTGAAACGTTTGCAGGTTGTACAGATTATGTTGGCGGGCCCGACGATTGCAACGTCTGGCATGCCATCTCAAGTTGCAGGCTGCTAATGAACCAATCCAAGCGAGCGTCGCAGGCGCCAGGCTTCGTAAAACGCCAGGAAGACATCAACGAGGCCCAGGCCGGAAATAGCCCCTCGAACATAATAGTCTCGGGCGAGAACAGCAATCCAGGGGTAATGCGCTGCGAAAAAGTTCTGGCCCCAAAGTGGAATCCATGGGAAAAGAAACAGGAAGGACCCCATTTCAAAGCAGATCAAAACATATAGGATGGCTAGCAAACGGTTCATGCGCGGCTCTTGCGAAGACGTTTCAGTGGAACTCTCCCTGTCCTCGGGTTTCGCTTGAATTGTCACATCGACCCCATCAGTCTGCTCCGCGGGCGCTCTGCCGGAGAAGACAGATTTTTTGTCTGACGCCCGAGTCACCGATATTCTGGCCATAGACTTCAGCGATTCTTCCCGGTGCAGCCGTGGGATTCCCGGCTCTTTCGATGGCTGTGCCCAGATCGCGATAAACCATCAGGATTGGCTTGCCACCGGGATCAGGCGTTTTGAAACAACGCCGGTGCCGTTCAGCCACAGGGGTCGGCATTCCTTGATCCGTGAAGCAGAAAACAAGCAGAGTGCATCCCCGGAGGAGGCTCGGACTGAAGGCCTTGAACAGGCGCCCTTCACAACCTTCTGGAATCCCCCGATGGCTTCGTCGAGCAGATTTATCTCTGGGGAGGCCACTCCAAGATTATAATGCGTTTGCTGGCCGTTCGGGACTTGATTTATTCGTTGCCGGGCATTCGCCTCTTTGGGCAGGCAGTTCCCCTTCGGGCGATACGCATGCGTTACGCACCTTATCCAATCTCGGCGGAGGAGGGTGCAGGGGCGGTTACTGGAGGTTCGGCGCGGTTATATTTCTGAACGCGAGAAGGACCTTGGCATTCCGTTAATACTATGCGAAAACGGGACTTAGCGGTTGCCCCGCCCCCTGAAGGCCTCGTACAATCGTTTATGCTTTCGGTTGCTTTCGGCATCCATTTTTCTTTATAATGTCCTCATAGCGAAGGACAGGATCTAAACTACATGCCTTCATCAATCGTTCAAAAGTTAGAGGAAGAGATTCAGGCCTTAGAGCATGAATTGAATCACGAGTTGCCCAAGGAATTGAAGCGGGCGCGCGCGCACGGCGATCTGAGCGAAAACGCCGAATACATCATGGCCAAGCAACGGCAGGATTATGTCGGGGCCCGGCTCGCTCAGCTTAAGAAGCGCATTGCAGATCTCTCGCTGGTCAATGTCAACAACATTCCGAAGGATCGCATTGCCTTCGGTTCAAAAGTTGTGTTGTATGACGTTGATCGCGATGTCGAGATCAATTACAAGCTGGTCACCAGTGAAGAGTCAGACGTGAGCAAGGGGTGGATTTCCACGACGTCTCCGATCGGGCGCAGTCTGATGGGCAAGAAGGTTGGCGACGAGGTAACGGTAAGAACTCCGAACGGAGTTCGCGAGTTTGAAATTCGCTCCGTCCTCACTATCCACGAGCAAAACTGACAACCGGATCCTCCGCTAAGAAGCATCACGCGTTGTAACGGTTCAAGCCTTTGCAGGCCTCGCTCCTTCCATCAGGATCATAGGCACTGCAAGAGCACAGTCCCTGGCCTGACAGAGACATCTTTCTTGCATTCAATCCAAACGTATAATTTGTGAATGTGGAGATCGGGGGTACGACCTGGACGGGACGAGTCTTTCGTCTGCGTCTTACTCCAGGAGGGCCGTCAAGCCAAGGCTAATCGCGCCGGCGAAGCACCGGAGGTTTGTCGTTACTCGTGTCCTGGCCGCTCTTGGTTGGCTGTCCGCTGCTATTTTTGGGTTCTCGCTTGCGGAGCGTTGGCTTGTTCTTGCTGGCCGCCAGTTCAGTTCGCTTCATCCTGCCCAGAATATCGTTAAGGCGATTCTGGACACTTTGGAATTCTGAAGTGGACACCAGATACTGCTTGCGCTTCGGAAGGATGGTCTTGATCTCCTCTTCCAGTCTGATAATGCGGTCCTTGGTGGGCGGGTGGGTCATGAAGATGCCTGGAACGCTGCCTGGATCACGCCGGGACTCCTGAACGATCTTGGAGAAGATTCCGAGAAGAGCGTTCGGATCATATCCGGCCTTCCACATGTATTGCGCACCAAGGAAATCGGCCTGCTGCTCATCACTGCGGCTGAACTTAAGAAACGCCAGAGGAATTCCGAAATTCATGCCCTCTGAAAGGCCGATATAAACAGGATAGGACATGGGCGTGAAAATGAGCGGAATCATGGCGTACTGAAGCAGCGTCTGCTTGGTCATATTTGAAGCCCAATGGCGGCAAGCGAGCTTCACTGCTCGCAGCATGGAGCAGGCCCGTGTCGACGAAGATGAATCCGCCCGGAAGAGTTTCAGCGTTAATTGTCGGCGAATCAATCACCCTGACCGTGATCGGCACCTTGGCATCGGAGTTCTGAGCAATATTCTGCTCCACCCTGTTCACGTATTCTGTGATGACCGGGTCTTTGACGAGCTTTGCGGACCGATCGATCTGTTCGGCGTATTTCTTGCCGATGGCAATCTCTTTTTGCAGGGAAATGATTGAACGATGGGCAACCCGCCTCTGTCCGATGCAATAGACGTCATCCATCTTGTTCTTTGCATCTTTGCAGGGCTTGACAGCGTCAGGAGGGTTCACCGCCGCAGCCGCAGAAACCACCCCAAACAGCAGGACTGCCAGCAATACCCAGCTGGTAGAACGAGTTTTTCTCATGAAAGCCATCCTGTTTATGTTTTCCCTCATGCTTTGGATGATCAATCCTCCCCCCGGGTTTTCTACGAGTATACCACTCGAGTTCTCAGTTTTTTGGCTTTCCGGGCCAGAAAACGAGGAGCGGCTTCTCGCCTTGCGTTACAAAGGTCGTAACCCGGGAAGCCAAGAACCA
>JARRJI010000222.1:0-8533 GCA_037379595.1 Acidobacteriota bacterium | reverse complement strand
CTTTTCGCCGCAGTCCGAGGGTGACGACTTCCAGATTGTGCACAATGAAGGGATCTTCGTTCTTGCCCGGCGCGGCGAGGCCTGAGAAACTCCTGACTCAATCCTCCAAATACTCAACACAAACAGACTGCCGAAAAGGGCTCTGACCTGACCCACAACACAAGCTGAGGGTCCTGAACTTCCTCGATGAAACAGATAATTATCTTGACATAATGTTGTAGTAGTACAACACTATGTTTATGGAATTACCGCCAAGCTCGGACGCACGAAGCGGTCAGACTCTTTACAACAGAATTGCCGTCCTGCGGGCCGAGCGCGGTCTGAGTCGCAGCGCTCTCGCAAACGCTCTCCAGGTCAACTACCAGACCATCGGATACATCGAGCGCGGCGACTTCAAACCCAGTCTGGAGTTGGCATTTCGCATCAGCGAGTACTTCGGACTTCCGATCGAAGCCATCTTTTCCCGTAACCCTTTTCAGCCGCTCAGTGAACAGGTTTACGGGAATCGCAATTCGCCTCCTGCCGGCGACTCGAAGTAAGTTGGGAGGAAAGCCATGTTAAACAATCCTACGTTTCTGGGTGTCTCGATGGAGCCACAGAGGAACCGGTCGGGGTCTTCAGCAGAGAGGTGAGGCCCTCGATGTTTGGACGCCGCTCAGGCCAGATGACGAGACTCGGCCTTACGCCGGGGCCGCGCGATCCGGTCGACCCCGATGAACGTGAGATGGCGATACGAAACGCGGCGTATTACCGGTCCTTCCGTATCATCAGGGCGTACTCTATCACGCTTGTTCTTGCTATACCGCTTTGGCAGGATCTCGGTCTGCCCATTCCGCGTCAGTCGTGGATGGTTGCGTTCCTGTTACTGGCTTTTGTTGGTGTGACGCTCCCGCAAGCCGTCATCCTCTGGACGGAACCGGACGTGCCGGAAGAATCGAGGGTCTAAATCAACTCCGGGCACCTCTCACACGCTGCCGGCAACCCACCAGCGTCCCCGTTGCTCATGCTGTTACCCCTGCAGCATGTGTTCACCGGTCTTAAGAAACGGCCACTCGCCTTTTGCCCGTGCGCGGAAGAGGTAGGCGCCGGTGCCGACGGCAAAGACCGCCAGCGCAAACCAAAGCGCTCCCCGCGCTGAAGTGATCAGGATGTAAAACCAGCCAAAAAGTGAGACGATGCCCGGAATCGGGTAGAACCACATCTTGAACGGGCGCTTCATCTCGGGCTGCCTGAACCGGAGAACAAAAAATCCCACTGCCTGCGGCAAATACTGGAGAAGCACCCGCGTGGCCACCAGGCTGACGATGACCTCCGGCAAACTCAGCAGGCTGAAAACCGAAGCGGCCAGGCCGAGCGTCACCAGCGACACGGTCGGGAAATCGTGCTTCGGGTGCAGCCTGGCAAAGACCTTGAAGAAATTCCCGTCCGCCGCGGCGGCGTAAGGGATGCGCGAATAACCGAGCAGCACGGAAAAAGCCGAAGCGAGGGCGATCCAGAGCATCAGCAGGGTCATCAAATCACCCGCAAAATGTCCCTGAAGTTTCTGGATGTATTCTGAAGCGATAAAGGTGCTGTGCTGCGCCTCGCGCCAGGGGATCACGCTCAGGATCGACGTGTTCATCAAAATATAGATGACGGCAACGATCCCGATGGAAGTCAGAATGGCCATTGGAATGTTCCGGCCCGGGTCGTGAACCTCCTCGGCCATGTATCAGACGTGGTAGTAGCCGAAATAGTCGTAAAGCGCGTAAAGCGTGGCATGGCCAAGGCCCGCCCAGAAGATCACGTTCAGATGGAAGGCGTGAGGTGGAAAGTCAAAGATGCGCGAGGCGCTCAGGTGAGGCAGGCCTGAAAAAATCACCCAGAAACAGCCGATCAGGACGCCGGCCAGCATTACGACAGAAAGGTTCCCGACCGCGCGCACCCGCCGGTAGAGCAGCAGGATGAGGACCAGGGGAACCGTCGATGCCAGCATGCGCACTTCCCAGTGCGTCATGCCTGGAAGCAGGTAGTGGAAATAGTTGGCAAAGCCGATGCTGCCGCTGGCAACCGACAGCGGCGCCGAAAACATGATCTGCCATACAACGAGGAAAGAAATCCAGCGGCCTGCTCCGTGGGGGCCGAAAGCTTCGCGCAAGTAGTGGTAACTCCCGCCGGCCTTAGGCATCGCGGCACCGAGTTCGGCCCAGACCAGACCGTCACAAAAAGCCAGCGCTGCGCCAACCAGCCATCCCAGCATCGCTTGCGGGCCGCCCATCGTCGCCAGAAAAAGCGGGATGGTGATGAACGGACCGATCCCCACCATGTCCGTGATGCACAGCGCCGTGCACTGCAGAAATCCCAGGTCGCGTCGCAGACCCGCTTTATGTGCAGCTTCAGCCATGATTTAGCGAGCAACATTCCTCGACTTGGACCGCCGTGGGTACCGATGTTCCTATTTCGACGAATGCCTTTCAGGGAATCTTGGTGCTTGTTCAGGGATTTTCAAGCCTAGAGTTCTTTGCCCGCGTCCCCGCCCCCTGGATCTTATTGGGCCCGCCGGCAACTCTGGCCATTCCCCGCAGGAGTGCCCCTCTCTCATGTTCGGTGCAGGCTGCGCAGAATCTCGGCCTTCGTATCCTGCGGCGGCTTGCTGCTTTTCGCGGTGGAGAGCAAAAAATAAACCGCCTGAGCGGCTTCGCGCAGATGCTCCACGCAGTAGGGGCAGCCACGCTCAATGTGCTCCCTGACTTCCGCCGCTTGCTTCGGCTTCAGCAAGCCAAGCAGGAAAAGCTCGTAAACGTCATCTAGATATCTGCAGTCCATGTCCCCAGAACAGCGCGCAAGCGGTGCCGCAAAAAGCGCAGCGCGGCGCGCAACTCGTGTTCAATCCGACCCGGCGGCTGTTCAAACTGCCGGGCAATTTCCGTTTCAGTAAAACCTTTGAAGATGGCAAGATCCAGCAATCGGCTCTGAGGTTTCGGCAAGCGGCGAACCAGTTTTTCAAGCAGGTGCCGCCGCTTTTCAACCAGCGCAATTTCAGCAGGTCCCGGCATCCAGGAACCCGCCTTCAAGAGTGCCTGTAAGCGCGAGGAAGACGTGGTTCGCATCCCATTGTGTGCACGCTGCCAATCGACGGCCTTTGCCCGAGCCTCCAGAGTCAGCCATACCAGGACGCTGCCACCGGTTGCTTCGATTCGTTTTGCGTCACGCCACAGGCGAACGAAAACCTCCTTGAGGATGCTCGTGGCCGCATCGTGATCAGAAACGATTTCAGAAATGAGCCCGTAGAGATTTGGCGCCGTCAGGTCGTAGAGCTGGCTCAGCATCGACTCGTCGTGCTGCGCGATGCCCGCCAACAGTTGATCGACTTTAGTTTCCTGCGCCATGTTTGCAACTGTCGGAACCGCTGCCCCAGATCATCCCAGATATTTTGTCCAAGCCCCAGTGCGGAAATACGAGATGGAATAGGTTCGGGTTCCCGACGTCAGTCCCATCCCCTGCGATCAGAGAATCGATCCAGGCCGATGAACAAGTCGGCTAACGACGCCGGGACCCAATGGACATGAACCGGATTTTCTTCCGCTACCCTTTAATCGCTCTCGCTGCTGCATCCCAGATTGCCACGGACTTGTTGAAATAGGAATAGTTTGCCATATGGCAGGCGATCGCCGTCCAGTTGCCGAACACCGGCCCTTCGTCGCAGGGCGTGCGTGTTTTGACAGCATTGAGGAAATTCTCCATGTGAACGAGGTCCTCGTCATAGTGATCAGGCGCGCGGTAAGTCTGGACCTGTTCAACAACTTTCAGAGAACTCAATGGAGGCGCGGGGTGCTCCTGTTTCCACTTGGCCCAGTATTCCTCGCGCATTTTCTTTGGCCATCCTCCGACCGAATACTCCTCCGGCCGCGGGCGAGTTTCTTGTGGAATAAAGGTAACGGAGGTCTCGTCGTCAAACACCAGCGTGCCCTTGGTTCCGTAGATCCGGGTTCCTCCGCCCTGGGAATTGTTGTTCAAGTTGCAGCGAACGGAAACCGTCAGGCCAGGAAAGGTGTAAAGGGTCCAGAGTAGATCCGGCTCGTCGCGGCCGTCCTTCCAGCGATAAAGCCCTCCGCCTGACACGGCCTTCTGAGGCGGCCCTTCAAGTCCCAAAACGGTATAAATCCCAGTCAAAATGTGGACGAACAGGTCGCCCGGCAAACCTTCGCCATAGTCGCTGTAGCCTCGCCACCGGAAGAAGCGCTTGAGGTTAAAGGGTACCTTTGGCGCATCGCCGAGGAAGGTCTGCCAATCGATGGTCTGCGGATTGGCATCGGGCGGAATCGGATAAACCCAGGCCCCGCTAGGACTGTTGCGGTCAATCCACCCTTCCACCGCCGTCACTTGCCCCAGAGCCCCACTGTCGTGAATCTCCTTAGCTTTGGCAAAAACAACGCTGCTACGCCGCTGGCTGCCAACCTGGATCATGCGGCTGTATTTCTGCGCAGCATCGATAATGCCAAAACCTTCCGGAACCTTGTGCGTCATCGGCTTTTCGCAATAAACATCCTTGCCCGCCGCGCAGGCGTCTTCGACAATCTTGGCGTGCCAGTGGTCCATGGTGGCCACGATGACAAAATCAATATCCTTGCGGTCGAGAATTCTGCGGTAGTCCTTTGTGGTGTCCAGTTTCTTATCGGCGTGTTCCTGAGCGGCAATCAGCCTGCCGTCCCAAAGGTCCGAAACCGCAACCATTTCGACCCCGGGAGCGCGAAGCGCGGTTGAAAGATCCTCGCAACCACGCACTCCTGTACCGATCGATGCAAATCGCAGCCTGTCCGAAGGTGGTACCGGGCGTGGCGAGGCCATCGCCCGCGCTGGCTCCAGGAACGTGACTTTCGCCGCAGAACCGATCGCGGCAGCGCCGGCTCCAACCCGCATGAAATCGCGACGTGACATAGCATCTTTTTCCATAAGCGTATGAACCTCCTCGAGAGATCGAGAGATGAATTCGAACGTTCCGAACAACGGGCAAGTTTGACAGAAAGAAACGCCGAGGGAAAGCCTTTTATTGACGAAAATTTTGGTGGGATTGACGGTTCTGGATGGGCTTCGTATCAGTCTGTATGCGACCGTCATGGGCCGGCGGGTGAATCCTGTCCACTGCGCATCGCCCGATTATGCTGCCGAACGCCCGCAGTTCGGTACCTTCACAATTTGCTCCCGGACGCCAGCTTCTTTAGCGGCTCCCCCGAGATCCGCATGGTGGACCATTCGTCCAGGGCGCGGGCGCCGATCGACTTGTAAAACTCAATGGCCGGAGTGTTCCAGTTGAGAACCTGCCATTCAAAGCGCCCGCAGTTTTCCTCGACGGCGATCTTTGCCAGGTGCGTAATCAGCGCCTTGCCGATTCCTTTGCCGCGAAATACGGGCCGCACGAAAAGGTCTTCCAGATAAAGCCCCGCGCGGCCAAGCCACGTCGAGTAGTTGTAGAAGAAGAGCGCGAAGCCGGCAGCCTCGCCTCCCCATTCGGCGATGACGACCCGGAACTTCGGATTGGCGGAGAAGCCGTCGCGGCGGATGTCCTCTTCGGTGGCCACGGCTTGCTCCGGAGCTTTCTCATATTCGGCCAGCTCGCGAATGAGCTGCACAATCAGCGGAATGTCTCTGTCCTCTGCAGGGCGAATGCAAAGCATGGGTAATCTCCTCGGTGAATCTTACACGATTCGTTCTCGGATTGTGAAAACCCTTTGGAAGCGGCGACACGGGTTTCGGCCTTGTTGTTCGCTCGAGACGGCCGGTTGCAACCGTTCTCCGTTCGCGTTACTTTGAACCGGCAGGGCTGTTGAGTTCGTCGGTTCGATCCGGCCTTTGACCATGCTGAATCCTCGCTCGAGGAACATCTGATGCATGGCGAATACGATCAAACAGTCGCGCCCCGTGTGTTCATGACTGTGATTCATGCGGCGGCAGTTGCGGCCGTCGGATGGCTGCTGCTGGGAGGCGGCCTTGAGGCTTTGCGGACCCAATTCGGAACCCATTGGAGCCTGGCATCGCCGGCCCGGAGGTGGCTGCTTTTCGCCGCAGCGCTGATCTACTTTCTGCGTGTGCTGGCCACGACCTTCTGTCTCCTGAAGCGCAAGATGGGATGGGGCGAGGCAACGCTGATCTCCGTCTGGGTCGTTGTCATCGAATTTCTCTTCGCCATGCTCGGCGGAGTCAATCCCCGCGCCGCTGGACTGGTAACCGCTTTGGGCGTGGTTCTATATGTCGCCGGGTCATTCCTGAACACGGGATCCGAATTTCAGCGAAAGAGATGGAAGGAGCTCCCGGAAAACAAGGGACATCTGTTCACGGGTGGCCTTTTCCGCTATGCCATGCACGTCAACTATTTTGGAGACGAATTGCTATTCACCGGCTATGCCCTGATCACCGGCCGGGCCTGGGCGCTTCTGGTTCCTCTGCTGATGATCGCCGGATTCCTTTTCTTCAACATCCCGGAACTCGACCGCCACCTCCGCGCACACTACGGCGCTGAGTTCGAGGCCTACGCGCGCCGCACCCGCAGTTTTGTACCTTTTCTCTATTGATTCCGGGCTTGCACGCATCGCGACCCCGCTGCCCTTGCGGCACGGATCAGCGATGCGTCAGCCACTGAACCACGGAATGAGGCGGGATCGATTAATCTGCCAGAGCCTCGTGGACCGCGCCCACCAGTTCCTCAGAAGGAACCAGCGTCTTATCGCCTTCATCTTTCCACTTGGACGGGCAAACTTCCACAGGCTTCCGCGACATATGAAGGTTCGCTTTGAACTTTCTCATCAGTTCATCGATGTTGCGTCCCAAGTTATAGAAGTTGACCTCAGAGTTCATCAGGACGCCTTCGGCGTTGACGATGAAAGTCCCGCGCAAGGCAAGGCCGGTGTCTTCATCGTAAACGCCGAACAATCTTGAAACCTTGCCAGTTGGGTCGGCGGCCATAGCGTAGCGCACCTCTGACAACTCTTCCTCGCTCTTATGCCACGCCAGGTGGACAAACTGGGTGTCTGTGCTGACTGTAACGGAAAATTGCCGAACTTGCCGGTAGAGGGGTCATAGGTTGCAAGTTCAACTTCAGGAACTTTCAGGCCTAGCTTAACTGCTTCTGCCATTGAGTATAATCTCCCTTGAACATGAGTTTTGAATTGTATTGGATGCGGAACATGATCTTTCGTTTCTGACTCAGAGCTTTGTCGCCTGTTTAAAACGGACGCGGATTCGCGTGCACGAAGCCGAGTATCTCACTCCCGGCAACCTTCCATCGTAATTCAGGAACTGAAAAAAACTCAACAGATGCCACCTGGAATGGGAATCGGTTTCGCCGCTGTCGCCAACCAACCAGCCCTAACCCGCGTCTTCACGGTCGTTTCCGGCCTATCTCACCTTCGTCCCTGCCAAGCCCGGTCCCAAGTTCAATTGTTGACATAAACCCTTATCTGGGATTTAATGACGGCCACACATCAGGAGGTGGGGCATATGCTGACACGGCGGGGTTTTCTTGGAATACTGGGAGGAGTTACAGCAAGCGCGGTGGTCGGAAGTCGCGCCGCCTGGTCTGCGGGGGCACTGGCATGGCCCGGGCCTATCGGACTTGAGCTCTATACCGTTCGCGATCTCTTTGCCAAAGACCCATTGGGAACTCTGAAGAAAGTTGCCGCAGTTGGTTACCAACTGGTGGAGATCTCGCCTGGCGACAAGCCCGCTTCTTTGAACAAAGATCTGCGCGCCGCCGGACTTACCGCCCCAAGCGGCTACTTCCAAGAACCCAAAACGATTGAGGAGTGGAGGAAATCCGTGGACAAGGCCCACGGCTTCGGCTTGCGCTACATCGTGATCGGGCAGAATCCCAAGCTTAACGCTGCAGAGTGGAGACGCCGGGCAGAGTTCTTCAATCGGTGCGGAGAGGTTTCGCTCCAGGCGGGAATTCAGTTTTGTTACCACGCCCATTTCCATGAATTTGCCCGGGTGGACGGCACCACCGGCTATGACATCTTGCTCAAGAATTGCAGCCCGAAGCTGCTGAAAATGGAGATGGACATCTTCTGGGTCGTTTACGCCGGCGCCGACCCGCTCCACTACTGGCGGCTGTACCCCGGCCGGTTCCCGTTGCTCCACATCAAGGGTATGCGGAAAGGTGTCACGATCCATCACCAGCAAATGCCCACACCTGGCACCAACCCCTTTGCTCCCGTCGGCCAAGGAACTATCGACTGGCGCCGCATCTTCGCCCACGTGCACGAGGCCGGAGCGAAGCACATCTTTGTCGAGCAGGACCACTGCACCCTGCCCGAGTTCCAGGCAATCACAGTCAGCTACGACTATCTGCGCCACTTGCGCCTGAGTTAATTCAGGGCTAACACCTTTCAGGTTTAACTAATCAGGGCAGGCCAGGCGAGGCCCTGGAGACACGCTGTAGTGTCTCATGGGCCTGCGCCTGGTCAATTTGGAATAGTATGAGGATTCCGGGGGATGGAAGAAGGGACTAGTTCGCCGGGGCAGCGAGGGACTTGCTGCTCGCCTGGCTGAGGAGGGTATG
>JARRJI010000221.1:0-6464 GCA_037379595.1 Acidobacteriota bacterium | reverse complement strand
GGGAGGAAGACATGGCATGGCTTGAGATCCGGCTAGCCCATACGTGATACTTGATGAAGTTTGATCTGTACCATGCGGAAACGGAGGGCGATTCCCCAAAACGATTCGTGCTTGTGATCTCTGCTGGATATATCACTGCAAGTGTTATCATGGCTTCAAGCTTCTCCCCGAATAAAATATTCGGCTATCTTATGCTGGCCACGCATCGTTAACTTCGTGCAGAAAGATATGGCGACTCTAGACAATAAGATTGAGGCTAAGAAATTGAAAAAGCGATTTGTTGACAAAGGCTATTTATTTGCCAGAATAAAGTAAAAGTATTTGCATTTATACTCAACTGAAATGTGCATAATGCCTTATTCAGAGAAACAAGCCCTATTTTCAAGGTTCTCTCAGTGTAGACGCGAGTAGAGATGGTTAAGCTACTGATGCCGCTGGCGCGATCTCGAAAGCATAAGCTAGTGCATTGACGCATAGAGACCGCTGTTTAGCAAAGGCTTTGCAGAATGCCCCGTGGCTTGCCACGGGGATGAATGCCTGCCTTACCCACAGGGTTATAAGGGAGACGGGAAGTCTCCCTTATCCGCGTAGGCCCTTGCCGGGTTATGGTATAAAATGATGCATGGGATTGAAGAGGGCGAGTCATGCGGTCTACGACACAGCATACCATTTGGTGTGGTGTCCGAAATATCGGAAGAAGATATTTGGTGAAGAAGCGATAAGGGAGGGAGCGGAACAGCTTATAAGGGAGATAAGCGAAGAATACGGAATAGAGATTGAGGAAATGGAAGTAGCTATAGACCATGTGCATCTGCTGGTGTCGTTTCCCCCAAAGCTTTCGATCGGTGAGGTGGTAAGGACAATAAAGAACATAAGTGCCAGAGAATTGTTCCGCAAGTTCCCGCGCATCAAGAAACGGCTCTGGGCTGGGGAGCTTTCGGAAGACGGATACTTCGCCCGGACAGCCGGAGACCGTATGACTCGGCAAATCATTGATAAATATATCAGGCATAATCGTGACATTGAGCAAGGGCCTGCGCAGCTGTTTTAAGCTGCGCCAAAGATGCCCGGCCCCTTGGGACGGGGAGTTTCACTTTCACGGCACTTACGTATTCTCCGTGACGCTGACATCGTTATCACTGACAAACAGGGCTATTTCGTCCTAATGAAAATACTTTCGCCGATTGGAGTGAAATCGCAAGCCGCTTTCTTACAATGGATGAATAGAGGAATGAGCAAATGAATTCCGAAAGTGGAATAGCAATAGAGGCGAAGGGACTCGCCAAACAGTTTGGTGAGATCCAAGCAGTTTCCGATGTTTCTTTTGAGGTGAGGGCGGGAGAGCTCTTCGGTTTTCTAGGTCCCAACGGTGCGGGCAAAACCACGACCATCAACGTGCTCACCGGACTGGCACGCCCTGACGCGGGAAGGATTCACATCGGTGGCATCGATTGCACAAAAACGCCGCGAGCCGCCCAACACCTTATCGGCGTGGTGCCGGACGAGAGCAATATGTATCCGGAGTTAAGCGGTTTCGACAATTTGTGCTTTTGCGCTGCACTTTACGGCATGGGCAAAATCGAACGACAGGCAAGAGCGTGGGAACTGCTGGACGTATTCGATCTGACTAAGGCGGCAAGACGCAAATTCGGCGGTTATTCCAAAGGGATGAAACGCAAGCTTACCATCGCCGCGGGAATCGTCCATGAACCGAAAATCCTGTTCTTGGACGAACCCACCACCGGAATCGACGTCGCCAGCGCCAGACAGTTGCGCCAACTCATCAGCGATCTACATAGGAAGGGAACGACTATATTTCTGACTACCCACTATATCGAAGAAGCTGAGCGGCTATGCGACCGCATCGCCTTCATTATGTCTGGTCGCGTTGTCCGGGTCGATACTGTTGCGAACCTGGTCCAGCCAATTCGGGAGAAACATGTAATGCAGATCACATGCTCAAATGGATTGAAAGAGCTTTCAGGAAAACTTCGTGAAGAATTTCCAAGCTTGAAATTCATCCATCTGCAACCGGAACTGATCCGGGTGGAAGCCGATGAGCCTGTCCACGTCGGGCCTTTGGTTCGCTTTTTGGAGGATCATGGGGCTGAGGTATCCGAGGCCAGAAAAGTAAGACTAAGCCTTGAAGATGTATTTGTCAAAATTACCGGAATCGGTGCAGACACCATGCGCAAGGAGAAAGAAAAATCGTGGCGAAACCAATGAAGCTCTGGATCGCCTTCTGGAACATTTTGATCAAAGATTTCCGTACCTACTATCTGAAGCCGCCGAACATAAGCTGGGGTCTCATTTTCCCGCTGGCCTGGACAGGTATGTTTTTTATCAAATCCGGAAGCGGACTGGAAAGCATTTCCTCGATTCTTCCGGGCGTGGTAGCCCTGTCCATTTTGTTCGGGACCACTTCCTTGCTTGCGGTGACCGTGACGTTTGAGAAGAAAAACCGCTCGTTCGAACGACTATTGCTCGCACCCGTTCCCCTTGAACTGCTGATGCTGGCAAAAACCGGGGGAGCTATTCTGTTTGGGGTAATCAATGCTTTTATTCCCGTTATCATGGCAGCGTTTCTCATCGACCTGTCTCATGTGGACTGGATGGTGTTTGTTCTGGCGGCGTTTCTGATCGCCGTGGCATCCACTTTCTTGGGTCTTTTCATCGCAGTAGCGGTCAGCGAGGTGTTCGAGGCACAAACTTTCTCCAATTTTTTTCGTTTCCCCATGATTTTTCTTTGCGGGCTGTTTTTTCCCATCAGCGCACTCCCATGGTTTTTAGAACCTCTCTCCTATGTTCTCCCTCTGACTTATGGCGCTGATATGCTTCATGGGGCCATACGTGGTTGGCATATTCTACCTATTTTCGTCGATCTGCTTGTCCTGATAATATTTTGCGTAGTCTTATTTGCCGCCAGCCTCAGAAATATCAAACATAAATGGATACTTTGAGCCTGAAAGGCTGGCGTCTTTTCGCCGAGTGTGGCATCTGGCATAAGGCTTCAAGAATTTGTAGGCCCAATGTCCTTATCGGTCGTTTGCCTTATTCGGTGAATGAATCCAAGGTCGCAGTCACTTCACTGAATATATATCGGAGAGTATATATCATCGCCACTGACCCGGAAAAGGTGATAAAATTTTAACAGGCATTTTCAGAAGTGACTATAAATGAATTAAGGCAAGGCGTACCGAGCAAGTGGTGGATTTGCTCTTCTCAGGTTTCAGGATTTCAGGTTGGAGAACCTAGCTCAGACCTTGAAAAAGTCTTAGCAAAAGTTTCATCTGAAAGACTGATAATGGGGGGAGCAAACACCACTTTTTTTATTTACAGGAGGAACCTCAGGCCGAAAAGTCTGGCGTTCCACATCGCATGTGTACGATGCCTCCATACTTTCCTGAACATATAGCCGGGAGTATATATCATCGCCACTGACCCGGGAAAAATGATAGAATTTTATCAGACATTTTCAGAAGTGACCGGAGGGGGTTTATGTTTGCAGACAGAAGGGATGGGGGACTTCAGTTGGCAAAAAGGCTGGGACACTACAAGGATCGGAAGGATGTACTTGTTCTGGCTTTGCCGCGCGGAGGAATCGTGACCGGCTTAGTGATTGCTCAAGCCATCAGTGCAGAGCTCGATGTTCTTATTGTAAGAAAGATAGGTTATCCTGGACAGGAAGAACTTGCTATAGGTGCAGTCTCGGAGACAGGGGCCGTAGTCTTGAATCAGAATGTCATCTCATACGGCGGAGTGACAGAGAAGTATATCAAGGAAGCGATATCCGCACAAAAGGAGGAAATTGCTCGCAGGATAAGACTTTACAGAGGCAAGCAACTTGAGAGGCTAGATGGCAACACGATAGTCTTGGTGGACGATGGTGTTGCAACGGGGGCAACAATGAAAGCGGCAATTGCTACCCTGAAAGAGGAGAAGATAGAACGGCTCGTTGTAGCCGTGCCGGTTTCTCCGCGCGATACCGCAGACGAGCTCACTACGATGGCTGATGAGTTTATCTGTCTTTATGCGCCTCCGGATTTTTTGGCTGTGGGCAACTACTACAGCGATTTTGCCCAGGTGACTGATGACGAAGTGGTAAAGATTCTAAAAGAATCACGGGACCGACGGGCAAGAACAGCTGAATGAATACATAAAAAAATATATCTCACCACGAGGGCCACGATCTCAAACATCCAGAATCACGGAGGCCCGCCAGGCATTCGCTGCTTTCTCCCCAACGAAATCATGTAACGAGACGCCTTTGACATCTGCAAGGAGTTCGTGGATCTCGGGGTTTATCTCTTCTCCGTAAGCCTCCGCACGGAGATACCACGACTCTTCTTTTTGTTCGATAATGTCGAAATGAAAGCCGTTAAACAACAGTACCTCGGCGACTGCCCTTTCCCTCTTTTCGCCTGCTTTTCTCCAATGCTCAACCTTTACGGCGGTCAATTCATCAAGTATAAGGTAGTCGCAGAGGATCCTCGCCGGAACATAGCCTCCTCTGCCTATGGCTATGGCAATATCCGGAGCGTAGCCGGAGTCCTTTACTGCCCATGCCAGTCTTCTTGCATCCCTGATGACCCCTGCCCATGAAAGGATCTCGCACCTGATTCCTTCATCGGAAGGTGACCTCATGCACTCACCTCAAGTTTTGTAAAAGCCCGGCAACCATATTCATTAACCTTGCCTGGCGGCATTGCGATCGGTACTATCTTCGCATCAGGACAGAGGTATTTTATGAAAGGGATCTGGACTTCTATGGAATGTTCTCCCTCGTGCGCTGAGGGGTCCTCTGCAATGTCTTCACCGAGTAGGTTGAGCAATTGCAAGGCGACGTCTTCGTCGATCTTCACTTCGCCCAACGGGGTCTCCCACGAACCTCGGGCATACAATGAATTCCCGCGCGGTCCCCACGTATGGACTGCGCCTAACAGCACGAAAGTATCCGGATTGGCCGAGGCACTGACGCACTTAAAAACCTTCGCTGCAACGGCCCCGGAGAATATCCAGCCAGCATGGGGCACGATGCCCGCCACAGCTTTTTCAGCCCCCGGGGGAACTTCATATCCTTTCAGGAATGTTTCTATCTGAGCCCTGCAATCTCCCGGATAGAACTGTTGTGCACAGGGTTTTCTGACCGGCATCGGAACACCTCCTGCTATGCCATGCATGGATAATGAGAAGTTACGCGCGCTCTCTTCCTTAGATCTTATCTCTTGATGAGCCGGTTTTCCATCTTTCCTGAAACGAAATAGGAATCAGGAGAAGAAAGTGCTACGATGTTTTTATAGATTGTCTTTTTGGGGGAATAAATTCGTGAGAGAAGCCCTGCTCTATAAGAAGATTGGCGAGGGCCAAGTAGAGTGTGCCCTTTGTAGCCATCGCTGCAAGATATCGCCGGGCAAAAGGGGATTGTGTAAGGTCAGGGAAAACAGGGACGGTATTCTCTACAGCCTTGTATACGGCAGGATCATAGCAAGAAACATCGACCCTATCGAGAAAAAACCGTTATTCAATTTTCATCCTGGTTCACGCTCCTTCTCTATTGCCACCGTTGGATGCAATTTCCATTGTCTTCATTGCCAAAACTATGACATCTCCCAGTATCCAAAAGAACACGCGGATATTCCCGGTGAGGAAGTGACCCCTGAGAAGGTTGTGGGGGAAGCTGAAATAGCGGGCTGTGAAAGCATAGCTTATACCTATACAGAGCCAACCATATTTTTTGAGTTTGCCTATGACTGCGCAAGACTCGCGCGGAAAAAAGGGATCAAGAACGTGTTCGTAAGCAACGGGTATGCGACACCCGAAGCAACGAGGCTCATCGCGCCTTATCTGGATAGTAATAATATTGACCTTAAGGGTGATGATGACTTTTATCGGAAAATCTGCGGTGCGCGCATGCAACCAGTGCTCGATACTATAAAGCTCATGAAGGAACTCGGCGTCTGGGTGGAGGTAACAACACTAATTATCCCCTCACATAACGATTCCGTGGATTTCCTGAAATGGGTTGCTGATTTTATAAAATCTGTCGATTCCGCCATGCCGTGGCATGTGACCCAGTTTTATCCGACATATAAATTAATGGATCAACCAAGGACACCCATAGAGACGCTCAGACTAGCGAGGGAGATCGGTCTGAAAACCGGTCTTAAATATGTCTATGAGGGCAACGTGCCGGGCGAAGGTGGTGAAAATACATACTGTCCTTCATGCGGAGCACTTCTTATCGAGAGGTTTGGGTTCACCCTGAAAGATATCAGGCTGAAGAATTCAGCGTGTCCGGATTGCGGTACGAACATTGACGGGATAGGCATGCCGTAAGGAGAAGGATTTATTGTAACTTCGAAACAAAATGAGCGGGAGTGATCATTCATTGGAAAGGAGGAAAGCCATGCCGACTTATGTGATCCTTAGTAAATTGACGGACGAAGGCAGAAAGACTATCAAGA
>JARRJI010000220.1:0-7230 GCA_037379595.1 Acidobacteriota bacterium | reverse complement strand
GTCCCGGAGAGCGCGGTCGATTGCGTCACCACCGCCGGGTCGGTCGCCGCCGCAGCGATCTGGATCTCGCGCTGCAGGTAGATGAGGTCGGTGAGCGTTTCGGTGGTGTCCACGTCCACGTCAATGGCCTGGTCGGCGTTGGCGCGCAGCTCGTCGGGAATGGCTTGCGCCAGCGCGTGGCCTTCGGCAAAGTAGGTGTCAGTGGAAAGCGTCCAGTTGATTTCATTCGCCCGCGCTCCGGGCCGGCGCGCGTCATCCATGATGCGGAAGCGGTCCTTCGAGTAGATGAAGTACTTGTTGGACTGCTTGCTGACCGGAATCGGCTGGAACACCTGGTCCGCAATGAACTGGGCGTTGTGATAAGCGATGGAAACATTGGTCAAAGCCTGATCAACATGAACCATCGAAATGTCTGGCATGGCAATTCTCCAAGTCCACCTTGAGATGGCGCTCCGCGTGCGGGTAGCGGTAGCCTCGGCACCGGTTCTGTGCCGTGGGCTTTTCTTCGAACCCACGGCATCAAACGCATGCCGGGACTGCCAGCCGAAAACGCGGAGACCCGTCAGCAGGTCGCACGGCTCAAAGTGGGACGTAGTACCGGGGCTGCTGACCGCCCGGGCCTGACCCGCAAGAACATCTGCGATTGAGCGATTGGCGATTGAGTGATTTTGGAAGTCCTTTCAATCACAAATCACCAATCACTCAACCACCAATTCCATCAGCTTGCCGGCACGACGACCGGGTTGGGCGAAAGGAACACGAAGAACACTTCGCCCGCGCTGGCCGAGCTCTCCGCGATGCCCACGATGTTGTGCAGCGTTGCGGAAGCCGGCACGGTGGTGAGGTCGGCGGCCTGCAAAGCTCCGGTCGCATCGGCCACTTCCACGAATTCGCCTTTGCTGATGGCGCTTGCCGCGTAAGCGCGCGAGATGCCGTACTTGCGCACGCTCACGTTTTCGTTCTGGTTCGGCTGGTCTTCCTGGGTGATGCCCCAGGCAAGCTGGTTGGCCGCCGTGGGCAACGTGCACTCGCCGTCATTCGTGCCCGGCACCACGGCGCGGTACTGCGTGACGCCGTCAGCGCCGGTGATTTTGTAAGTCTTATCGAGAACGTAGGTTGCTCCTGCCACAGATTTCCTCCTGTAGGGACCGACAACGTCGGCCCGGTGATTTGGGCACGGCACGCCGTGCCCCTACGAAAAAACTTGCGTCCTTCTTGCCTGCAACTTGCCAGGTCCCGCGCGGGCTGTACCCGGTTGGGCAGATTTATCAAATTGATAAATCCCCTTGCTCGTGCTGCGCGGGCTACTGTCCCCCGCTCACCGACCGCCGGTACTGGTGGATCAGGTCGGGCTGCTCCCGGCCGATTTCACTCAGCGCCTGGCCGTAACTCACGCCGCGTTCCTTCATGCGCTGTTCGGCCATGAACTTCACCTGCGCCTGGACGTTCTCCGGAACGCCTCCCGAGAAGCCCACGGGCTGCAGCGGAATACGCGCCGTCTGCTCGGCCATCAGCCGCGAAAAAGTGCTGAAGTCCGCCAGTGCGATCCTCCGCCAGTCGTCGCGGCGCCGCGGAAGGATCTTGCCGCTCCGCACGGCGTCATCGAGTGACTGTTCGACCCGCGCGCGAAACACTTCCACGGCGGGAATCGATTTGCCCCTGGCCTCAGCTTCAGACAGCACGGAGGCCGCCTGGGCCAGCGGAACCTGGTCGTCATCAGCGGCGGCGTCGGGCGTTGCGTCCGGCGCGCTGCCGAGCTCGGCCAGGCAGTTTGCGAGATCTTCCGGATCGGCGTAGTACTCGTCCGCCAGGTCCGGGTGGTTGATCCTGACTTTTCCGTCGGCGACGGAAAGTTGAACCTTCTTCATAGAACCTCCTGTTGATTGGGCGCCGTCTGGGGCGTCCGATGTTCCGGCGCTTGCGTCCACCAGGCGATAGGCCGGGTCAGACAGCCGGATTTGCGGCATTTCTTCCAGGAACGGCCGGTTCGTGAGCGCCACGGAAGTGAGCGTCGCCCCCTGCGCTTTGCCGGTCCGTTTGTTGTGCGCGCCCCAGTCGATGGCCGGCGAGATGTACCGGTATTCGCCGTTGCCAATCAGCGTGCGGGCGCGCTCCGTGGGTTCGAACCATCCCCACAGAAGGGTACGGCGGCCCTGGGCTTCCGGCGGATCGATTCCGATAATCCGGCCGGCAGAGGGGATGGGGCCGCCGGCGGCGACTTCCGGCATCTCGCTCGCGTGGTCGTAATCCACGTTGATTTCGCCGTTCTGTCGCTCGCGAAAATTGCGCACAATCGATTCCAGATCCCCGGGCGTGATGGAAAATCTGTTTGCCCCACGCACCCAGGTTCCGGCGACGGCCAGCGGGATTCGAACTTTCCCCGCGCCTTCACCGGCCCCGGCATCGAGCGTGGCCATGAATCGAGGTGTTGTGTGTTGTTCCAAAGTGTTCAGCATTTCTCTGTTCCTCCCTGTTCACTAACCACTAATCCCTGGTCACTCATCACTGGTTTTCCGGCGGCTGCGGCAATCCCAGCTCCCGTGCGATGTGCTGGGCCAGTTCCGGATAAGGCGCCACCACGTTGGCTGTGGCAAGCTGGCTGAGCGCGGTCAGCGTGTCGTCCAGGCTCCGCGCGCGCAGGTTTGAGACCGCGAGTGTCGGATACGCCTCCACGCCGTCCCAGTTGTAATCCACCAGCCGCCGGATCGCCGACGCCGTAATCGTCCGCGCGATCTGGTCCGCGGTAGCCTGCACGGCCAGGAAGAAGAAGTCGGTCATTTCCTGGCCCAGTGCGCGATTGCCGCTCGATTTCGAGCTCTGCCCGAGGTTCATAAAAAAGGCAAGTGCCGTTCTGGATATTTCAATATTGTGGTGTTCTATAGAATTGAACAGGTCGCGCACCTGGCCCTGGACGCCCTGCAGAGTGAATTTCCATCCGGCGGGCAGCGCGATACCGGTCTTTTCATGCGCGGCCAGTTGCGTCACCCACGCCGCTGCGGCCTGGCGGTCTTCTTTCGAAGCGTTGGTTCCCTGCTCGATGGTCGGAATGCCCAGGCCGTTCCGCTCGCCGGCGATGGCGTCAATGCGGTAAAGCTGGTGCTTGATGTACCAGTGCATGTAGGCGGGCCGCAGCATCGAGCGGCCAAAGAAGTTCGCGCCTTCTTTGTTGAAGGTGAACACGGCCAGGCGGTCCACCGGAATCTCGACGCTCTCAAAATTCGAGTTGCGATAGCCGTACTGATTGAGCGCCAGCAGCGTCTCGCCGTCCACGTCGGTAATCCAGCGGTAGAAGGTGACGGGCAGCCGCGCGGCCAGCCGTGCCAGCCTGACGCGGTTGCCGTCCACGGCGTAGACTTCCTCGTGCGCGGCGGCGCCGAACGGCAGCATCAGCAGCGCGTTCCGCAGCACGTCGTCCCAGCACTGCGTGGACTTCACGCCCGCTGGCGAAACGTATTCGAGTCCGCCAAAAAGGTTCTCTTTGACGAAGTGCGCGATCTCATGGTCGATCGGGTCCGAGCTGGCCGGCAGCACGTCCCAGTTGGCGGCGCGGATGGGCAGCTCGCACGCCAGCAGCGTGGCGGCCACCTGCGCGTCCGAGCGCCGCATCTTTTCATAAGTGCGGATGGCGCTCAGCCCTTCCAGCTGCGGATTGTATTCGCCAAAGTCTTCCAGAAATCCGTGGAAGATGGGCGTGCCGGGCAGGCCGACCGGCAGTGTTTCCGCCGCCGCACTGGTGCGTTCAAACGGCACATTCACCTGCGATTCCGCCAGCGTTGCATTTCGCCATTGAATTTCAATCGGTCCGAGTTTCATGTGTCACATCCCCTGAACATTGGTGATTTCGTGATTTGTGGTTGGTGAATTCAAAACCACAAATCGGTTGACGGCGAATGCCAGATCCATCAATCACAAATCGCAAATCACCAATCGCAAATTTCAAAGCGTTTCTCCCCAACCTTCGGCGATTTCCCTGAACGCCCCAGGGTTGATGATGGCCGAGCCGCCAACCAGGTAGCCATCCGCGGCCACAGAAGCGGGCTCCGAATCGGCGGCCAGGTCCGCCAGGGCCTTGGCCCAGAACGCGTCGGCGTGCCCTGCGGCGGTGCGCACGGCGTCAAAGCGCAGATTGCCGCTCGGCGTCACGTACTTTTTCACGGCGCTGAAAGCTCGCCTCACGTCCCGGGTGTCGGGCAGCAGCGAGAGCCGGTTCTCCATCCGGCGTTTGGTGCGGAACGCCAGGTTCTCTTTCACCGCCGCCGTGAAGGTGACGGGCTCGAGCCGCGGCCCGAATTCCTCCGCCAATGTCTCCGCCAGCATCGCTCCGATGCCGGTCGAGTCGATGGCCGCGCGCCGCACCAGCGGTGATCCGTCCTCCCGGCGCAGCGCCATCAGCTCGCGCGCATAGGCAAGTTGCTCGGCAAAGGGCGCGCGATCGAGCGTCCGCACCATGCGGGCGATGGCCAAATGATCATGCATGTCCTGATGAGATCGCTCGCTCGTCATTCCGAGCGCAGCGAGGAATCTGCCGTTCTGTAAGGCAGATCCTTCACTTCGTTCAGGATGACCGCCTGTGGAGTTCACCTCATCCAGCCAGAAAACCGTCCGGTCGTGCTGCCGCCCAATGTCGATACCCAGAAAGAAATCGGAAGTGGGAAGTGGGAAATAGGAAGTACGGACGGAAGAAAGAGATTGCCCTACTTCCCATTTCCTATTTCCTACTTCCTGCCTTTCCGTGCCGCGCGCCGAGGCCAGCAGGAGGGGCGACGTGTCGGCACTGGCCTCGGCACTTAGGCAGGCGGCTAGAAGCTCGGGCGGAAAGAAGTTTTCCGTGGTGGAAACAAACTGGCAGCAGAATTCCTGTTGAAAGGTCGATTCGTCGTCGCAGCCCGAGCGCAGCAGTTCGATGTTGATCTTCAGTCCCTGGCGCACGGCTTCGTAAACGTCGCACCAGTGGCCAGACCAGCTCAGGTCGCTCGGGTGGCGCAGACGTCGCGCTGTTTGCGATGTCTGCGGTTTTCCAATCCCTGAAAAGGAAAGCCCGGAGGATTCCCCTACCAAATCTGCCGCTTTTGCCAATTCATAAAACTTCCCCTGCTGGCCGTTGGGCGTGGAGATCACTTCCAGGCTGTAGCCGCGGGTGATGGTGGGAAACAAAGCCGCGTAAATCTTGGCGGCGTCGGCGTGGAAGGCGAACTCGTCGAGCGTCACGTTGCCCGAGTAGCCGCGCGCCGTGTCGGGATTCGACGGCAGGCCGTAAATCACCGAGCCGTTCGGGAAGCGCACCTCGAGCTGCTTCTGGCTGGCGCCTTCAAAAAAGGTGGATTCGAACGCCTGGGCGACGATGCCGCAGCTCTGGATGTGCTCCTGCACTTTTTCCATCAGCAGCTTCGATTGCCGCTCGCCCTTGGAGAGAAAGATCCACGTCGTCTTGCGCTCCATGCATCGCAGCAGGGCCTGCAGCGTGGCGGAAAACGAATAGCCAATCTGCCGCGCCTTCACCACAATCTTCAGCGGCGAACGGTCTTCCACCCAGCGCCGCTGGTAGGGCAGCAGCCGGATCGGCGTCGACACCACTTCCGCGCGGCCACCAGAGTCGTGCTCTTGGGTGGCGCATACATCGCGCTTTTTGCGATGTGTGCGGGGCTTTGGTGCTGGCGTGTTCGTCACCGGCTTTCGCGCGTCCTTAACGGTTTGTGTTTTCTTCCGTGGCATCTCTATTTCCCTGTAGCGGCGGTGTCCTCACCGCCAGTCTTGGTCATTCGTAACTCGTAATTTCCTCGCAATTCCCACGGCATAAACCCGCTGCCGTGGCAACCAACCCAATTCATAATTCAGAATTCATAATTGCCTTTCACCCAACCGGTTCCACGTCGCGCGGAACCACCGGAATCCGCAGCAGGCCGTAAATCTCCTGGATTTTTTCCATGGCTTCCGGCCCCAGCGAAGCGCGCTTGTCCTGCTGTTTGAGCATCTGCTGAAGCTGGTGGAGCTTTCCTCTGGTCAGTTGAAGCTTGGCGATCTCTGCGGCCAGGCGGGTTTTGCGGAAGCGCTTCTCCTGTTCCTCGCGCGCGATTCTCATTTCCAGCAGCCGGTGCTTCAGCCTCAGGTTGCGCCGCTCCAGGGTGCTGCGCACGGCGTCGCGCAGGCTCATTCCCGCGTTCTTGCGCGACAGGCTCTGGAGCCCGGTCAGCATGGCGGCATTGGCCAGTTGCGCATCGGCCGACTCGGGATCGGCCAGCGCGGCCTTCAGAACCTCCGCGCGCTCCACCTGGAACCGGATCCGCCGTTTCTGCAACTCCAGGCTGCCGCGATAGCAGTTCTGGATGGCTTGGAGCGTGACCGGCACGCCGCGCTCGGATTGGTAGCCACGGTCAATTCGGTCGTTGAATCGACCGTGGGCTCTTGCCCGCCGCTTGCCTGTTCCGCTTTCCCGAATTCCCGTTTTGTCTCGTCCATCATCAATTTCCTGCCCCCTCGTTGTTCCGTCCTGGCGGCGCCCCGCCGCCGGGTTTTGTTGTAGCGGCGGTGTCCTCACCGCCAGGTTTTGGTAGCCACGGTCAATTCGTCATTTGAATTGACCGTGGGCTTGCGATCCCTTCGAAATTCCCACGGCACAAAACCGATGCCATGGCTACCAACCCAATTCATTCTTCATCATTCAAAATTCATAATTGGGGTCACAGCTCCGGCTCCAGGTAGACGCCCTCGTCGCTGGGCAGGCGGCCGTCGAAGAAGTCAATCCCTTTGGCGGTGATCTTCACCAGGGTGATGTAGCGGCGGGCGTGCGGGCCGCGAATGTTTTCCACGCTGACCAGTCCCTTTTCCGCCAGGTAGGCAACGTGGAAATCCAGGTCTTCAAGGGGAACCGGATATCCGAAAATGTCCAGTTCCCCTTGCAGCAACGGGAGGGTTGCCGATTGCGGGTAGATGAGTTTCAGGTAATAAAGGATTTTTCCTCGAATGATTTCTTTTTGCCGTAGGCTGCTGGTCATACCGTTTTCACTCCTCGTGGTCTGGCTGCTGCGTCCTGCTCGATAGTGCTGGCACGTTTTGCCTTGCATCGGTCCCCCTCGAAATTGGTGATTGAGTGATCTGGTGATTGAAGATTCGTCATTTGTCCTTGCCGGGTTTGCAAATCGCTCGATCACGCAATCGCTAAATCACTCAATGGCCTAATCGTCGCCAATCACAGATGATTTCCCCTTTCGCTTGTTTCCGACGGCGGCCGCA
>JARRJI010000219.1:0-6542 GCA_037379595.1 Acidobacteriota bacterium | reverse complement strand
CCTTGGGAGCCGCCCGGAATATTGACGCTCCGAAGCTGCCTTTTACCGACAGGGACGTTTGTCCGTTCGAGTGCTGTCAGTACGGTGAGTGGACGGCCAGGTTGACTCAGCGAGCATATAAATCACGGAGCAAAGAATCGGGCCTGGCGTTCACTGTCCGGCCTGGCGAAACGGTCTATGCGCTGACTGGCGTGATAATCACCCGAAAAGCTGGCGTCGTGATTGTAAGGAAACAGACAAGTTTTTACGACGTGACGGTTCCGGCCGGAGCGAAACTGTATGTGCTTCATCTCTCGGGTGAGGGTGGCGCTCTCTTCTGGTACATGGGAGCTGCCCACAGAGGCGAACTCTATGCGAGTTCCGTCCACAAGGGCAACGCGGCTTACCCCTTTGATGTTCTATCATTGCCGGAAACCGAATGGTGGGTGAGGGTCAGGAACCTGCACGGCTATGCGGGCTGGATTCTCAACCCGCGAAGGTTCCGTGGCATGGCCTCTTGTGGCGGCTAAGGCGAACGCAATAAGCAATAAGATGGGGAAAACGCGAGTGGTACTAACCACCATTGGCACTTTCATCCTGGTCTAATTCCGTGAACACACTCTGCGCCGAATGAATTAGACCTGACTTGGCATCTTCCAGACTGTTGCATTCCTTCCCGATGTAATTGATTGGGCCGATTTGAACATGCCTGCGCTGTAGCAGGCCAATCGTTTGTTTTCCGCCAAGCGTTCCCCTTGCGTCCGCACACTTCGATTCCGGATGAAATTCATACTCGCGTAGAATTTCGCCATATGTCTTTGCCCGTGCTGTGTGCCGAGTTCCGTGTTTGCCGCCCGCCTGTGGTAAAGTGCTCCCGGAGGTTTTCCAATGATCACGCGACGCCGCATGCTCAAGGGAGTGATGGCTGGTGCAGCCGTTGGAGTGCGAGGCCTGTTTGCGCGGCCTGCCGCAACCGTCGCCGAGCCGCCGCCCGGTTACAAGCTGGTGTGGCAGGATGAATTCGACACCGACGGCCCTCCCAATCCAGGGAACTGGGCCTTTGAACACGGCTTTGTGCGGAACAAGGAGTTCCAGTGGTACCAGCCCGAGAACGCCTTCTGCAGGGGCGGAAAGCTGATCATCGAATCGCGGCGTGAAACCGTGCCCAATCCCCATTACCGCGCGGGCAGCAAGGACTGGCGCACCGACCGCCGCGCCGCGCACTACACTTCAGCGAGCCTCGAGACCCGCGGCCTTCACGCCTGGCAATACGGATATTTCGTGATGCGCGGCCGCATTGACACCCGGCCGGGCATCTGGCCCGCCTGGTGGACGCTGGGTGTCGCAAAGCCCTGGCCTGCCTGCGGCGAAATTGACATCATGGAGTATTACGCCGGGCACGTAAACGCGAACGTCGCCTGGCAAAAGCCCGACGGCTCGCCGCACTGGGTTGCCACCTTCAAGCCGCTCACGGAATTTCACGATCCCCGCTGGTCCGCGGCCTTCCACGTCTGGGCCATGGAGTGGACCCCGGCGTTTATCCATCTTTCTCTCGACGGAGCGCTCCTGACCGCCGTCGACCTCAGCCAGACGCACGATGCACGCTACGGCGGCTTCAATCCCTTCCACCAGCCCGCCTACATGATTCTGAACCAGGCCATCGGCGGACAAAGCGGCGGCAATCCGGAGCACACGCAGTTCCCGTCGCGCTTTGAAGTGGACTACGTCCGCGTCTATCAGAAGCAGCCGTAATTTTTTCGACTTCCCAACCCTCGCCGCCTCTGTAGCGGCGGGCTCATCCCACCATCAATCTCGAACCCGGCAAGGTGCGCCACGCGCGCCTGCGGGGGGTGACCGATGGTACTAGTACCGACGGCCGATTGCCAGCGAAACCATCTACTGGTTCAATAGGGTGCAGGAGGAAGAAATGGAGAACGCATACAGTCTGATAGCAGTTATTCCATGCTCACGTTTTAAATGGACGGCCGAGATTCAGTACATGAAATCTCTCGCGACCCGCGATGAAGCGATCCGCTATGCCAGCCGTTCCGGCTGCAATCTGGTCGTGAAGTACGAAAAGCGGAGCGGTCCGCTGTTCGACGTGCTGCAGGATCCCAACGTGGTTTTCACCTCCGAGGACAGCTGCGAAACGGTCGAAGTGGTACCCGTACTGGCAGAGTCCGAATCCGTCGGCTGGACCAGGTTCATCTTCCGCGGTGTATTCCGCCTCGCCAAGCGGATTGTCACTGGCGGAAGCACCTCGCACCGGGACAAGGCGATGCCCTCGGTTCAGAGGCATGCGCTCGCGGCCAAATAGTTTTGCCGGGCAGGCGGCGAAGAGTTGTGTGCGTCGGGCCTCTCACTCTGCGGCTCGTCTGTTTCAGATGATAGCCGCAGACTTACTGAACAACTTTTCACTGCCTGCCCCGGGAGGCTCGCTTGAAACCCTTGAGTGATTCAACTTTTTCCGACTGAGCGATTGGAAAAACGGAGAATTCCCGTCCCGCCCGCCGTCTCCCCGCCCCGCAGTTTTCGCCGTCCAGCAAGCCACGTCAAGCCAAAGTGCCATTGCATTCCCATTCCACAAGCTTTTCGACCGTTTTCCCAAACCGGGAACCGCAGAGTCTGAAATTCACAAGCTTTGCGCTACCTGCTTTTTGTTGCGGCGGGAACGTCCCCGCCACGGAATCCTGGATGTCCGCACACCCCGATCAATCGGGGCATGCGTCACCCGCGATGTCGAATGTCCATCGGCTGCGAACGACGAACCGGATCTTTCTTGTGACGGTGAATCCCGGCGCGGGGTTGGGGCGTTCCGCGCGCGGGAGGATCAGATCCGCTGTGGTCCCTGCAAAGAATCTCCCCGAAGAGGGCGGTCTGGAAGGAGCGCCTGCACGACATCATCCTGAAGGGCCGAGCGATCCAGATAGACGGCAGCGCCCAGATCGAGCGCCTGACGGCGCAACTCCGCGTCCGAACTCGGGCTGACCACCAGAACAGGGACCTTCGGGCTGTCATCCCGGATTCGTTCCAAGATCCTCTGGGTCTGCTGAACTCCGGCCTCCTCATCCACAATTACCAGTTCCAGGGCCGTCGAGCGGAGAACGGCAAGCGTTGCTTTGAGCGTGGTCGCTATGATAGGGACGAATCCTATGGAGAGTAAGATCGAGCGATGGTGGCTGATAAAACCCAGGTTGTTGCTGAAGATCAAAACATCTAACCCGGGAGTGTATGGGTCTGGGATGGAAAACTTTCGCATGTCTTATTTTATCACTGGGTTGAAGCAAGGCAGAGCAGAGTTGTTCTTGAACTCTGCGGCTTTTGATTTTGAAGAAACGAACCTCAGAGGTGCGTGCTCGATGCGCGCAATCCCGCGCCATCCTGTCGTGTTGCTGCGACGTCCCCGGCCACCGGATTTTCGCCGTCCGCACACCCCGATCAATCGGGTACGGGCCACCCCGGGAAAATGCCGTGGCAACCCGATTGATGACGCCGCGCAATTGTGCGAGATTGGTCGCAGGGGTTTTTTATGAGCGGGCTGCCCCGCATCCTTCGGCCAGGCGGATGGGCCGATCGCGCGCTCGAGATCGCGGTCTGTGCGGCGTGGCTGTGGAAACTTGGCGAACTCATCGGGCGGCAATCAGGCCTGTTGCGCAGGAACCTGGGCTGGGGTTACGTCGTTGACCTGACCGTTCCCGCCGCACTGACCGCCATTGCGGTCCTGTTCTTCGTCATCCGGCGCCTGCTCTGGCGCCAGCCTTCCGTCAAAAACAGCCGGTAGCGAAGACCGCCGTTGTTGCGGTCTGCGGTTCTTGTTTACGGGGGAATCCGACGGGAGCGAAGGAAAACCCGCGGCCCTCAAAACCGGATGTTCGCGCTGGCCCCTGCCGCCGCCCGGCAAACCCCGGTACAACCAAAGAGCCATTGCGCTTCATCCCAGCAAGTGATATACCGTCATTGAGATTGAAAGACTCCAGAGAAAGATCAGGGTTTGTATCGCGAGCCTTTACGGCCCGCGGCCCTTGCGTCTTGTAGCGCCGCCCTTCAGGGCGACACTTTTCGGCGGGTTTGGTAGGGGAGGGCTCCGCCCTCCCGCAAGACGTTAATCGCAGCGCGGTTTTGCGAAGGTGTGGTCGATGGCTTTCTCCCCTCCGGGGCTGTGGCGAAATGTAACGTTAATTCAGTCTCATAGCAGGGTAGCGCAGAGTGTGTCTGTTTCAGACTCTGCGGTTCTTTGTCCCGAAACCCATTAAAAGCCGCAGAGTTTCGAAAAGCCGAAACTCTGCGCTACCAGCTATGGGAAAGCAGACCCAATGAAGAAGTAAAAGAGCCCCGGCCTCAGGCTGGGCGCCGCCGTATCAGCCATGCCGCGGCCAGGAAACAGAGTGCTGAGAAAAAGTTGGTGGCAACGCCCAGCAGCAGGGCGCGCCGAAGGTTGAAGACTTCCGACAAAAATCCGACCATAGCCGGCGCCATGGCATCTCCGAAGAAATGAATCACGAACATGTAAAGTCCGAAGGCAAACGCATGGGCGTGCCGGGGCGTCAGGTCGTGGATAATGGCGGTTGTCGGACCGTAATACGCGGCGAGCGAACCGCTCGCTGCGAAAATGCACACAAAGAACATGATCGTCGATTTCGTCTCGACTGCCAGGTAGAGAAACGGCGTGGCAACCAGCATGGCTGCCCCAACAGTCAGGGTGCGGCCCCATGGCCAATGTTCCTGCAGGCGATCAGCCAGGTAGCCGCCCAGCAGAACTCCAATCACCGAACTCGCCAGGACCAGCGGGGCCAGCAATTCCGAGGCCTGGCCGATGCTCATATGATGGTAACGGGTGACGAACGTAGGACTCCAGTTGATGAATACGGCGCCTGAGAAGGCCGCCAACAGGCCGCCCCCCAGCACCGCGTCATAGGTCGCTATTTTCAGCAAGCCCCACGAGGGGTGGGCCTCTTCCTGTGGCTTTGGGGCCGGCGCCGGCAAGCGGAGAATGGCGATGCCGATCAAGGCCCCGGGCAGACCCACCAGCATAAAGCTGTGCCGCCAGCCGATCCGCTCTGCAAGCACACCGCCGGCGGCCAGCCCCAGCACGCCACCCACAACCGAGCCGAGGCTGAACACACTCTGCACACGGGCACGCAGCCGTGCGGGAAACGACGCTGTGATGATCGCGGTGCCGCCGGGGGCATACGCGCCTTCCCCCACGCCGACCACGGCACGGGTACCCAGCAGTGCGCCGAACGTCGGGGCCAATCCCGAAAGGAAGGTGGCCGCGCTCCAGACGAAGACTCCTCCGGCCATGATCTTTTTGCGTGGGCCACGGTCGGACCAGTATCCCGCTGCCAGTGCCGTGACACAATCCACCAGCAACACCGCGGATGCCAGGAGGCCCAGCTGGAAGTCGCTGATGTGGAACTGCCTCTTCAGCATGGGAAACATCGGAACCACCAGGAGTCGATCGAAATAATTCAGCAGGTTGATGGATGTCAGGACCAGCAGGATCTTCCACTGCCGCGCGGAGATGCCCCGGAAACCGCGAGCCGGGTTCGGGGTCGACTTCTCGGAGATGTGGGATCGCTTTCGCATGTTATCTGCCGACCACTCTAATGCTCTTAATATAGTGATGCTTTACATGCTGTGAAATAGTTGCAGACTTAATTTTCTCTGTTCCCGCCGGTAGTGCATCGCGGTGTTTGCGATGTGTGCGGTTTTCAAATTGTAGGGGTGCCCCTCGTGGACGCCCAAGGGCGGGCACAAGGCCCGCCCCTACAGATGGCCCGCGGGGCCATTCGGTGTCGCCAGCAGAGCAAGGCTTCAGCTGGTAGCTGGTAGCCACAGTCAGCGCGGTCCTGACTGTGGGCTTTTGATGGACGAGGAACCCACGGTCAATCGGAAAGGGTGATTGACCGTAGCTACATCTGGAGACCACGTGGGTCAGAAGGTTTGCGAAGGTATGGGCCATGGCTTTCGCCCCTCCGGGGCTGCGGTGAATTGTAACGCCAACTCAGTCCCATAGCTCACGCTATGGGCTAAATTCTATCGGCCCTCCGGGCCTGCAAGCGGGCAGGCTCAGCACCGGTTGTGTACCGTCGCTACCACTTGCCGCTTCAAGCCCCTCGGTGTACACTGCCAGCGGTGGTGAGGCCAGCAAGCGCCGTCAGGAGGGAAGAATGGGAACGACAGGCATGAGTTTCCTTGTAGAACTGTTGCTCTTTGTGGTTGCAGTGGCATTTGGAGTGATCTGCATCGTCGTACCGTTCAAGTTGTGGAGCATCGCCAACCGTGTGTCGGAACTCAGAGAGGAAGCACGAAAACAAACGGCCCTTCTGGAGCGCCTGGCCAGCAAGGAGTAGCAAGGTAGCGCAGACCGCCGCGGTTGCGGTCTGCGGCTTTTCATTTGGGAAAAAAGAGCCGCGGACCCCAAAACCTCACAAGGGCAGTGGATAGTGGTTAGCGATGAGTGATAAGAAGAAAAGCCGCGGACCCCGGAACCGGGGAACCGCGCTACCAGTTCGCTTCCTTATTCCATTTCTGGCTCTGGCACTTTTTCCCCAGGTCAGCGC
>JARRJI010000218.1:0-10444 GCA_037379595.1 Acidobacteriota bacterium | reverse complement strand
GTAATGGCCCGGCGGCACACTCTTGATAAGATAGTCACCCTGTGCGTTCGTCACGGCAAAATAGGGCGTGGGAACAACCACGAGATAAGCCGACATCTCCGGATGAACGTGGCAGAGAAGCGGCGCCGCGCCGAGGTTGTTAAAGGTAAATGACTTGTGTTGTCCCTTGGGCCAGGTGCCAAGATTGCGGGCCAGCTTTCGATTGCCCCCGAGTTCAGGCCAGAAGACGTTGTGCAAAGTGGAATCACTATTGACAAAATCCACAGTGGTTCCCTTGAGCACTACCAGCACATGCGGAACAAATTCCAGATTCTTTTGGTCCATGATGACGTGCTTTGTTGGCGGAGTGAAAGTCTTGCCGGAGATCGCACCAATATAAACAGCGATGTTCGCAGCCGAGCGAATCCCCGACGCTGTTACGTGACCCTTGAGCTCTCCCGCGAGAGATATCGCGGTCCCAAATGCTATGCAGAAGAAAACCAAAAGGATACGACGTACATGCCCCAATAAATCCATTTGAACCTCCAGTTATATCATCAATGGTTAAAGCCCCTAGAATGCAAACCTGCGTGAAAAACCAAGTTCAGAATGCGAAGTCAATCCCGCCCACTGCCCCGTTCGGCCTGAAAAACGTGTCGGAACCGGACACAGGTACCTCAAACGTGTGCTGGTATTCAAACACCAGCTTTATGTTGGGTCGAATCAGCGCCTGGATACCAGGGCTGAATCGATTCCGAGAAAAGCCCTTTGAGATGCCGTTATAATAGTCGAAAGGCGCATTCACGAAATCCCACCGCATCAGAGGAATCAGCCACGGATAGACCCAGTACTCGGCTTCTGCGTACCCTCCGGTGAAGTTGATCGACGGCCCGTGGTCCAGCCCCATGGTCGTCAAATTCGGAATCAGGTTCGCATCATGCGAGAACATCCCCATGCCGTAGAGCTCGAACTTGCTCTGGTATTTGAATCGGAAATATCCCCCAACACGATAGTAGGGTTCGTCAATAGAGTTGAATCCCGGGAACAACGTGGGATCGGCGTGTACCGCGTTTTGGCCATAATCATAGAAGGCGCCGAGCCGCACTGAGGTGTGATCGTGCGGACCGGTCGGTCCGGAGGCCCGCACTTCTTTTCGCTGCGCCCGATCGCGGTCCAGATTGAATTGCTGAAAGACGTTCACGTAGACGTTCTTGCCATTGCTCACCGGCAGGCCGTCATTGCTGCCGTCCGTGACCGCAACGGACCAGTTAAAATTTCCGTCATTCGGATAACCGCCGATTTCAATTCCCCGCTGCGGCGCTCCCAGCACAAAGGGATTGTCTGTGGTGCCCAGAACTCCGGCCACGGCCGCCTGGTCATAAACGTCATAATCGGTAAGGTTAATGGTACGGGCCTGGGTGAAGGGCAAATCCAATTCGAATTGGCCAAAGCGAACATTCAAAGCATCCTTTGGCAGGCCGATATAATGACCAATGTCATTCACCTTCAGATAGCCATCACCAAGACCTCCGTCGGCTCCCGACCCGCCGACCGAAATGTCATCATCAATCCAAAATGAGATTTTTGGCCCAAAGCTCCCGGCCGAGATAACCGTAAACGCGTCCGGAGAAAACAGGTCAACCCGTGGAACAAAACCCTCCGAAAGAGGATGCTTGCTGTTATAGTTCACAAACCCGGAGTACCGGAATGCGATAGGGATTGTCGCCGGCAACTCACCCGGCCAAATGGCTCTCGGGAAAACCATCTTGTAGGCAGGCGCCCCGAGCATCTGCTGGGGCTGCTTGACAAAGTCCGCGTCGTTTTTGGGGAATTTAAATCCGTTCTTTTTGAAAGCCCAACCAAAGTCATTAAGCTCAGGCGGGTCACTGTGACAGGTGGAGCAGGAGGTCTGATACTTGCGCGCGAAATAAGGGATTGCGGAGCTCCGAGGCACCCGGCCAAGAACAAAGTAAACCAACGCGCCCATTCCCGCCGCCATGAGTATTCCGAGCTTCGATCGAGAAATCAGAAACATTGCTCGCACCTCCAGTGCGTAATAAAAAATTCTATGATTCCTGCAAATATGACTTCCCTTTAGGCCCTATGGATACCCCACGTTTTCCCCTGACGGTGGCACTCCCGGTTTGCCAGCGGCAAAGCTCGGCGGTATCGGCTCCAGTTCTTTATCCGATAACCTCCCGTACTCTTGCCGTCAGCTTGGCAAGGTTCTGAATAGAACTCGGGCGAACACATCGGAGTTCATCGTATAAAGGAATCATAACTTCGAAAAACTCCAGCATGGAGCGCAAGCGCTCCTGGGTGTAGGGGTTTCCCTCCGTGAACTGGGTCGCTTCCTCAAGGCATGCCCGCAAACTTGCCACTGCCGGATCAATCTCCCGCCGCCTGCGCTCGTCAAGAATCACTCGAAACATCTCCCACGGATCCTTGATTGCCTCAAAGTATTGCCTTCGATCACCCCGAAAGTGCACCGGAGTTATCAGGCCCCAGTTCTGCAACTCCCGCAGGCCCGTACTGACATTGGATCGAGAAAACGACAAGGTGGCGGCGATATCTTCTGCATTCAGTGGATCACGGGAGAGGTAAAAAAGTGCATGAATCTCCGCAACAGTCCGGTTGACGCCCCACTTGCTTCCGCCCCACTTGCTTCCCATTTCGCCCCACCAAGCGACAAACTTCTCGGTTGCAGTAGTGATATCCATAACGCAAGAACTGAAAACCTCGTCCATACGGTTATTTCTGTAATTACAGGCCCCGCGGAATACTATCTGAGAATCGATCACACAAGTGCTGTGATCCGCGTCACACAGCCGAGTGACGGCCATCACGTTGGCGACCTGACAGATGCGTTAGCAACCGCTCAGCCCTATGAAAGAATGGCTTGGCCTTCCATCCGCTCAGATTTTTTATTGTTGTCTTGGGTACTGGAAAGGGAGAATCTGTGCTCCGGCGACGCCCCGTCTGCCTATCCGAGGATTTCCCTAACCATAGCCGTTACCCTGGAAAGATTCTCGATGGAGCCGCTAGGAAGGCGCCGGAGTTCTTCGTATAAGGGCATGACGGCAGCAAAAAATGATACGACTTCACGCATCCGCTCCGCAGTATAAGCGTCTTCCGGAGCCTCGCGGATGTGTTCATCGAGGCATGACTGGAATATATCAATGGCCGGATCAATTACCCGACGCTTGTGGTCGTCCAGGATAGTCCGGAATGCCTCCCATGGATCCTTGGTTGCTTCGTAGTATAGCTTCCGATCCCCGCGGACGTGAACAGGTCTTATCAGTGCACGACCTTCCAGTTCCCTCAGGCTTGCGCTGACGTTCGAACGGGAAACAGAAAGTGCGCGGGAGACCTCTTCTGCACTCAGCGGATTCTCCGAAAGATAGAAAAGGGCATGCACCGCAGCAACTGTCCGATTCACAGACCACTTGCATGCCATCTCGGCCCAACCAGCAATGAACTTTTCCATGCTGGGTGTCATGGTCATAACGAAATGCTCGTCCATACCGTAATTCCGACTACCTCAGCCAATCTAAGGAGTGCCTATAATCCTGCGTCATAGTCCAACGCTCCGCCAGTGATACATCTCACATATTACGGTGAGCCAGATCACAACTCGTTGCCCGTTTCTGCTGTCTGAAAGAGGAAATGCCTATCACAATTTACTGTTCGTGGCCAATTTGCAAACTGTGCTAACCAGAAGACGGGGTGCACATAGTTGACCAGGTCGTGCCTTTGTGGTACAAGGCGGATTTATTTCAGCACAGGGTTAAGGGAGAATAAGGATGAGAAAGCTGCTTTCATCTGCCGTGGCGTGTGTTCTTGTCATTTCTGCTTTGAACGCCTACGCGCGTTCTGATAAGAACCTGGTAGACTACGTGCGGCCCGATATCGGCGGTGTCAGCATTCTGCTTACGACCACCAGACCTCTGGTGCAGTTGCCTCACGGCTACCCGCAGGTAACGCCACTGTTGAATCCAGGCATTACGGATTCGTTTCTCGCGACAAAAATCTACGGCTTCCAGGCCGGTGGTGTATCGCTGATGCCGACGACGGGCAGCATCAAAACAAACCCCGACGATATTGCCTCGAGTTTTGACCGCGACTTTGAAACTCGAACTCCCTACTACTACAAAGGACTGCTTGAAGACTACAACATCGAGGCATCTTACACGGTTGGCCATTTCGCCATCTTTTACCGGTTCAAATTCCCTGCGGCAGGGAAGCACCACGTCAATATCATGATGGAGAATCAGGGAAGCATGCAGATGGTTTCGCCTGCCACGGTGGAAGGGTCCACTTCCATCCACGATGTTCCTTATTACTTTGTCCTTGAATTTTCGACACCTTCCGTCGGGAAATCGACCTGGAAATTTGATGGAAAACCTGGTGCAGTACACCGATTGGAAGGAGAAAAGATTGGGCTCACACTGGATTTCCCCGGCCCGGAAGGTGAATTGGTCCAGGTTAAAGTCGGACTGTCCTTTATCAGTCTCGATCAGGCAAAAAAGAACTTGAATGAGGCTATTGATGGGTGGAATTTCGAACTGAGAAAACAGCAGACAAAGTCAGCCTGGAACAGGCTTCTGGGAAAGATCGACATTGAGGGCGGGACGGAAAAGCAAAAAATCATCCTTTACAGCTCTCTCTACCGTGCCGAACAAAACATGATGGATATTACGGAGGATGGCCGGTATTACAGCGGTTTCGATCATAAGGTTCACAGTGCGAACGGCAGAAAGTTTTACACTCACGACCAGTTATGGGACACCTTCCGATGCGAACATCCCCTGCAGTTGCTTCTCAATCCAAAGCAGCAGGAAGACATGATCCAATCTCTCGTGCGCATGGATGAACAGTGGGGCTGGTTGCCGTCATTTCCGAGGGTGTGGGGAGAGTTTGCTGCCATGATTGGCGACCATGCTGATGAGCTGATTGCCGACACTTACTTCAAGGGCTATCGCAACTTCGATGTTGAGAAAGCGTATGCGGCCATGAAGCATGAAGCTCTCGATGGCACCATGCTTCCGTGGAGAAGAGGAGAGATGACGGAGCTTGGGAAGATCTATCTGGAAAAGGGATTTTCCCCGGCCCTGAAAGAGGGAGAGAAGGAAATGAATCCGGAGGTCCACCCCTTCGAGAGACGACAGTCCGTGTCGGTGACGCTCGAGGCGGCTTACGACGACTGGTGCATTGCCCAGATGGCAAAAGCGCTGGGCCACACAGTCGATTACGATCGTTTTATCAGAATGGCGCACAATTATGAGAAGGTCTTCAACAAGTCCATAGGCTTTATGGCGCCGAGGTCGGCTGATGGCGAGTGGGTGAAGGGATTCAATCCCATTCTCCCGAAAGGACCCGGAGGCCGCGATTATTTTGCTGAGTGCAATGCCTGGGTCTGGACTTTTAACGTCCCGCAAGACGTCGCGGGGCTTATCCGTCTGTACGGCGGACGGAAGCCGTTTCTGAAGAAACTGGACCAACTGTTTGCGGAACAATATGGCGGGCTTCCAAAATATGCTTTCCTTGCGAAGTTCCCGGATATGACAGGCCTGATCGGAAATTACGCCCAGGGGAACGAGCCGAGTTTTGACATCGCCTACATGTATGATTTTGCCGGAGAGCCCTGGAAGACGCAGAAGATGATTCGGGAAATCATGGAGGTCTGGTATGACAATACGCCTATGGGGATTCCCGGGGATGACGATCAGGGGGCGACGGGAGCCTGGTACGTGTTTTCCGCCATGGGGTTTTATCCTTTCTGTCCGGGTGATCCCTATTACGTGATTGGCAGTCCCGTGTTTCAAGAAACGACGATTCATCTTTCAAACGGCAGGACATTCACGATCAAGGCGGACAACGTCTCAAGGCGCAGCAAGTACATCCAGTCGGCAACCCTTAACGGCAAGCCTCTAACCAAACCATGGTTTACACAGCGGAAGGTCTCAGAGGGCGGGACGCTTGAGCTGCGCATGGGCCGGCATCCAAACAAAAACTGGGGAAGCACACCCGCTGACGCACCACCGTCGATGAGTAACTCCGAATGACCCCGGTAAGCATAAATTCTTTATTCGGTCTGTGACTTGCTGACTGTTCCGGGTGCAATTACGTCCTTGAACCCGGCATCCCATCAGGCAGTATAGTTCATCCCTGAATTTTTGATGTCGGATGTGGCAGAATGTCGCGCCCTACTTTCGAAGAGAGTTCCCCCGGCGGTGCTGTGCTGGGGGATACTCAATGACGTAGTCACTCAGGAAGGTCTGCGAGCGCTGAGCAAGGATCGGCCGACATCCCCAGGAGGCGCAGAGCGCTATTTGTAGGGCAAGTTCGAAGACCGCTTGGGCGATGCAAGAGAGGCAATGGAACGGCTGGCTCAGTCCTTGCCATGTCTGGCAGGGGAACCGTGCCTCAGAGCTGTCCGCACTGCTCGAAGGGGACTCACTTGGCCCGACCACACTCTATCAGTTGAGCGGAAAATTCATTTCTCTGGCGGGTGATTCGCCGCCCCTTGCTTGACGAGGGCCTCCGCCGCATTGGCTTCCAGTACCCAACTGCTGGCGGCCGAGACGGTGTACTCGTCCTCGAACCAGAGGAACCCGAAGTTGGTGATGCACTCCGGGAAATCCGGCTTGATGACGACGTAGCCCGGAATCATTCCGCCGGGAATAAAGGTATGGTCGGCACGATTGTTTCCGTACGCCTGCGGCTTTGAGGTCGTGCCAATTGCTGAAATATACGACACGCTGGAAACCGGGTGTGTACCGAGCAGGTAGTTGGCCGCGCGGAGCGTATATTCGGGGCCCACAAGATCTGGAAACGCCTCGTGCAGGAAGTACATCTCAACACCGAAATCCGCCACCCGTTCTGAACCACCCCAGGCGCCTCGAGTGGGAGGCACGCCGAAAGGCGTGGCGGCCAGTTCGCGATTCAACTGCGGAAGATAGGCTTTGACCGCCGCTTTGAACCGGGCCCCGTAATCGGCGGGCAGGTAGGGCAGGGCGCGCACCGCCATCCAGCCGCCGAATGACATCCGCTGCATCATTTTGGGGAAGAGTTCCTCAACGCGCTTCTTGTACGGCTCAGCGCCGTCGGTGGCTATCATCAGATCCAGCGCGGCCGTCCAATCCGGCGTGGCGAAACGCATGAACCGCCGGGGAAGGCTGGGAGCCGGATGCGTTTTTTGCTCGTTCCACAGCTTGATGGCCGTATCGAGGCACTTCTTCGCCAGCGGGTCATTCCAGCCCTTCAGCACCTGAGAAGCGGCGGCCAGCGACGCCGTGGCACCGTAGACCGTGCCCACGTTATAGTCGGTCCAGGCCCACCGGTCGTCCGGTTTGCCGGAATAGTCACCCTTCACCTGGAGCGGTCCGAGCTTTGGGTCATAAATCCGGCCGTCGGTTTGGGATGCGGCATCGCCCACAAACGTGTACCCCTGCAAATAGGGCGACTGGATGCCCGTGAAGGGGTGCCCGACCGCATGAATCTGCGCGAGCGTTTGCAGGACGCCGTGCTCCACTTGCTCGACCACGTCCGGGATGCCGTCCGTCCGGTGCATCTCGACCGTGCGGGCCTTCTCGTTCACGGAAAGCTCGTCCCACTTCATGTGGAATGTGCTATACGCCAGAGCCAGATTCTGGATGGTCAAGTACTGGCCGTAGGCGTCGTTATCGAAATCGCCCGCGTCGAACCATCCGCCGACGTTCAACCCCGGGATGTGCTCTCCTGCCTTGTAAGGGGAATAGGTCTTCGGGCCCATCCGGTAGCCGTCAAAGTGGGGCGTGTTCGGCGGCGCCTGCCGGGCGTCGTCCATATGCGCAACGCCGTGCCACAAGCGGTAGGCATCACGCACCGAAACGTGGTCCATCTGCACAGCCAGGAAACCGTCCAGCGAGGTTTGCCACGTTTTGCTATAGACGTCTTTGGCGATCGGGAACACATCGGTGCGCCGGCCGGCGTATTCGATCGCGTAGAGGCCTGGTTTCTTGACGGAGGAAAAATCGAATTTGGCGTAGTCGTAGCGCAGCCACGGCGTGGGTTTCGAGATCGGACCTTCGAAAACCTCCTTGTAGGAACCGTCGTCCGACAGCCGGAAAACTTTTGCCGTCCTGGGCGCTTTGAACCTTGGGTCGAGCTCGATGACGGCGACTTTCGGGAAGTCCGCGGCGTAGCCGGCCTGGCTATGCGCGATCATTGGCGGCCGGGTCCAGTTCGGAATGTAGTTCGGCCGGATGTGCCATACCACGGCGCCTTTGGTCTTGCCCGCGGGAATCAGCGTGCGGAGCACGAACCAGCCGTTCTGCGCCATGTTGCGCCCGTCGTAAACGAGCACCGGCCCGGTTTCCGAGGTAATGCTGATGCGGTTGAGCGGGTCTGCCGCGGCCAGAGTTATGCTTTTGCCTTTGGCGAAAGGCAGAGGCTGAGCGAAGCCCTTGGCTTTGTGCCACTGCTCCACGTACCACACCCTCTTCGGGTCGCCGGGTTTGGGCGGGACCCTGGTCATCCGTTCCTCCGGACTGCGCGGGAACACTCCGAACACCTTGTTGTCCACCTCGTAGGATTTGTCCATGTAGATGGAAGGCAAAAACTCCAGATTGAAGCCGGCCCGGCCCACCAGCCTCTCGGGCAGTGGTTTACCCAGATTCACGCTCACCCGCACTCCGCCCGGCTCGGCGGCGACCACCAGTTGGTAGGACAGATGAAATGCGGGATAGGAAAGATTGGCGGTAAGGCGGTCGTGTTCCTTGTCGGCGTGGCGCCCGTCGAGATGCGGGATCCGGTCCCATTGCTCCGGCGTAGGCATCAGACGCACGCTGCCATTCGTGGCGATGCGATGGCCGTGCAGAATGATCTGCATGGCTGCGTCCTTCTGGTCGAAGAAGACAGGACTGTAACTGTCGCTATAGAGCATGACGCTGACACCTGGCGCATTGAGATAGCCGTTGTCGGTCACCTTCATCGTCAGGCTGGCGCCGAACGCGGCAAGGCTCAAGCACACGGCCATGGGCAGGGACATCAGTAGAACGGTTCGCGATCGAGGGCACATCAGGCAACTCCAGTTGTAAAGGCTTGTCAGGCGGAATCATACCCGCTCGCCCGCGCGTCGTCAACAATTGTAGGTTGCGCGCAGGCGATTTCGTAAAATGCCTGCCGCGCACAATGCAAGATTGACTCGTGGTTTAATTGAGCGTTGGCCCGTCCTTGGGATAATATCCTGCTGCAACTGCGCCACAAGGGTCGAAATCGAATACGGGGAAGGAGCGGATATCCATGATTGAAAGAAGAGATTTCCTGAAGGCAGTGTCCTTGGGAGCGGTGGGTGCGGCCGTCCCGTCTCTGCAGCATGCGAGCCCTGCACCACCGCCTGCTTCAGGTAAGAGGCCTAACATCATATTCATCATTTCAGACCAGCACCGCGCTGGCCTCACCAAACGGTCTGGCTACCCCATCGACACGAGCCCCACTCTCGATTCATTGGCGGAGCGCGGAGTGGCTTTTGACCGTGCCTACGTCACCTGCCCCGTCTGCATGCCGAGCCGGACCACACTGATAACTGGACGCTGGCCGGAAGCGCACCGCGTCCGGCAAAACAGCGGAGCCCGAGATGTCTTCTTCAAGTCGGACCTTTTCGATGTGGCCAAGTCGATGAACTACAAGACGGGCCTGGTCGGCAAGAACCACACCTATCTGAAGCCGGACAAACTGGACTTCTGGAGAGGCTACGCTCACCTGGGGGGCTGGAGACCGGCCAACGCATCCCAGGAAGTCGTCGAATACGATAATTGGTTGCACAGATTGAATTACAGCCTGTCTGATGTGCCCACCCCGTTCCCCCTGCATACCCAGTTGCCTTATCGCATTGTCTCGAATGTCATCGAATTCATGGATAAGTTTGGTCATGAACCGTTCATTCTTGAGGTCAGCTTCCCGGAACCGCACGACCCTGAGCAGGTTCCCCATCCTTACTGGGACATGTATCCGCCGAACCAGGTCCCGGACCGTTGCGTGGGTCCCGAAGCCCTGAAAGATAAGGGCTTCCAATGGCGATGGTTGCAGCAGCTAGAGAATCACTACTACCCGGGTTATGACAAGAAATGGCGACGGTACGTTTCAAACTATCTTGGAATGCTACGGCTTCTCGACGACCAGTTGGCGCGGCTGCTGGACTACATGAAAAAGTCCGGCCTGTTCGAAAACACCGTTATTGTCTACTTGGCCGACCACGGGGACTATGTCATGGAGTATGGTTTGCAGCGTAAGGGCGCGGGTCTGCCAGAGGCTCTAACCCGAATTCCGATGGTGTGGTCAGGATGGGGAATCCAGGGAGGCCTCCCGCACGATCAGCCGTTTGTGTCGATGGCTGATGTAATGCCGACGCTTTGTGAGGTGATGGGGGCGGAGATTCCGTACGGTGTCCAGGGCAGGAGCCTTTGGCCGGTCCTCCTGGGGT
>JARRJI010000217.1:0-9996 GCA_037379595.1 Acidobacteriota bacterium | reverse complement strand
CAATTGCACTGGTCGCATGGCTCACAACAACCGGGCCGTGGCGGGTAGCGCTGAGATTGGGCGAACTTGAGAAGGTGCCCTTAAATTTCTGGAAAATGCTCAGATGGTTGTTATGCCTCGCGTCGGCGCGGGCCCGTGCCAGCGTCGCCATAGTAGGCTGCGGAATCGGTTCATGCAGCGATGCAAGCTCTTCCTTGGCCTTGGGAACAAAGCGACTCAGGGGATAGAGTGCCACGAGCCGATCGTAGTACGGGATCGCCATTTTGGGTTTGTTCAGGCGCTGAAAGGTCTGGGCCAGGTACCAGCACGCACCGTCCGCTTTGCTGAAGGATGGATAATCTTCGACAATTTCCTTGAAGCGGGACCGCGCCGCCGGATTAGCCCGCTTCTCAAAGTAAAAACGCGCGACTTCGTAATTGCCCTGGGCCAGCACTTCCTGAACCTCACGGAGACGGGCCGACGCGCGCGGCATCAGAGGGCTGTCGGAATACTTCAGGAGAAATTCCTTAAACTCCGCCTCGGCAAGCCGGGCCTGAGAGAGATCACGGTCAGGTTTCCCCATCAGGCGAAAGTGGGCCATGGCCACGCGGTACTGTGCCATCGGAGCTTCAGGAGCGGTCGGGAAAAACGTCATGAAATCTTTGTACTCGGCCTCCGCCTCAGTCAGGCCGGCCACCCCGCCCTGTTTGTAATAGGAATTGGCAATCGCCAGCTTGGCTTTAGCCAGATATTCACTGTCAGGATAGGTATTGAGCAGCGTCTGAAGAGTCAGGCGGCCGACATCGTAGCGGCCCCGCTCAATCTCATTAATCGACCTTTCGTAGAGAATCTTATCCGGCTGCTGGCCGGCAGGAAGCAGGTTGCTGGAACCATTGCCATGATGAAAAAAGAAGCATCCGGGCAGAACCGTTACCCCGGCCACGAGAAGGCACAAAAGGGGAACCCGCCGGAACCAGGAGGAAAGAGCCAGCGATCTGCGAGGCTGCCGGCCCGCTGCTGGGGCACCATCCGGCGCGTTTGGTCTTAAGCGGTCCACCAGATTTTTCTTAGTACGATTCATCACCCAACCGCCCTTGCTTGGACTTCCGATTCGACCTAAAGATTCTTTGCCGGCTCAGGCTAATTCACACGGGATTCCGGTCCCGAATTGAAGACCGAGGCACCGCGGCCCAGCTTGCGAACCATCGCACGCATGGCTTCACCCCGGTCCTCTTTATCAAAGATGGCAGAACCGACCACGAGGATGTCTGCTCCCGCCTGCAACAATTCCCCTGCTTCGCGAGGACCAATGCCACCTTCTGCCTCAATCGCGAAATTCAGTCCACGCGTTTCGCGCTCTTTCGAAATAGCCGCTACTTTGTTGACGGCGCGCGGCACAAAAGTTTCAACAGCCGAGCCGACGGCGCCGGTCTGGATCAACACGAAGTCCAAGTCTTCCAGGACCTCGCAGCAAGCGTCAACGGGCGTACCGAGGCTCAACGCCAGACCTAACTTCACTCCCAGATTTCGCGCCAAGCCGATTCCGATATCTATATCCTCCGTTGCTTCAGGGTGAAATGCAAGGGAGTCCGCGCCTGCGTCGACGAAGTCCTCGATATAACGCTCGGGACGCTCAACCATGAGGTGGACGCCCAGCTTCAAATCCGTTGCCTTGCGGATACTTCTGACCACCGGCTGTCCTACCGAGATCTGCGGCCGGAAGTGCCCGTCCATGATATCGATATGGATTGCCGGGACCCCAAGAGCCTGGACAGCATCAAGCGACTCCCCAAGCCGAGCAAAGTCTCCCGCAAGAATAGAAGGTACAATCGAAGCCATAAACCGCGATGCGACGGTGGGCTCCCAGAACCCAAACCAACACAGCTTTCAGGCTAGCATACTTCTTCCCGCCTTAAAAGGCCTGTGTCGCTATATCTGGCTGCGTCTTTTGACCTCCCCAGCGCAAATGTCTATTCAGAATGAGGAATCAACCGATTGTTGGAAAAGGGCTTCGGGTTCAGTTCCATCCATCGAAATCGGGCCCTCGACGTCTCGCTCTGAATGGGGGAAGGATCTCGGCTTTCCCACGTTGGATGATTTCGCGCGAAAGGGTTTTTGAGCAGCCAGTTTAGACAGAGATTACAGGCCCTATCGGCCCTGCCCCGCCTGGATGGGAATCCTGCGCTCACGGCACGTTGGCGTGGATACACATCACAGTCTCGAGGCCTGTCAACCAGGGACAGCACACAAACCCGATTTATGATTTCCGACCGGAGGAAGCCGGGAAGCTAGACTTCGCCCTCTGCCAGGTGCCAGCGGCCAGGATAGCGAATGGAATCCGTTTTCACCTTGCCCAGCCGGCGGGACTGTCTCCGCTTCAATTCTCGCCGAACATTGCGCCGGAGGCGGTCAGCCGCACGATCCACTGCCTCGTGAGCTCGAGTATCCGTCTCCTCGATGACCAGGTTCCCGGAAGGTGAAATATCCGCAACAATGCGGCATCGTTTATCGACACCGCCGCGCGGGCCGTTGACATCCTCAACGGAAACCCTGAGCCGCTTAATGCGGGGATTAAGCCTGCGAACCGAAAAACGAAGACGCCGTTCTGCATAATCTCGCAGCGCATCCAGGAAATAGGTTCCTCGAACACGAAGTTCCAGTTCCATTGTTCCCTCCTTCCAGTGCAAATAATCCCTCAACACATGCCTGGGGCAGCGGCAAAAGAATCAGGCCGCCGCCGGCCGATAGCGAACATGGGTCTTCAGCACTCTCGCAAGTTCCTCAGCGGGAACGGGCATCTCCAGATAGTCGACCGCGCCCAACTGCATCGCTTCCAGATAATTCTTCATATCCGAATTGCGCGCCAGGACCAGGATGGGTGTGCTCCGGTCCAACTCCAATGCTCGCATCACGACCTTGCTGCCTTCAAATGTTCGGCCGCCCTGGCCCACCGTCACCAGATCGAAAGTTTCACTTTGCAGTATGGCCAAGCCCCGGGCGTAAGAGTCGCATGCCAAAACCTCGTACCCCAGCGATCGCAGCAGGTCACAGTGGCGACTCAGATCCTTTCGCTGATCGATCACCACCAGAACCCTGGGACCGTTCACGGCACGCTCCTTGCCCCTATTATCGCGCACTCTGCTCCTTTTCATAAGGTTTTCTCCTCTTTCAAGTGACTTTTCGTGCTGCCCCCAGCAGGTAGCACACTTCCAGAAGCGCCAACCGCATAGGTCCATCCTCCATTTTTGGATCTTTCGCTGTGCACACCCCGCTCCATAAGGACACTTGTAGCAAGATGGAGGTCATTAGAAAAGCTTAAAGTTTCGATGTAAATGATAGATTTTTCCTATCTATAATGGTGCTATGGAGTGGATCAATTACCACCACCTGTTTTACTTCTGGACCGTCGCCCGCACCGGCAGCATTGCCAAAGCCTCAGAAGAGCTTCTCCTGTCACCGCCGACCATCAGTTCACAGCTTTCCCGCCTGGAAGATCAGCTTGGGGAAAAGCTCTTTGTACGATCCGGCCGCCGGCTGGTGCTGACCGAGGCTGGGAATATCACCTTTCGGTATGCTGAGGAGATTTTCTCGCTGGGGCGGGAACTTACAAACACACTTCGCGGGCGTCCCACCGGACACCCGTTGCGGTTGCGAGTAGGAGTGGCAGACCCGCTCCCCAAGTGGATCGCGTATCACCTGATCAGCCCGGCGCTCCAGCTTCCCGGTTCGGTCCGGGTCATCTGCTATGAGCACCGGCCTGACCGCCTGCTGGCTGAACTTGCCGTAAACGAACTGGACGTGGTTTTATCGGAGGCGCCGGTTGGCCCTCAGGTGAAGGTTCGAGCCTTTAATCATCTGCTCGGAGAATGTGACGTGGGCTTTTACGGACCCCGAAAAGACGCGGCCAGGCTCCGGCGAGGTTTTCCCCGTTCCCTGGATGATTTTCCCTTCCTTCTTCCTACTGAGGACAGTTCCATGAGGACCAGCCTGGACCAATGGTTCAATCAGCAGCAGGTTCGGCCTTTCGTCGTGGGCGAATTTGACGACTTTTCGCTGCTCCGGACTTTTGCGGAGGCCGGACACGGCGCATTCGCCGCACCCACCATTCTCGGCTCGGAGATGCGCCACTACGGCTTTGCACTCATCGGGCGTACCAGCGCCATCCGGTCCCGTTTCTACGCGATTTCGGTGGAAAGAAGAATCAAGAATCCTGCTGTGGTCGCAATCTCTGAAGCCGCACGACAGAAGATTTTCGGGTGACCGGAGAGCTCCGTCCCCGACCCGTGCCCAAAGCATTTTTCGGCCGAACGACAAGCGGGTCTGGCGAAACGGTCATGACGCTACTTCTTGAAGAGGCTTTCAAAAGCCGCGCGCGCGTCGAGAGGCCGCGAGGATGAAGTCTCGCGTTCAATCGTGGTTCGGGGGGAAAAGAATGAGCAGTGATTCCGTGCGTCTTTTTTCGGAATCCGCGCAGTAATGGGCCGCGTACATTCGAACCGGCTTCCGGTGTCAAAAAAAGTGCACTGACGGCAACTGTGCAATTCAGTTCCGCAATTCGGGCATTTGCCCTCCGGGTCAATATTTGCGGGTAGGATGCTGGCGCAGGAACCACATCGCCAGACAGAGCGCTGCCCCGGCATTGTAGGAGTTCGGGGGCCGAAGGTTTCAGGCCTCTTCTTCGGGCGCTGCTCGCGCTCTTCCGCACCTGAGTCCATGTAGCCCCGCTGCTTATACTTCCTGGCCATTACGAGACCTCTCAATTGAATTTGATATTGTCGTTGGGTGCACCAGCTACTCTCATCATAGGGCCATTGCCCGGCCTCTGCCAACATTAATCGATGCAGGATCAAATACGATCCCGCGAGAGTTGCAGCCCGGCTTCCCGGCCTGAAATCGGCGAAAGCAAGTTTCAAACATAAAGATCAGCAACGAAATTCCAAAGCCTGCTCGAAGGATTAACTTCTGCTACGCGAGGAACTCGAACCGGAAAATTCAGGTGACGTGCAGTGCTTCATAACAGTTCCTATTGATCTGCCAACCGTTCACTTCAATAACCCGTCGCCTTGCCGCCGACGCTTTTCTGCAGAACTTCCTGATCAGCCCAGAGCCTGAAGAATCTCAATCCATTGGCACCCCGTCGGCAGGAGTCCCGTCCGGCAGATGGAGCGCCTGTGACCTACTTCTTTTCCTTGGTACCGAGGGATCGAATGTACTTGAATACCGCTTCCATTTGCTGCTTGTTCAGCTTGCCCTTGAACGAAACCATGGCCGTGCCCGGCACGCCGTTCGCGATCGCATCCTGCAGTTCCTTATCCGTATGGGCCGCCTGCCACTTGGGGTCAGTGAAATCAGGAGTCTTGATGGCAGGATAGCCTTTTCCCTCCATTCCATGGCACATCGAACATTTTTGCGCATAGATACTGGCGCCCTCGGGCTTCTTCGCCGCAGCAATGGAAACCGAAACCATAAAAGCAAACAATCCCGCCACCAGCACCGCCAGGGCCAAGTTTTGCAGGAATCTCATAAGGTTCGTCTCCAAGCCTTCACATTAGACTCAAAGTAACGTGTTGCAGGAAGAGACAGATATTGAACTCGACCAATCCGGATTCGGGTGGCGCTATTGTCATTCGGGCTATCGCCCGCTTGGAAGTCCGGACCGACTCCGCAGAACTCCCCATCCGGGCTAGTCATGCTCTGTCTCATAACCCGGTCGAACACTACAACTGGATGACAATTTGCCCTGGTGGGTCGATGGTCGCAACCCACACTCAAAAGGCCCCTGGCAATACGCTGCAGTTACTAAATCGCCCCCCTCCACCATCACTGCAGGCGCGTACCAGTAGCAAGACTAATGCTATGGATAGAAGCAGAAAAAATCAAGCACGATCAGCAATGGAACCCCGCAGAGGCAGCCAGCCCTTCTTTCGCCGCTCTGGGTGACCGCGCACGCCGCTCAATCTCCAACCGATACTTGCGGAACAACTCGACTTTCAGCTATGGGACGGATAAATCCGTGCCCTGACGTCTTCCGTAATCGTCAATCACCGGATATTCCGCGTCACGTCTATTTCTGTGGCGGGACATAGCCCGGAGGCTGCGCGGCTCCTTCGCCGAAGAAAAACTGCTCCATCTGCTGGGCGATGATTTCCTGCGATTCTTTGGTGGCAGGGGCCAGGCGGTACTCGTTGATCAGCATTCTCAGGCGGTCCAGCCAGAGGGCCCAGGCTTCCTGGGACACATTGTCGTAAATGCGCTGCCCTCCGCTTAAAAGCTTGTCTTGAGGATTGCCCCAAACCGATTCACCACCCGGGGCCGAAGTGAGCTTCAACCGTTCATTATACAGGAAATGCGCCACGATCAAAGCGGTAGCCGCGGCACTGGTTTCTGTGTCGCGGGTTCTTCGTAAGGTAAAAGCCCACGACGGGGACAACACCGTCCTGGCCCTGCTTGTTCAGGTCCGGGACATGTTCGGGACCAGGAGTAACAAAGAATCACCCGAGTCACCGCACTGGAAAATAACACAAAGAGCGTCATCGTCGGAAGAGCCGCGGACCTCAAAACCGGAGGATGCGCTATCTTGCTTGAAAGACTCGCCGGATGCCATGCCCGGAGGCTACCGTAACCCCAGATCTAGCAGCATCATTTGGAACAACGTGATTCCGGCGGCTATAAACGCTGCGGCAACGCAGGCCCAAAACGCCACCCTGTTGTAAGGAAGCAGATAGGTTTGGTACCTCCCGGCGAAGGTCACTCCCGAGTAGTGGGGCAGCGCTACCCTGAGGATCACGCTCAACAACAGGAGGCCACCGACCGTGAGCATAGTGCTAACCTTGAGACCCACCATTCACCCCCGTCTTGACGCTGGGCGTTATGTTTACTGGCAAGTAGCCGGCGTGCTTTGCCCTTTCCCCGTCCCGACGGGGAAACACGTCGTCGTACTCCCAATGCGGACGGCTAACCACGTCGTTACAATGTAGGTGGACGGGCACGGGGCAGGCGTAGTTAGAGTCGGGCCACCGCAAGTTTACTGGTTTGCACCGCAAAACACGCCGTAAGTGCAGATCCCACCTGAGACCGACTGGTATTTGTACGTCGTGACGGCAATTTTTATCGAGAAACTGCTGCCGCTTGACTATATCGCCCCGCCGATGAAGCTGCAAATGACCTCAGCCGTAAGAGAGCCGCTGTACTCGGTCCCGGGCGTCGCGGCGATCTGCTGGCTATTCGTGTCCGATACGTAGCTGCTCCAGTACACGGCCCCTCCAGTCACCCAGCTAGGCGGGCTGAGTCGGGCACGTGCCGCTCGAGTATCCGTCAACCGTCACGGACGTGTAGATGTATGTTCCGTCCGTAGAATAGTTGTTGTAGCTGCTGTACTGGGGCGTCATAAAGTAATAGGTCTGGCAATACGCGCCCCGAGCAAGCCCGAGCATGATTATGACCGTGCAGGCGGCTGGCACCGCTAACCACACGTTTCTGCGTCTGTTTGCTTGCATCGCAACCCCCCTCCGTGACGAAGCGCCGCGCGAACCATCTGCCGCGCATGGCACGTCACTTGTCGCCTTGCGCGACCTTCATGTTTCTTTTCTGGGCTCGCACGTAGGACTTAATAGCTGCCATCCCTTGCACGCTCAGGGCACTGTTCAGCGCCTTGCGCGTGGTCTCGACAAGGGCGTCCCGCCGGGACAGGAGTCCTTGCACGTTTGGCGTGTCTCCCATTTCGTTAGCCTGGACGACAGAGTCGTTGTACTTCCCAACCAGGTAGGCATAGCTGTTCGCGAACGTCGCGAGAACGCTCGCGGCGCGCCCGATATCTTCCCCCTGGAGTCCCGCAGCCATAAGCTGGGCTCGCTGCCGCCGCTGCTGGGTGGCTGTCGGCATCGGAGGCAGAGAGATAGCAACGAACCAGAGGCGGTAGGCGACCACGTCGGGAACAAGCTCCGGATGCTCAGCACCGTTGATGACGTTTGGCGGAATGGTTGCAGGCTGACCCTCTGGCGTGGAAGCCTGAGATTGCTTCGCCTGTGCGGGAACCTGCAGCGGAGGGCGGTATAAGAAGATACCGGCAACTAGCAGTAGAACCGGGAGCCCGATGAGGAACCCTTTCCTCCACATGGCGGCACCTCCCTTTGACTTGATTGGGCTTGCCTATACTTGGCAAGAGGCTACGTTACTCTCCGAATACCTGCAGCGATCCAGCTCACCGTCACGTGTGACGTACAGGGGCGCCGGCCTCAGGCGGATTTAGCAGAGCTTCCGAAGTCGGGAAACTCTGCGCGTTCAGAAGAGCAGGGCTGTGGCGTGAAGAACATGCCACGGCTTCGCCGTCATCAGCATGCCGCCTCACGCCCAGTAATTCCGGTCGAGCGAGCGGTACTGAATGGCTTCGGAGATGTGGGCGGAGCTGATGGTTTCAGCGCCTTCGAGGTCGGCGATGGTGCGGGAGACTTTGAGGATGCGGTCGTGGGCGCGCGCCGAAAGGCCCAGGCGTGTCATGGCGCTTTCGAGCAGCCGGTCGCAATCGGCCGAGATGTTGCAGTATTTGCGGAGCTGCCGGGGGCTCATCTGCGCGTTGCAGTAAATCTTTTCTCCCTGAAAGCGTTCCGACTGACGATCTCGTGCCTTTCTGACCCGTTCCCGAATCACCTCCGAGCTTTCGCCGCCCGAACTCTGCCGCAGCTCGCTGTACTTCACCGCCGGCATGTCAATGTGGATATCGATGCGGTCGAGCAGCGGCCCGGAAATCTTGGAAACGTAACGCTGGATCATCGGCGGCGTGCAGGTACATTCGCGCGAGGGGTCATTGAAAAAACCGCACGGACACGGATTCATGGCCGCCGCCAGCATGAAGCGTGACGGGAACGTCAGTGACATGGCCGCACGGGAAATCGTTACGGCTCCGTCTTCAAGGGGCTGGCGCAAAACTTCCAGCACGTTGCGGGCGAATTCCGGCAGTTCATCGAGAAACAGCAGGCCGTTGTGCGCCAGGCTCACTTCGCCCGGCCGGGGGATAGCGCCGCCGCCAATCAGGCCGGCGTCTGAAATGGTGTGGTGCGGAGCGCGGAACGGCCGCACGCCCACCAGTCCGATGCCGGGCTCGAGCACTCCGGCGACGCTGTGAATCTTGGTGGTCTGGATGGCCTCATTGAAGGTGAGCGGCGGCAGGATGGTGGGAACGCGCTTGGCCAGCATCGTCTTCCCTGCTCCCGGCGGGCCAATCATCAGAATGTTGTGGCCGCCGGCCGTGGCCACTTCAATGGCGCGCTTGGCGTGCATCTGGCCCTTGACGTCATGGAAATCCACAGAGTATTTGCTGCTGTGGTCCAGCATCTCCGCCGTGTTGACCCGGGTGGGCTGGAACTCGCGCGTGCCGTTCACCAGGTCGATCACTTCCGGCAGCGAGCGCAATCCGTAGACTTCAACCTCGCGCACCACCGCCGCCTCCGGCGCGTTCTCCACCGGTACCACCAGCCGCTTGATACCTTTCTGCCGTGCCATGGTGACAACGGACAGAGCGCCTTTGATGGGCCGAATGCTGCCATCGAGCGAAAGCTCACCGAGAAAAAGGTAGTCCTTCAGATGCTTGTTGAGCAGCGTGCCGTCATTGGCGCCCAGGATTCCAAGCGCGATCGGGAGATCGAAACCGGAACCTTCTTTCTTGACGTCGGCCGGCGCCAGATTCACGGTGATGTTCTGGAAAGGATACAGCAGGCCGCAATTCTTGATGGCCGCCTTGATGCGCTCGCGGCTTTCGCGAACCGCGGCGTCCGGCAGGCCCACGGTGGTGAAATTCGGGTTCCCGGCCGAGATGTCAACCTCGACCTCAACCAGATAGGCGTCGATTCCGAAAGTGGATGCACTGAAGGTTTTGAACAGCATCGAAGAAGTCCTGGGGCTCCGGGAGAGCAGGCTACCTTAACGCAAGCCAAAGTGGATGGCAAGCGGATTATAACAGCAACTCGCCTGATTCCGTCAGGATTCGAGAAACCGGAGTGCTTCAGGAATGCCTGTGCGGGG
>JARRJI010000216.1:0-6587 GCA_037379595.1 Acidobacteriota bacterium | reverse complement strand
GGGCCGCTCAAATTTGCCATGGCTGTCGGGTCCGCGATGTTTGAGCCGGGCCGACATTCGATCGATCAATTCACGGGAATCAAGTGGTCTTAGATCGAGATTGTGTACACCGCAAATACCGCACATAACACTTCCTGGTTACGAACTTGTCACGAAATATCAACCAGGTGTTCAGGTTCCTTTCTTTGGCGGAACGGGCGGAACCGTCCCGGGGGGTATCTCCCAGACAGAGTATTTCCATCCGGTCCACATCGGAATCATTCTGGGTACAGAGCTGGCCAGTTGTGCAACCTGATGGTTGCGGACCAGAACAACCACCGGCATCGAGCTTCTCTTGGCCAGCCACTCCTTCTCATCCATTACCAAGGGCATTCCGTCCGTCACCGCTGGAGCAAGTGTCTGGGACAGCCGATCTTCCTGCGCTTCCCTCTTGATTTTGGGCCAGCGCGTTACAACGTAGTTGCTGGTCAGCTCGTCCGCGGTCGAGGAGACAAGCCCTACCGGGTGCCTGAGATAGAACGGCAGGCTTGTTCGAAAGTAATAATAACCGTAAATGGGGAGGTTCTTTTGCGGACCTTCCAGGATGGATTCCGCCAGGGCACGGCTTGAATCCGCTGAGGCGTATAGCTCCAGCGGATGAAACCACCTGACCAGCAGAAGCGGGAAACAGCATGCAACCACCGCAAACATGAGAACCGTCGGAGCCTTTTCCCGGGCCCGCGCGCAAAGGTTCCGTCCGACAATCCCCAGCGCACCGAGAATTATTCCTGTGTATAAGAACGTCGGGCCCAGCAATGCTAGAACGTCGTGAGGCATCTTCTTTTCAAGACGTCCGTGAGGAAACAGGAAGTGCTCGAAATGGGGCACGACAACAAATATGATTCCTAACGCGATCAAGGTCGCAAAGCCTCCAGTCAACCAGTCGGGAGCGTGCCCTTCACGTTCCGGTTTCGACCCCGTCCATACTTTTGCCATCAGGACGCTGAGCGGCACCATAGCGGGAAGAAAGTAGCCGGGGAGCTTGGATTGCGAAATTGTGAAGAAAATGAAGATAACGCCCACCCAGCTCAGCAGGAATAAGGTTGGAGCGTGCTGGTCACGCCGCAGTTCCCGCCACCGATTAGTTCGGTGAATGGCGGAATAGAGGAGGAAAAAACTCCACGGTAAAAAGCCCGCCAGATAGATGATGAGATAGTAATAGACCGGTCCGGCGCGGTGCGCGTGTCCGGTCGCAAAGCGTTCCAGGCTCTCCTGCCAGAAGGCATATGCGGGGAAATCGGGGTGCCGCAACGATATTGGGATAAACCAGGGCAACGTCACGGCACAGAATGTCGCCAGGCCCAGACTCCAATTCAAGTCCTTAAGCCTTGCGAACTTTCCACGCAATGCTTGATAGGCTCCGATCGAGAGCATCGGCAGGAGAAAACCCACCGGTCCCTTCGTGAGAGTTGCCAGCCCCATCGCGCCAAAAAACAAAATGTCGAGCAACTTTCGTTGTTCGGACCCTGTTTCCCGCAGCCAATAACAAGCCATCGCAGCAGTGACGAAAAGAGTCAGCGTCATGTCAAAAATAACTTCCCGCGCGAACACAACAACTAACGGCGACGTGGCGAGCACAATTCCAGCGTAAAGTCCGGTTGATTCGTCAAACATCCGGCGGGCAAGAAACCAGACGAAAAGGGCGGTCAAGAGCGCTGCCAGGGCAGACGGGAACCGGGCGCTCGCCTCCGAAATTCCTGCCACCTTGAACGACGAGGCTACCGCCCAAAAGAACACGGGCGGCTTGTCGAGGTAAGAAAAATTGTTAAAATGCGGAGTAATCCAGTCGCCTTTGGCCACCATCTCCCGCGCGACCTCCGCATTCCTTCCTTCATCGGGCTCAATCAGCGGAAGCCGTCCGAGAGCCACAAAAAACATGCAGGCAGCAACGGCCAGCAAAAGAAGGAAATGGATTGACGGGAACCCGCGATGGGCAACTTTTGCGGAAGCAGTCTGTCTAAAGTTTGAAGTGGTTTCAGCAACCAAGGGTTACATTATCCTCTCTCAGCCCAAAGCGAGCCCCTCGATTCCAAGATGACTCGAGAGGGCAACTAGGCATAGCGGCCGAAAAAAGTCTATCACGACGTGAAGGCTTGCAATCGAGAGCCAAGTCACCTTGCAAAAATACCCTTAAGCTGAGAAAGGTCGGTTCATATCCCCAAAACATGCCCGGACATAACCGAATCAATCCGCCACTTCCCTATTTTTTGCAGCTTCTCAGGAATGGACCTTGTAGCGCTCAGTGGAGTCTCTTTCAAGAAGTTGAAGTTCAGATTCGTAGTCGATATGGTTCTTTTTCATCCACCGCACGGCCCATACGTCTGCAAGTCCTTTGACCAGCCTGCCCCACGTTCCATATTTAGTCTTTCCCGCCAGCCGCGGGTGATGGGAGACCGGTACCTGCGTTACGCGGTACCCTCGCATTTTGATCAGTGTGGGCAGGAATCGGTGCATCCCTTTGTAAAGTTCCAGTCCTTCCAGACATTCACGCCGGTAAGCCTTCAGCGTGCATCCGGTGTCAATAATGTTGTCGCCCGTAACCCAGTTCCGAAAGCCGTTCCCAATGCGTGATGAAATGCGTTTCCACCAGTTATCCTTGCGTTGGGTGCGGACTCCGCACACGACATCCCACTCCTTGAGCATCTCGACCAGGCGCGGAATCTCCACGGGATCATTTTGCAAGTCAGCATCGATAGTCGCAATCGCTTGGCCGCGCGCCAGCCGAAACCCAGCGGCCATGGCAGCGGTCTGGCCCATATTCTTCTGGAAATGAGCAATTCGAATCCGCGGGTCACTTGCCTGAGCTTTCTTCAGTAGGTCCAAGGTTCGGTCGCTGCTGCCATCATCGATATAGAGTATTTCGACTGTGCCTTGCCATTGGGACATTGCCTCGGCAATGCGCTGAGTGAGGGGGCCGATATTGTCCTCTTCGTTGTAAACCGGTATAACTATCGAGAGACTCTGCATCAGGGTTTTTGATTTGACGGCCGAAAAAGTCAGAATTGAACTGAGGACACCTGGAAACTGGGTCGCCGGATCTTTCATGTATGTTACACGGAAAATTCTAGCACGCTCGCTAGCAACACCCGAAGAAATTCCTAGGGTGCGACCTCGCAATAGGAGTGGACTTTTTTCACATGGAAAAGTTAAACTGCAGGGGAGTTTCCGAAGGGAACCATAGGTCGTCTGTATACGTCATATAGCGGTGTGGGCCGCAGGTATTTGGGGGGACCGGAGGTAACAATGGTTAATCCTAAGATGCGCATTGCAGCCTTGACGGTGTGTATTGCCTTGACCCTGGGCGGTTGCAGCCTTTTCAAGTCCTCGACCGCCCCGAACGACAGTGCGATCGTCTCGGCGATCCAATCCAAACTGTACCAGGACCCTGCTCTGAAGACGAGCGATGTCCGTGTGGTGTCCCAAAATGGAGTTGTTGTCCTGACGGGTACGGTGGCAAGTGACCAGGACAAGGCGGCCGTAGAACAATTTGCCAAGAATACAGACGGCGTCAAACAGGTGATCGACGAGCTGACGACGACCGGTTCGGCTCAGGAGGCCGATTCGACTGGCCAGGGAGCTCCACCACCTGATTACGGAACCTCCCGCCGCCGGTCACGCACTCTTGCGGAACGTGAACCTGCTCCCGAGGAGCCAACTCCAGCACCGGAAGCTGCGCCAACGCCTGCACCTGTTGAGCAGGTGCCGCCGGCTTCGGCGCAAGCGCCGGAGGCTCCTCCGCCACCGCCACAGCCCGCTAGTGTCGCTATTCCGGCTGGAACCGTTATTACCGTCCGCATGGTAGATTCGATCGATTCCGCAGTCAACAAGGCAGGAGACGAATTCGCCGCAACTGTCGAGACGCCGATAACCGAGGAAAATCAGATTATCATTCCCCGTTATTCCAAAGCGCGCCTGCGGCTTGTCAGTGATCGCAATGCGGGCCGGATCAAAGGACGGTCGGAGGTCCAACTGCAGTTGATCAGCCTCACGGTAGGTGGGAAAACGTACGCCGTAAGTAGCGGGGTCTATCAGAAGCAGGCAGCGAAGTCGCGCGGCAAGCAGACCGCCACAAGGGCCGGCATCGGAGCTGCCCTGGGAGGTGTTATTGGGGCCATCGCAGGCGGAGGCAAAGGAGCCGCGATAGGAGCGGGCGTCGGTGCTGGAGCAGGAACCGGAGTTCAGATGGCCACGAAAGGGCAGCCGGTAAGAATCCCTTCCGAAACAGAAATCAATTTCACTCTGAGAAGCCCTCTGAACATTACGGTGTATCAGTAAGATTGGGAAGGGCACGCCTCGGTTGAGTCTGAGGATCGCTTAGTTATGCCCTTGATGCGCGACAGGGCTTGTACGTGAGCCTATGATTCCTGAGGTGTCCTTTCCCAGCGCTGTACACTACCTTAAGTCAAAGGTTTCAACGCATCCCCACTCATCAGGACTGCCGCTCACCCGATAGAGCTTCAAATGGCCCAATTCAATCACTTGGCCTGAAAGGGAGCTGAGATCGGCTGCGATTCCTTTTTTCGCTTCAAGCCCAAGCCTTCCGTATACAAGACTCAGGTGCGGTATAAAGGCTGACTCGCTCCGCAATCCAAAGACTTCTTGAGCTGCCTGGTGGGCGTTGAGAACTGCCCCGGCTGGAACCACGTTGAAGAAGAGGCAGCGGTAGTATTCGTCGAGGTAGCCGATGGCGCCCAGTTCAACTCGGATTGGCTTAAGAGAACTTACCAGTGAAGCCAAGTTTGCCAGATTCTCTTCTTCCCACCCTGTAATTCCGCTGAGCAGCGTGACGTGCGGATCGAAGCAGGGTGTGGAGTATTCCTGGCTAAGCCGGGAGATCTCGTCACCCAGCCGGCTGAACATCGGCTCCTCGGGCAGAAGCCAAAGCGCGTGACCCTTTCCAACCGGGTTGATGTCCGGAGGTCTTTCGGGATTTCCTTTGCCCTGCCTGGTCATGGCTGGTCAGTTGGATGCCGGGCGGCGGACTTCCTCTGTGTCGTTCGTCACACCGCCTTTGTTGAAACGCCGCCGTGATTGAACTTTCGGGAGCAAACCATCTCAATCGGGCAGCTCCGCAAGTCTTTTCATTACTTACTGTTAGGAGCGGTTTGGTTTGTCTCCGGCTTCTTGTTCACATGGCGCCTTCCCTTAAAGTCCGGGAGGACGTTGCGCATATTCTTGGGCGAGCCCTGGCCATGCCCAGCATTGTAGCCTACTCTCCTTTGACACCCCGCCAGGTTCATCTCCATCGTCAGAAATATCTGGTCGTGGTTTCGCAAAAGAAACGTGAGATAAGGTTTGAGGGCCTGCTGCATGGTCAGCATATCGTTAAAGGACTGGTTGAATTCCCCCTCCAGGCTCAAATTGCCATAGCGCGAGAGGGTTGCGGTGAGCCTTTCCAGCGGGGGCAGAACCTGACTGATGCCGGCATAAGTCTCAAACCCCAGGTATTCACTGTCGACTCTGCCGTCGAACTGCTGGCGGCTTTTTTCCAGGCCCTCCAGGTTACGGCGCAGCGCATCCAGCTCAGCATTGAAACCGGACAGCGTTGCGGCGGGCATCCCGAGTTTTTCCGGCTGGACCTGTGTCAGCAGATCTTTGACGCGCTGTTCGGCCTGCCACAATTTTGTCAGCAGCGCGTGGGTCTGAGGGGGTTCCATATATCCCGGCTGGTTCGCCATGGTTTTTGGCGGCGCCTGCATGTATTGCGGCACCTTGATTTTTTCCGTCTGAATCTGCTCTGAGGACGCGGCTCCGGACGCCGGCTTCTCCGTCTGCTGGCCGGCGGTCTGGGCGGCCAGCGTGCACGGTGTCAGGAGGCCGAAAGCAATGAACAAGGCAAAGATACGCATTGCAACTCCTGGATGGGGACTTATTGATTCCCAAAAAACCAGCATGGCAGCAGGGACCGCGATTCGTCCAGATGTTTTTCCCACGAAGTCCTTGACCCCGCCCGTCGGCAGCGACATAATCCACAATTATGAAAACCAAAATAGTTCTGTCTGGAATTGTTGCCGCGATTTGCCTGGCGGCCTCGGCGTTTTTGACGACAGGTGCGCCCCCGGCCACCCCGGCCGTGAGCCGTCCTCCCATCCTGGGCATTGCTAACGTTGCGCTCAGGGTCAGCAACGCTGACGAAGCCCATCATTTTTTCGGCCAGGTTCTGGGCTTTGACCGGCTGCCCTTGAATGAAACCGCCCACGGCAAGATGAAGTATGCCTACTACAAGGTGAACGACAATCAGTACATCAAAATCTCGCCCACGCAGACTTCCCCGTCTGAAGACGGCCTGATCCACATCGCCTATCGAACCACCGATGCCCGCGCCCTGCGCAGCTATCTGGCTGCCCACGGCGTCACCGTGCCCGCCTCGGTCGAAAAGGACGCCGAAGGCGATCTGAGCTTCAACTTCACCGATCCCGCCGGCCACCAGGTCCAGTTCATCCAGTACCTTCCCGGCTCGGTTGAAATGCGCAACAAGGGGAAGTATCTCGCTCCCGGGCGCGTTTCCCACGAGATCATTCACGCGGGAGAGACGGTGGCCGACCGCG
>JARRJI010000215.1:0-6592 GCA_037379595.1 Acidobacteriota bacterium | reverse complement strand
GTTCGGGGCTTGCGATATCGAGGTTGACCACAATCGGTTCCTGGCCGCTGCGAACGACGACGGCTTCGACAGGCTCGTCGGGGCGGGCGTTCATTTCCTGATGCGGGACGTATGGAGGAACGTAAATGAAGTCGCCCGGGCCGGCCTCCGCAACGTATTCCAGATGGTCGCCCCAGCGGAAGCGGGCGCGGCCTCGCACGATGTAGAGAACCGTCTCTAATTCGCCGTGATGGTGAGCACCGGTTCGCGCCGCCGGTTGTACCACCACCGTTCCGGCCCAGAGCTTGCTGGCGCCCGTCCGGGCATGGGTGATGGCCGCTTCCCGGGACATGCCGGGCGTCTGCGGCGTGTTCGGATCAAGTTCGCCCGCGCGCACAATGCGGATGCCGTGTTCTTTCCAATCCGTCATGGCTCAACTCTCCTTTGAGGATGCCCGGTGGATGGCCAGCACGAAATACTGAGCGTGGCCGTTGCCCGCGTTGCGAATGCCGTGCTCGTCGTTGGAGGCAATAAAGGCCACCGAACCCGGCCCCGCCTTTGAACTTTTCCCGTTGATCGTGATCTCGAGCGTCCCCTGGCGGACCATGAACATCTCTTCATGGCGGTGGTGGTGAGGCGCATGGGGCATGTTGCCGGGGGCCAGGTTCGATTCGTGCAGCTCGATCCGGCAGTCTTCGTGGGTGAGACCTTCCAGAACCGGCCGCGAGGTGTTGGTCTTGCCATGGTGGACCGGCAAGTCCTGAAACTCATAGACCTTCGAGGTCAGGTAATGCTTTTCGGATGCCAGGGCGCTCGAAGCCATCAGGGCCGGAAGCGCCAGGAAGAAAGCTCGCCGTGGATTATTCATCGTATGACTCCTTGAACTTATTGACTTGCAGATGCAGACTTCGCGGGCGAGGAAACCTGACTGCTGTGCCGGGCCAAGGCCCGGTAGACCGCCGCAACAGCCTCGGGTTCGAGTTCCGGCGCATGCCAGTGGATGTTCCGAAATGGAACCAGATCATTCTGAAGCTGCTCGAGAGATTTGCCCTTCTCGAGCCCTGCCCGAACCTGGCCCGAGAGCCATTCAAGAAAGTGCCGGAACTCAAGCACCCGGGCTTTGCCGGCGGGCTGGCCGTGGCCCGGAATGTAAAGATCGACATCCCACGACTCCACCTTGCGCAGCGTCTGGATCCAGTTGTCAATGTTGGCGGCTCCGATCCGCGGGATGTATTCGTTTTCAAAAATGTTTCCCAGGAAGAGAACCTTTGACTGGGGCAGAAAGACCGCGGCGTCGCCCGGACCTGTGTTGTCGCCGAAATTGATGAGCTTGATCGGCTGGCCGCTCAAAGGAAGCGTCGTTTCCCCGCCACTGAAGGTCTGGGTGGGCGGAGTCGGATGAATGCCCCGCATGCTGGCCGCGAATTTCCAGTCGTCCTCGATGCGCTCGGGAAGTTTGTCCCGGTAGTTACGCATGGCCAGGGCCGCTTGCGGAGTGGAAAGAATGGCCGGCTTGAAATCCACGAACGATTCGTTGCCCAGCATCACATCGGGCGAAGCGCCGGTGTTGATGACGTAACGAACCGGAAGGTCCGTGTGCTGGCGGATTTCGTAAAGCAATGAACGAGCGTTAAAGGGCGAGTTGGTCGTATTGACAACGACCACACCATCAGGTGTGATAATAAAGCCTGCGTTGCCGGCGCGATTGAACTTGGGATCGCCTTCCTGGGTCAGGATGTCTTCCCCGATCCAGACGAAAACATTCGGCTTGATTTCCCGCACGTGATAAAAACTGTCCTCCGCCGGGAAGATCGCTCGTGACATGGCAAGAAGAAGGAATAGACCCATTGCCACAAAAAGAATTGCGCCGGATGGTTTGAGAGCAAAAGAAGTGCGTGGAATAGAACCTGCAGTTTCGCGGGAAGGGGACCCAACTCTGAATCGATTTTGAGCAGCCCGCGAGGGCGCCGAGTCTTGACGTTGCATCTTAAATGTCCACGTAAACTTGCGCGCGCCAGCCACCTGCCGTCTGCTGCAGGCTGAGTTGGTGATAGGTGATGGCTTTGACCAGCAAGTTGGTTTGGTGCCGTGCTTGATCTAACTTCTCGCCCCAGGCTATGCCTGAGACTGCATGATCGTCAAGGCTTTCCACTTTAAAATCGCAAAACAGCCACTGCTCGGCGTCATGCAGGTAGAGAATTTCACTGAGCCAGTTTACCAGAAGATCGGGCTGATTCGCGCCGTCAACTTCAATGCGAACTTCCTCATCCGCCTTGACAGAGGCCGGGTCCACAATCAGGTGGGCCAGCGCCCGTGCGGAATTCTCAAACACCTCCGGAAGCGTGGCGCCAAAAGCTTCAAAGCCTACGTCGGCTGTGTGCTCGAGAATGCGAAAACGAGACATGGCACGCCCGCGAAAAGACCCGTCGGCACGACCACTCGCACCGCCGCCGGCCCCGACTTGCCCGGCAACCCTTCAATCGGCCCAGAAGCTTATCATAACCAAGACATGGGCTCGCGGATAGTCAGGAGGAAGCTGAGCGGCCTGCCGCCACTTTCGTCAGTTCTGCACATCGTGGTTGCGGCGAATGCCGTTAAAGCCGGTTGCGACCGCCGGCAGGAGCTGAGGAGTGGCAAAAGCACCGGCACGAATGGTACTATCCCACATCGATCTGATTGGCCTGATTTGTAGAAGGAGACTTGCAAGATGCGTGGTGATTTTTTATGGCTTGTGTTGCCGATCATTGTTCTGGTGGTCCTGGGAATCCTTGCCTATCTGTCCAAGGCGCGCCGCAACCTGCTGCGGCTCCGGATTGAAATTGATAAGACCGGGGCCAGCCTTGATGCTTTGCTGAAACACCGTCACGATGAGTTGCCCAAGCTCATCGGAACCTGCCGGGGGTATATGCCGCACGATCATCCGGCATTTGAGGCCCTTGGTACGGCAAGGGGTGACTATCTCAAGGCTCACACGTTGCAGGAAAAGACGCTGGCTAACCTGGCGATGGCCGGCGCCATCGAGAATCTTTTCAAATGTGCCGGGGACTTCGCGGGATTGAAGTCGAACAGTAATTTTGCCAAATTCAGGAAACAAAACAGCGAACTGGAAACAGGCATTGAGGAGCAACAGGATCTTTTCAACGCGCTTGTGAGCAGTTACAACACACGCATCCGCCGATTTCCGGAGTCGATTGCAGCCCGGATGGCCCACCTGGAACCCCGGCAGCCGATCGCCGACCTGAATCCAGGCTCTGAGGCGTGAACCGGTTCATTCTGGCTGACGTTGCCAGGGACCAGCCACGCTGACTGAACAACCAGCCGGAGACAAAGGCCAGCCCCCGTCTGAGTGATCCCAGGAACCACCGCGCGGCGGTTGTCGAAAAATTTCCCCTGAAAGCACCAGGCCCGCCACGGAGGCGGGCCTGGAAAACCGAATTTCTGGTAGTTGAAACCCTTACTTCTTTTTCGTGTTGGTTTTTGCTTACTTCTTAGCGGCTATAGACCTCCTTCCCTCACGGGGGTACGAGACCCATTGCACCGGTCCAGATCTTGTAGCCCGATGCCTTTCTGCCACGATATATAGTACCTGCGGGCATGCTTGTCAAGAAAAATCGTGTCGGGCGGTTCCGCATGCGGCCTCTGTACTGAGGATCGCCACTTGGCTCTCCAGGGATGCAGTTCTTCGGGATTTCGGCATTGCCCCGCTGATTTTGAGTCTCATACGCATAACTAACAACCTGCCCTCCTCTGCTTTTTCCAGTAATCGATTCCCCGCTCTTGTGATATCGTGTGGCTGCTATGAAAATCCAAGACACTTTTTCACGTCGTTCATTTCTCGGTCTTCTGGCGGCGGCACCGCTGGGCGCTGCGACGGTGGCCGCTGCTGCTACAAAACACATTCCGGTAGGGCTTGAACTCTATTCGGTCCGCGACGACCTGAAGAAAGATCTAGCTGGAACCGTCAGGAAAGTTGCGCAAATGGGATACAAGTGCGTGGAATTCTACGCACCTTATTACGGGTGGACGCCAAGCGAAGCCAAAAAGGTCCGCACGGAAATGGATCGCCTGGGCATCCGCTGCTACTCCACTCACAACGATATGAAGTCATTCACGCCGGAAGGCATCGGCAAGGCGATGGAGTTGAACCACATTCTCGGGACGCGTTACATCATCCTTGCCTCGCCCGGTCGTGTTCCTACCATCGACGGCTGGAAAAAGGTTGCGGAGACGCTGAACAAAGCTAACCGTACAATGTCGGCCCATGGCTTCCATGCGGGCTACCACAACGACGATCACGAGTGGAAGGAACTTGACGGCAAGAAACCCATTGACGTGGTCGCCGGCGATACCGACAAGAGCGTCATTCTGGAGCTCGACACGGGTAACTGCATGTCTTCCGGCGGCGACCCCGTGGCCTTTATCAAGAGCCATCCGGGACGCATCCGCGCCATGCACGTAAAGGATTGGTCTCCTCAGAAGCAATTCGACGTGCTGATCGGCCAGGGCATCGGACAGTGGAAGAAGATCTTTTCGGCAGCCCAGACGGTGGGTGGCATCCAGTATTACCTGATTGAGCAGGAAGCCTTCAGCGGGCATACCGAGATGCAAACGGCAAAGCTGTCACTGGACGCGTTTCGGAAAGCGTATTCGTGAAGGACAGGTGACCCGAAGAAACTGAAGTCCTTGTTGGAGAACATCCACAAAAGCAGGATGAGGGTGTAGTCCGGCTCGTGTGGGGCAATCGCTTGAAAGACTGGGCTGCGCCCGGCAGAACAGCTTTTCGCGTTTTTTCGGCAACAATCGGCTTGAATGGCGCCATTCAGAAGAGCGAGAGGAGATATGCGCAATAAACCCTGGCGCGCTAGGGCGGAATTGAATCATGAACAAGACGTTTGAAGCGGACAGCCGTCCACCCCTGTTTTCACCCGGAAACACGTTGCCCTTTGTGCTGGTGACGGCGCTGTTCTTTCTCTGGGCCATTCCGAACAACCTGAACGATATCCTCATCAAGCAGTTCATGACCTCGTTCCAGATCACGCGGTTCGAGGCCGGGCTGGTGCAGTCGGCGTTCTACCTTGGGTACTTCTGTTTTGCCATTCCGGCTGCTCTCCTGATGCGGAGATTCGGGTACAAGACCGGCCTGGTCACAGGGCTGTTTCTCTTCGGCTCAGGAGCGTTTCTTTTCTGGCCTGCAGCAATCATCCGGAGTTACGGGTTTTTCCTGTTTGCGCTTTTCGTGATTGCCAGCGGCCTGTCATTTCTCGAAACGGGATCGAATACTTTCATCGCCGTGCTCGGCGATCCCCGGACCTCCGAACAGCGGCTGAACCTCTCGCAGTCTTTTAATCCCCTGGGATCCATCACGGGAGCCTTGGCCGGCACAGTTTTCATCTTCTCCGGAATTGAACTGAGCCAGCGGCAGATCGATGTGCTCAAAGCAAAGGGGATGCTCGGAACCTACCTGCAAAGCGAGACCTTGAGAGTGATCCGGCCTTACGTGGTCCTCGCCGTAATCGTTTGGGTGATGGCCATTCTGATTCTGAGAACCAGATTCCCGAAGATCAAGGAAGAAGGCGAGGCGAAGGATACCCGCGACAAAGGCAAGCTCAGCGATCTGCTTCACTACCCGCATTTTTTGCAGGGTGTTTCTGCACAGTTCTTTTATGTTGGCGCGCAGGTGGGAACGTGGAGCTTCCTGATTCAATACGTCCAGGACTACACGCATGAGCCTGAAAAGATCGCCGGCTACCTGCTGACCGGAAGCCTTGTGGCGTTTGCCGTCGGCCGGTTCGTGGCAACTTACCTGATGAAGTTTTTCCGGCCCAACAGGCTGATGGGAGTTTTTGGAATCATCAATATGGGGCTGGTGGCACTCGGGATCCTGTTTCCTGGCTGGCTGGGAGTAGGAGCAGTGTTCCTGACAAGTTTCTTCATGTCCTTGATGTTCCCTACGATCTATGCGCTGGGCATCAAAGGGCTGGGGCCGAATACCAAGATCGGCGGGTCATTCATCGTTATGGCGATCATCGGGGGCGCGATAGCTCCGCCGGCTATGGGACTGATATACGGCGCCTGGCACAGCATGGCAATCGCCATGATCATTCCGCTGATCTGCTACGCTGTGGTCACCCATTACTCCTATTTCGGCTCCAGGATGCGGGTTCCCCAGGCCGAATCATCCGCCGTTTCAGAGCCAGCAGCTCTATAACGAAACCCGCAGGCAGACTTTGGGATCCGGGTTGGTGGTAAGATTGACGCCCTGGGCACAGCCTCCCCGTGTGACTGCCACTCGGACGGCGATTCGTCTCAAGAAAGATCCAACCCGTCCCTTGTGAGCGGCTTACCTGCGGTTGCGGTTCGCCAAGAAACACAGTGCCTGCAGTAAGGGATCAGTGGGAGCCCAACCGGTTGAGTGGCCCGTGGAACGACAGGCTGACCTGAAAAGGCACCTCTGAATCCGTGGGAGTCCGTTTTGAAAAGGGCATTCTTCGTCTCCAAACCTCATAAGATCGGTTTCCTCGAAGCCACCTCCATCGGCATCGGCGGCATGGTTGGCGGCGGCATCTTCGCGGTCTTAGGACTAGCCGTTGTGATGGCGCGGGGCGGTACTGTC
>JARRJI010000214.1:0-6601 GCA_037379595.1 Acidobacteriota bacterium | reverse complement strand
AACGAGAGTCTTGCCAGAGTCTGAATTAACGGTTACAGCCGTCACGAAATGAAAATCCGCGGCACCTGAAGCAGAAGACGAGTTCAGTGAATTGTGCAATTCCCGGCTGACAAAAAGAATTGCGTCTCCCACGTGGATGTTGTTGCCGGTTCCCTGGAGCCACAAAGACGTGTTACCGGGGCTCAGCCCCCAGGGAATCGTGGTTCTGGCGGGCACGGCATTCAATTGGATCAGGGCCGTCAGGTCACTCGAGGTTTCGAACACCTGTGGGGTTTGCCCGGGTTTGGGCACGCTTTGCACCCGGGTTCCTGCGGATATCAACACGTTGTCGGGAGAACCCGGCGCATCGCTCAGCGTGAAGGCGAGAAAGGCCGAGGCCGCAACGCCGGGCGATGGCTTGTAGCCCACCAGCCGGGCAAGGTACATTACCGAGGCGGCGTCCACGGCGGTCCCAAGGTACATTTCGTTGGCGAGGCGTTCCTGGTAAAAGCTCAGGATGTCGAGAGAGGCAGCCCAGGCATCCAGCAGGGCAATCGAAAAATCCGAATCATCCCGGGTCCGCAATGTTGCCAGCGCCGGCAGGTTCGAGCTTGAAAGCGCCGCCAGCAGGCTGGCCTTGAAGGTCGTATGCCTGCCCACGCGATAGCTGATCCGGCTGAGGCCGGGCCGGTTGAAAATCAGCTCGGGCGTCTCCGCGCCAAGGCCCTGGCAACAGCCGCAGAGCTGTTCTTGTGGAGTTTCACAGGAGCCGTTCATTTGCCACCATCCATGTGGAAAATAAGAATGCCGTGGTCGAGCCGGTTTGGATCGTTGTCGCAGCGCCCGATTTCCAGCCTGTCCATGGTGAGAAAGCCCTGCGTCACGCCATCGATCGAGGGATCGTCCATGCGCTCGAACACCGTCAATGTGGCTGCTGTGACGCCCTCGACGCCCTGTGCCGCCGCGACCAGGGGACTGGCGTAAATCGTCTCGCCGAAAGTAAAGTTGGCCGGGTCGAGAATTCCGCGCTTGCCCGTACACAAACTGCCGGCGGTGAAAAGTTGCAGCAAAGCGTTTCGGACGTCGGCCTTGAAATACGCGGGATCGACGCAGATGTTCATCTCAATGCGCAAGCCTACGATCACCGCGCCTTCCACCGCCAGATCTACTCCCGCCATTCGCAGCCGATTCATGCGGGTGGTTGTTGCGGCCAGAAGTCCGGCATCCGGGCCGCACTCAGCCTGCGTGTCCAATGATACGAAGGCGGTGTACCAGCTTCCTGTCCAGCGCAGCGTGCCGCGCGCTTCGCGAATGGCAGGGTCCTGCGCGGCCATCACTCCGTAATCGTCTTCCGTTACTGCGCGTAACTGGGTGCGGAAAGCAAAGGGCGCCTGCTGGCGAATGTGTTCCATGGTTTCCGGATCCGCGCCGCCCACCGCCGGCAGTGGATTTCGGACCTCAACGACGCCGGAAGAGCTTGTCAGGATGTGGGCGAGAGTGTCCCGCCCGATGTTCCCGGCGCTGCCGTTTCCGACGCGGTAACGGGCGAGGAAATTTGCGCCGGTCTCCGGCGCCTGGCCGTACTGACCGTCTCCGAATCGCAGAAAGACCGTTCCGTCTCGCTCGATCTCCAGCACGTAAACCGACTCTGAATCGTTGCTGGAAAGCAGATCGTCGACCACGTGCCAGCGGCGTTCCTGATCGTCTTTCACCTCGATTTGTGGGACCGGAGGGTCGCCGTTCGAGGGCGAAGCCGCGAGGAATTGGGAGGCAGGAACCGTCACCTCCCCAAGGAAAGACCGGGCGAACGTGACAGGTGACTTCGAAAGTTGCGGGAAATACCTCGGGTGCGGTGCCGCCAAGGTAGCGCCGGACTTGCACTCGCAGCTTGCTGCCAGGACCGGCGAGGCGGGCGCGGCCGGAACTTTGCCCAGATCTTCCCAACACTGCCAGATGCCATGGTCGGCAGGAACGATATTTCCACGGGCCACGCTCACAGCCGTAAGTGAGTTTGACCCATGCTGCTTTTCCGTGGTGGATGAAAGGCAAACTGGAAAAGGCGGAGCGTCCTCAGGAGCCCACGCAATCCTGGTGATGGGCTTGCCGTTGAGCGGATCAGCCAGCGGACGGCCGAGATGATCGACGGTTTGCGCTGCAGTCAAACGCACCGCCCAGCGGTGTTGCGGGTCCGCATCCTGTGGATCGCCGGTTTGCGGACCGACAAGCTCCTCGAAAATCAAAACTGCGCCGGGAGAAAGGGTTGCAAAGGTGCCGGCCAACGTGGCTTCCGTGGCTCCGCTAGCCAGGCAGCAATCGGAATCCTCCCAGGTGTAAAACGGCATCTCGTTCTGCTCTTTGAAGAGTTCAATTTTCTCCATGGTGGCGAATCCAACAGTGCTGTTGCGCAGGAGTTGGACAGCCGGCGGAGGCAGCAAGCCTGTTTGGCAGGCCACCTGGGCAGACTTGACGCCTCCGGGCGAAACGCTGACCGGCAGGCCGGGAACGAGCGGGAAAAGCAAGGTCTTCTCGGGAATGGTGACGCCGTCCTTTTCGGCCTTCAGAAAGACCCAGGTGCGGGCGTTGCTGCCTTCACTGATCCGGTAGTCGACCAGTTTCGCGTGCCGCCGCAGGGAAATCCGGCTGCGTGCAGTTCCCAGGTACGCCTCCGTACCCACGGCGTCCTGCTGATAGCTGAGATGGTCGGCGGCGTAAGCCAACACTTCCACCAGGGCGATGCCGATGTCGGAGGCATGGGTTTCATTCCAACCCGGCGCCAGGACGGCCATGCGATCCAATATGGCCTGGCGGAAACCGCCGTAGTCCTTGGCCAGATAGTTGATGTCGGGCTGGGGAGCCGTGCCAGGAGGGCAACAGTTGGATGGAACGCAATCACCCACCGTGGGGCATCCGGCTTTGAAGGAGAAGGTGACGGTTGAAAGTTGCGGATCGAGACCGTCAGGGGGATCATTTGTCGACGAATCGGCGACAAACGAAAACGCGTAAGGTGAAAAGTCCCCGGACTGGTCGAGGTCCACTGTGACCACGCGCGGCGCTGCATCCGTAGGCGGAGTTACGGAAGCCGCGGTTACCTGGGATGTGGTGGAACCTCCGCTAATCTTCACCTGCGCAGGGCCCAGGCTGAGGCCCCGGCCGTCTTTGAGAAGCGTAACGGTCAGCCGGTTTCCACAGTCGCCACCGGCGTCTGACACCTCGAGATAGTCGATTCCGTTCAACGTGGGGTGCTGCAGCACCAGGGCGCGGCGATTCTTTTGCGAGCAGAAGTAAATCATGAGAGGGCTCCGCCGTAAACAAACTGCTGGGTCTGTTGCTGCTGCGATTGGATGATCGTGTACGTGATTGTTATGAGCAGCGAGGAGTCCTGCGCAGCTACCTCCACGGCGTTTACGCGAATGAGGTCGGAAAGCCATTGCTGCAACGAGGCCTGGATCACCTGCTGCTGGGCTGCTGCCAGAGAGTCGCTGTTCGGCGCGAACACCAGCTGCGTTACCCCGCAGCCGAAGGTCGGACGATTCACACGCTCGCCCGGAGAGGTCAGCAGAATCTGCTCGATCATCTCGCTGATGTGGCTGGCCAGATCCGTTTGGGCTGTGTGCCCGCTGCTATCGAACCCGTAAGGATATTTCACATTCATAAAGCCTCACATCGCACTGACGCGGGTTTGCATCGCCACCGGAATAAGCGGGGTGCCATTAGGGATGGATACGCCCTGGCCTGACTGAACAACCAGCGGCTGTCCATTGGAAGTCACGCGCAAGGTCCCCAGAATCCACTGCCCTGTGGCACAAGGAGGCAATGGCGGCGGCACGAGCGGACACCCTGCGACCACCCACGGAACCGAAAGCAGCACCGTCGGCTGACCACTGACCAGCACGCGCGGATTTGGAGCCGTAGGTGTCGCCTGGCCGCCGTGGCTGCACAGAACCGTCGCACCCTGATGAAGTAAGAAACCCGGCATTAAAAATCCTCCCGCAGAAGGGTCAAATAACTTCGAGTGCCCCTTCATTGACGGTCACGGCAGGACCTGTAAGAACGACGGTGGCGCCCTGCCCGTTGCTGATGGTGATACCCGTCTCGTTAATCGCGATCATCGCCCCAGTGGTGGACTTCAGCAGGATGCCGCCCGTGGGTCCGGGCATGTCGCTGATCATGAGCGTGTTCTGGGTCAGCGATTGGATGACTATTTGTTGGACGCCTGGCGTTGCAGCCAGCGCCAGTGACGGAACCTCCGCCGCCGAACCCCAGAAGCAGCCCGTCCAGATGGGATAGTCGGTATTCCCCTGTTCGAATTCAATCCACACACCGGAGCCGATCGGTGGGAGCGCAAAGAACCCGCATTGAATTCCTGCAAAAGGAACGCACGGCATGGCCCAGGTTGACGGAAGAACGTTCGAGACGTCCGGCACCTGCACCATCAGCCTTCCCTTCTGCAACGGATCGATGTTGTCGATTACGGTACCCCGATACTTGCCGAAAAACTTTGCCATGCTTGCCCCGCTTCCCGAAACCTCAGAATGCTACCGTGGGGACTACCGGCAGGTTTGAAATCAGCGCATTCCGCTTCAGAGTAAAATTCTGCTTGTATTCCCCGGATTTGATCTGGTGTTTAGTGCTTGCGACATAGTACAAACCGTCAAAGGCCATTCCTGCCCCGCGCACCCCGACCAGCCGGCGCGCTTTCAGGATCTGGCCGTAGCGCAGAACATTCAGCGAGCCATCCGCCGAAACCACATCGGATGTCTCCGAGGCCCTGGCCATTCCCACCATCACGGCCTGCGCCGGGCTTAACTTGGCGGTGTCCTCGAGTTCCTCAATTCTTTGCGGCACGGGAACCGCCACGCCCAGCGGCGGATTGAGTGGCGTCACAGGAGGGATGGGCAACGGGAGCACCGCCTTCGTAGTTTGATCCTGAATGAAGACGAGAGGCAGGACGGCGGTTTGCGGCTCGTAGCGAAAATTCAGGCTTTCGACATTGGTCCAGGCATCCATGTTCACGTTCAGGGCCGGCTGCGGCGCGCCGAACTTGACCTCAGGACCCCAATAGGCCTGAGACATCCCCGGGAAGGGTCCGGGCTCAAGGTAAAAAACGTACCCGGCCTCGCTGGCCAACTGCCGGATATAAGCCAAGTCCGTTCCCTTCTGTGTCGGAATCTTGTCGACCGGAACTTCCACATCCGGCGTGATAACAGGAACCACCTTCGGGACGATGCCGAACATGGAGTATTTCGCCAGGATGGTCAGAACGCGCAGGTCGGGAGTCATCCCCGGATAGGGGACGCCCGACAGGTCGACCAGATCCATCACCGTAGAAAGATCTTCTCCCGTCACGACGAGTTTGGACGAGCCCTGCATTGCGTCCGGCACAACCTCGGTGTGTTTCACAACGCCGTCCATCATCACCTGCGGGATTCCGCCGAAGGTCGCCACCAGGACCACTCGGATAAGCGGCATCGGGCTACCCCCCGCGAGCAGAAAGAACGTCTGCAGCGGAGAACTGTTGGCGAGTGTGAAATTGAGCTGAAATCCGCTCGTGCCCGTGGCCGAAATGGATACCTCCACGGAGGTCAGGGCGTCCATCACAGGCTTGGGGGCTGGCACCGCCTCCACAGGTCCCACCAGGAGTGTCAGGTACAAGGGGCTAGCCATTCCGTGCTCCTGAGGGAATGCCTGAAGCCAGCGGAACCTCTATCGTGCGGCCAATCTGCGCCGTCAGTTCATCCGGGTCGTCGGCGCCGTTAGCGTCCGCAATCATCCAGAAGAGCAGGGGATCGCCGAGGTATTTTGCCGCCAGGTTATCCAGACGGTCACCATCCACCACAACATGGTTCTGCAGCGATGTGTAGATGTCCGGCTGTGGAACGATTCGGCGCTGGAGGTAGGCCACCTGCACACCATCCGGCCGGGTGAAATACTTCACCGGGGAGCCGTAGTAACGGCTGCTGGGATTGGTTGGCCCGCCGGAACCGGCCGCAGCCAGGACCATGGATTGAAGTGCACTGTCCATTGAGCGATCCTCTCCTTATTTGAACAACGCAGCCAGCGCTTCCTTCTGCGTTTGGTAAACCATGTACAGGGCGCCCGCCGGCGTCAGGAATCCGACGTCGTTAATATTCAAGACGCGCATGCCCAGCGAAACCTTTGCGCGAATGGGATTCAGTTGCGGGTCGAAGGCGTCTTCCGTGACTTCCAGATCAGTGATGCGCACCGGCGTGACGCGGGTCTTGCTCCACACAAACAGCGTGAGAGCAGACTCCATGGGAAGAATCTCGATGGTTCCCACAAATGACAGCACCTCGTTCGCGGTGAGCACAGCGCTGGAGGGATAAACCAGCAATTCCAGCGCCGCCAACTGCGGCTGGATTCCGTGGGACAAGGCGGTGGAATCTCCGGCGGCAAGCTGGTCGGTCGCATCAATCTCGACAGAGCACTTGATCGTTTCAATGGGCGGACCTTTCAGCCGCAGAACCTCGCTGCGGTCAGGTTCTTCTCCGACGCTCTGGGGCCTGAGGCTGCGGGTGATCTCATCCGGGTTGTACTGCAGGTTGATCGTCCCCAGTGGGATTCCCGTGTTGGGATCAACCGAAATGATCGCCCCTTTCAGCAA
>JARRJI010000213.1:0-6670 GCA_037379595.1 Acidobacteriota bacterium | reverse complement strand
TGGCCGGGAAAAGTGGCCAGGCCTTCATCAGGACGAACTAATGGTCGATTGGAGGAGAACATGAAACACCGACACATGCGCAATTCGAAAGGCGGTTACGCGGTACTGTTGACATTCGTGGCGCTCTTTCTTCCGGCTGTGGCCATGGCGGGGCCTCAGCAACAGGAGGCGCCGGATGGTGGCGTCATCAAAAGATCCGTAAAGGCAGTCGGCTATCGGGTAGGCGGTGGGACGACAAAAGTGGATCTTAGAGGCACCGGCCCGTTGCCGCAAGCCAAGGGGGAAGCCAAGGTCGAGGCGCAGACGGGGGTGACGAATATCGAGGCTTCCGTCAAAGGTCTTGCTCAACCCGGAAAACTTGCCAACGAATTTCTGACCTACGTCCTGTGGGCTGTATCTCCGGATGGGCGGACCATCAACTTGGGCGAAATCCAGATCAACAAGGGCGGACAGGGCAAGCTCAAGGCCACGACACAGTTGCAGACTTTCTCTCTTTTCGTCACCGCCGAGCCGTATTTTGCGGTCGCTCACCCAAGCGAACTCCTTGTCCTCGAAAACGACACGCGCAAATCCACAAAAGGGAAGATCTTCGTCATTGACGACTACAAGCTCCTGGAACGCAGACAGTACGAGAAATTGGGGAACCCGCTGGCGCTCACAATGGATCTTAAAAACGTTCCACTGGAAATGTATGAAGCACGAAACTCCGTGGAAATCGCGAAATCGCACGGGGCGGACAAGTATGCTCCCGAGATTTTCACCAAAGCTGAAAGCAGCCTGAAGATGGCGGAGAATTTGCTTGCCAGCAAGGCCGGCAAGAAGAAAATCATCTCGGCAGCCAAGCAGACGGTGCAATTTTCGGAAGACGCGCGCGCCCTCGCCGTGAAGCGGCTGGAGGCCCAGCGGGTTGAGCAGGAGCGCCAGGCGGCAGCCGCCAAGGCCAAAGCCGAAGCGGAAGCCAAAGCAGCCGCAGCGGCGGCGGAAGCCAGGCGGCGAGCCGATCAGGAGGCCCAGCGGCAGGCGGAACTTGCCGCCGCAAGACAGGCAGAGTTGAAGGCAAAGGAAGAGGCTGCCAAAGCCGAAGCCGAACGGGCTCGCAGGGTCGCCGAAGCACTGCGTGCCCAGTTGCTGGACCAGCTCAACAGCGTTCTACAGACCCGTGATACGCCCCGAGGGTTGGTGGTCACAATGGCGGGCGTGCTGTTCGACACTGGAAAATACAACTTGCGTCCAGCAGCCCGGGAGCGGCTGGCCCGGCTGTCAGGGATCATTTCGTCTCACCCCGGGTTAGTTTTGCAGGTGGAAGGATACACGGACAGTACCGGGTGTGACGAGTTCAACCAGAAACTCTCCGAGCAACGCGCCGAGACAACCCGCAGTTTTCTGATCGCACAGGGAGTGAACGAAAGCACCATTACGGCAAAAGGATTTGGAAAAGCCAATCCCATTGCCGATAACAGCACTGCGGAGGGACGGCAGAAAAACCGGCGAGTTGAAATCATCGTATCGGGTGAAGTTATTGGTGCAAAGATCGGTAAATTAACCCTGGGACATGGATCCTGCGGACGCGCGAGATTGATGTGCCGCCCTGGAGGGAGTCGGCTTTTCCCTGACAAAGGGGTATGGAGGCCTGCAGGGTATCGGGAGGACCCGGGATATGGAACTCCCAAAATACACCAGCCGAAGCTCTCCTCTCGGCGCCACGGTCCGTCCCGGTGGCACCAATTTCAGTGTTTTTTCCCGCAATGCGACGGGCGTGGAGTTGCTGTTCTTTGACCGCGAAGACGACGCTCAGCCCGCACGCGTGGTCCGCATCGATCCCTCAACAAACCGCACCTATCATTACTGGCATGTATTCGTGCCGGGCATCCAGCCCGGGCAGATTTACGGCTATCGCGTCGAGGGACCGTTCGATCCGGCAAACGGAATGCGCTTCGATCCCAGCAAGGTCCTTTTGGATCCGTGTGGCCGCGGCGTGGTTGTGCCCGGAATTTACAGTCGCGAGGCAGCCACCGAGCAATGTGACAACGCCGCGACTGCGATGAAAAGTGTCGTGGCGGACCCTCGCGCCTACGATTGGGAAAGTGACCCGCCGCTGGAGCGGCCCGCGATGGAGCGAGCGACAACCGAAGCTGGAACTGCAGGGTGGAAGGCCCAACGGATGATCCCGAGGTGGAGAAGTTGCGAAACCGGCAGGTGAAGAACTTCCTGGCCGTGACCGTCCTCTCGATAGGTTTGCCTATGATCTGAATGGGCGATGAGGTAAGGCGGACGCAGCACGGCAACAACAACGCCGACTGCCTGGATGACGAGACCCGTTGGTTCGACCGGACCCTGGTCACGAAGCATGCGGAGGTGTTTCGATTCGTGAAGCTGCTCCTGGCGCGACGGGTGTTGCGAGAAATTGCATTTCGCATATCCTGAGCCAGATACCCTATCAGTAAGTGGCACGAGCGAAGGTGAAATTCCCCAAGCGGTCCAACAAGGGCAAATACGATGACCAGGCGACATTGAAAGACAGACGATTTGCGCCACAAAAATATTGACCTGCGGGAGGGCGCAAGCGGCTGAAGTCAGCGCAGGTTCTACGATCGTACAAACCCGAGGAACGTCTGGCTTGCCCCGAGTTTGGCACAGATTCCACGGAGGATATCCAGGTGAAGCCCAGTTCAGTCGAAGTTCTCGCTACAGCCCTTTTTCTGGTGGCGGTCGTACACACCTTCCTGATCACGAAACTGCGTGACCTCTCGCTCCGATGCCCGCCTGGCAGTTTCATGCACGATCTGCTGCACCTGCTGAGCGAAGTGGAAATTGTGTTCGGCTTCTGGGCCGGAGTGCTCGTACTGGGAATCACAATTCTCGAGAGCGGCAAAGAAGCGGTCCACTACGTTGACAGCGTTGACTTCTCGGAGGCGGTTTTTGTCTTCGTCGTAATGAGCGTCGCCGGCACGCGGCCTGTTATCGACTTTGCGGGTCGGTTGATTGGGTCGGTTGCGCGGCTCCTGCCCTTACGCAACGCGACCTTCTATCTGGTGGCCCTTACCGTCGGCCCTCTGCTGGGGAGCTTCATCACGGAACCGGCGGCCATCACTGTCACGGCCTTGATCCTTCGCGACCGCTTTATGACCAGAGACTCCTCGGACCGCTTCAAGTATGCGACGCTTGCTGTTCTCTTTACGAATATCTCAATCGGAGGAGTACTGACCTCGTTCGCGGCTCCTCCGGTCTTGATGGTGGCCGACGTATGGCAGTGGAACTTCGCGCACATGATAGCTCACTTCGGCTGGAAGGCCGCGATCGCCGTGGTGATCAACGCCACTCTGGTCGCGGGTCTGTTTCGCAGGGAGATCGAACGGTTGCCGGGAGACAATGCCCGATCAGATCGAGTCTTCACACCCATCTGGGTCAGCGCCGTGCATCTCCTTTTTCTGGTTGTCATCGTGGCAACGATGCACTATGTAAACGTCTTCCTCGGAGTTTTCTTATTCTTTCTAGGCTTCACGACCGTAACTCGGGAGTTTCAAGACGACCTGAACCTCAGGGGCAGCCTCCTGGTCGCCTTCTTCCTCGGGGGCCTGGTGATTCTGGGTGGACTCCAGACCTGGTGGCTGGCGCCGCTGATTGGACGCATGGATGCCCTGCCTCTTTTCCTCGGCACGGCGGGACTCACGGCTTTCACGGATAACGCAGCCCTGACTTTTCTCGGCTCGCAGATTCCCAACGTGTCGGAACAGTTCAAGTACGCCCTGGTGGCCGGCGCGGTAGCAGGCGGCGGGTTGACGGTGATTGCGAACGCCCCGAATCCGGCGGGGTTCGCGATCCTGGGCGAGAGCTTCGGATCAGCCGGCATCAGCCCTGTGCGGTTGTTCAAGACCGCTCTGATACCGGTGGGAATTGCGCTGGTCTGCTTCTGGGTGCTGCCCGGGCTCTAGCAGGTCGTCCAAATACGCTTTGAAACAGTGTCATTCCGAGCCCGTTCGCCCTCCACTTGCGGACGGCCCTGAAGAAAGCAATGAGACGGACCAGAATGGCTCCCGCAGCCAGCGGGCCGCCAACCACCTGGAACCACATCAGCAAAGGCCGCTTCGCAGAACGGTGAACGGGCCCGCGAGAAGGTCGAAGGTCCCGTGGTCAGTGGCTTCCACGTAGAGGCTGGAGCACGCCACGGAGCCGGCGGAGCCGGCGCTCAAAGCAGGCTCGGCCGATTCAGCCACAACTTCAGAGCCGGGCACCTCTGCCCAGCCCCCGTCCATCTGGAGCGTATCGGCCAGTACCAGCGGCGGAGGCGGAATCTCGCAGGGCTGCTCGTCTCCTTCCCTTGCGCTCCAGGCTCCGATGATTTTGGTCAAGGGCTCCTCCTGCATCAGGTAGAACGTGCAACACCGGCCGATTCGGTGATAAATCAAGCGCACAGTGGCCTCCGGCATCATCGTCGGCTCCGGCCCTCCTTTGAGTGTCAGTCCTGTTTTGAAAGGGACAGCTTGCCTGCCGAAAGTTAAGCTTTGATGACAACAGGGTGAATTTGCGGTTACAGTTGGGTGCGCAAACCACTGAGCCTGCCATTGCATAGAGATACAGGCAGGGATATGCTATCACCCGTTTTGGAAGGGAAGGTCATCATAAAAATTCGTCTCGAGGAGGTCTTATGCAACGCCGCAAGTTCTTGAGCCTTGGATTGACCGCAGCCGCAGCGCCGGCCCTGGCCGCTGTCGGAGCCCCGCAATCCGCATCCGCAGCACCCGCGCAGGGCAAAGGGCCGATCACGCCCGTCTCCCGGCGGGCAGACGTTTTTCTCTCCCACCGCCTTGGGACCGATCACGCCGAAGCCATATCCGTGATGGACATGAACGGCGACGGCCGGCTGGACATTGTGAGCGGAGCCTACTGGTATGAAAATCCTGGGCCGCTCAGCACCGTGTGGAAAAGGCACCAATGGCGGTACATCAGCGTGTGGCCGTTTAAGATTGCAGGCGAAAGCAAGATTGAATTTGCGGCAGACTGCGCCCAGTTTCCGATCGACGTCAACCATGACGGGACAATAGATATCGTAACCGCCTCCTGGCAGACCGACGGCATCTGGTGGTACGAAAACCCGAAAAAGACCGATGCCTTCTGGGAGAAGAAGCACCTGATCTGCCACTCAAAGGCGACCGAAGGAATGGTCTATTCCGACATCAACGGCGACGGCGTGCCCGATCTTGCCGTCGCGCACTATTCCCCCTCCAGCCTGATCTGGATCAACTTTGCTGGCCCCAAGCCTGTGGTGCATTACGTGGGAGGCAAAACGGTTGACGGCCACGGCGTGGGCGTTGCCGACATCAACGGCGACGGCAAAATGGACCTGCTCTCCATCCACGGCTGGCTGGAAAACGTGGACGCCGACCACGACAAGTGGAAGTGGCATCCGGAATGGGAGCTGAAGGAGGCCGGGTTCCCCATCCTGGGCTACGACGTCAACAACGACGGCAAGATGGACCTGATTTACGGCCATGGCCACTCTTTCGGGCTCTACTGGATGGAGCAGAAGGTGAGCAATGGCCGGCGCACCTGGGAACGGCACGTCATCGACGATTCGTGGTCTGAGGCCCATGCCCTGAAGCTGGCCGATATCGATGGTGACGGCGAGCTTGAACTGATCACCGGCAAGCGTTACCGCGGCGATCCCGACCCGGGCCTCTACGAACCTCTTTGCATCTTCTATTACAAAATCGACCGCAGAACAGGCACGTTTACGCGCTTCCCCATCAGCTACAACGGCACCGCCGAAATCGGGACCCAGATTATCGTGGAGGATATCGACGGAGACGGCGATAAGGACATTCTGCTGGCGGGCAAGACCGGCGTGCACTTTCTCGAGAACTTGCGAGTTGACAAGGTTCCTGCCAAACTCCGCGAACAGGAACTTTGGCTGAACGTCAACTGGCCCTTTGCCGGCGAAAGCGGTCCCTCGAGCCCCGCAGGGCACGAAACGGAAAGCGGATCGATCGTGAAGTGCGACGGATGAGGAAGCCGGATAGGCGCAGCTTTCGCCTTGTTGCAGGGTTAAAACGCTGAGATTCTTATGGAAGTGAAGGCGGGTTTCATTTGAAACTCGCCCTTGCTCCCTGTCACCAAATGGGTGGCTGAAAACCACCACTTTGGCCAAAATCAGCCAAAATCCGCCGACCCATCCCTGCCGCCAGGTTCCGACTTTTTTAACAGCCATTATTATCAATAAGTTGAAGGTGCGGCATTTGACCATTTTGGCAGCCTTCTTGCTTAAAACCTAGGTGGTTATACTGATCGAGTGGGACGGACGGGCCGACGTGGCGCGTGAACGTCAGCTCGGGTAGGTAAAAGATGAAGAAGATTTTCACAGACAGCGGCAAGGATGAAAAACGGGGAAGCGAGTGGTATGCTCAGTACGCAGAGTCCGGGCTACCTCGCTCGAGTTCCTTGGCTGCCAGGGGGGTCAAGATGTTCAGACGGCATTTGACGTTGTCAGTTCTTATCGCGGCCGGACTTTTTTTACTGAGCTCGAACCTTCTGGTCGCCAGCCCGCAAAGTGCGCAAACCACAACCAGCGACAGCGCCATCACCAATGCCATTGAGGCAAAGTTGTTCCGCGATCCGCAGCTCAAGACACAGGACATCCATGTTTCCACCCAGCAGGGCGTGGTAACCCTGACGG
>JARRJI010000212.1:0-6671 GCA_037379595.1 Acidobacteriota bacterium | reverse complement strand
GGCTCAGCAATTGTTACGCCTGTGTTTTCTTGAAAACCTCACTGGCCTCCGCATCGTCCAGGACCGGGCTTACGGTGAAATCCAGCAAATCGGCCCACTGCCCTGTCCACTCGTAAATAGCCTTCGCATCGTTCGTCTCCGCGAGAACAAATCCCCCTCCAGACCGATGCCAGCGTCCCAGCATTTTGACGCCGGCGGGCGGACCACCACCCGTCTTGAGAAACCGGGCTACAGCTTCCTTCTGATGGATCGCTTCCGTTGACCAGGTAACCATGAACTTCATGGCAGCCTCCTCTCTCCTGGAATGGTTGGCACAGGGTAATTGCTAATTGGACTATATTGCCGCGAGCGTAGGATGTCAACGCCTCACCGAAAGCCTGAGGAAGGAGACAGCCAGCCTGCAAAGGGGAGGCAAATCGGCGCTGCTTGCTCCCGACCGCTCCTGCGTGTGAATTCTAAAAGGGAATGTCGTCGTCGGTAATTTCCCCCTCGGTGGGAGGCTCGGGAGGAAGGCCGGATTGGTCCTCGGAAGACTGGGACGCCGGACGTCCGGTGCCCGCTGCAGCGCGCTCGGAGTCGGCCCGGGAGCCGAGCATCTGCATGTTGCGGGCGATGATCTCGTAGGAGGTTCGTTTGTTGCCCGACTGGTCTTCCCATTGGCGGCTTCGGATGCTGCCCTCGATGTAAACGAGTTTTCCTTTGGTGAGATACTCGCCGCAGATTTCCGCCAACTTACTCCAGGCAACGACCTTGTGCCATTCGGTGTGTTGTTGCTGCTCGCCGTTACGTCCCTTGAAGGATTCGTCGGTGGCAACCGAGAAATTGGCCACTGCGCTGCCGCCGGAGGTATACCGAATCTCGGGGTCGCGGCCGACGCGCCCAATCAGGATGACCTTGTTCACAGACCCAGCCATAATAACCTCGCCACATTTTCGGATGTCGTCCCGCAGTACCGGGCAATGGTTTGAGCGCTAGCCGCGCCGAGCGTGGATAATAATGCCGAGCCTCTTCAAGCGCTGGGCTGCGAGATCGGATTCCTGGGCCTCAGGATGCTGTTCTACCAGGAAGCGCAATTCGCGAATGCCCGCCGCTTTCTGGCCGTTGGCGAGCAGGGCATAACCCTTCTTGAGGCGTGCGGAAAGTGCCTTCTTGCTTTTCGGGTACCGCTCGATGCACTTGTCGTAGGCTGCGATGGCATGGGTGTAATCGCCGTTATTGTAGTAGCACTCTCCAATGTAAAATTGGGCGCTTGAAGCCTGCGGAGTGGTCCCGTAATACTGGAGAAACTCCTGGAAACCTTGAATGGCCAGGGCATACTGCCCGCTGTTGAAGCTGCTCATCGCGGAATTATAAAGCGAAGTGGGGTCGGGTACGTTGGCTGCCTTGCTTGCGGCAGCACCCGCTGTGCCGGATGGAGCCGTCCCGCCGGCTGCTCCTGGGTTCGACCCGCTCGCGCCAGCAGGCTGCCCGGGCGCCGTCTCGGCTGTGCCCGGCGCCGCGGGTGGTGGCGTGTTGAGCGTTTGAATAATATTCTGGGTGTGCGCGACTTGCTGGCTGACTTTGGCTAGCTGCGCCTGAGTCTGTTCCAGGCTGGCACTGAGAGCCTGCATCTGGCTTGTCAGGGAGTCCAGTTTGTTCGATGAGGCAGCCATGTTCTGTTCGGCATTTTTTCGCAAATCCGCCATTTCAGACTTCATCTGGCTGACGTCGTTAGCAGTCTGCTGAATCAAGGTGTGCAAAATTGCCGTCTGGGTAGAAACTGTATTCTGGAGATTCTGGACACTCTGCTGCAGCGTATCCAACTGCTGCATCATCTGGATGATCTGGCGGCTCACACCCAATGCCGGCGGGGCCGTGGCGACCGACAGCAGAGCGATCAAAATGGTTGTAAAGGCATGCTTTCTCACGTCAGTTCAACCTCACCACACGAAGATAAGAACTGTAGTCAGTCTATCCTCGGGACAACTGCCCGGTCAACTGGCTTGAGGGACAGAAAAGAAGGCCAGCCGGCAGACGATTACGGATCGGCAGGCCTCTCGCCTCCCACAGAAAACCGGGAGCCCTTCCTTATCTTTCCCCTGGGTTTTTCGGGCTCCCGGCCTCTGGTTGATTACTCAGTCCCCATCACAAGGTGAGCGCGCCGGTTCTTCTGCCAGCAGACCTCATTATGCTCGGTGCAGAAGGGGCGATCCTTGCCGTAAGAAATCGTGGTGATCCGCGAAGGGGATATACCCAGGTTCACCAGGAAGCTCTTGGCGGAATTCGCCCTTCGATCGCCCAAGCCGAGGTTGTATTCCTCGCTGCCTCGCTCATCGCAATGACCCTCGATCGTGAAATTGATGCTCGGGTGAGCTTTGAGGAAATTCGCATCTGTAGTCAGCGCCAGCGATGCGTCGGGACGGATATTCGACTTGTTGTAGTCAAAGAAGGCGTCCTTGATGTTCTGTTCAAACAAGGTCTCTTCCGAGACTGCAGGCGGCGCCGGCGGAGGCGGTGGTGGCGGAGGGCTGGTCACCGTCACGCGCGCCGTGGCCGTTGCCGTTCCACCCGGTCCTTTTGCTGTGATGGTATAGGTGGTCGACTCGGTGGGCGAAACACTGGTTGAGCCGCTTGACTGGACGTTGCCAACGCCGGGTTGAAGATCGAGGCTCGTGGCATGCTGCGAGGTCCAGCTCAATGTGACCGACTTGCCGGTCTGAATGGTACTCGGGACCGCGGTAAGGTTGACGGTTGGCTTTGCTGCCGGAGCCGGCGGCGGCGGAGGCGGAGGCGGCACCACCTTTTTCTTATGGCACGCAGCCGCTAAGATCACTATTCCAATAGTCCCGACGAGAAGCGCGAGACGGCGTTTCTTCTGTCGCATTCTAATTCCTCCTTGATCGGTTGGCACTTTTGCCTTTCCGAAGAGACATAATGAGATCGGGCGAGAAATCCTAAAGAAGTTATTCGACCGTATGAATCCGAAATCGCAACAATTCGCAAAACAAACGACAAGGTTCAAAGCTCAGCATGCTAGCATCAAACGAAAACAAAATACAAGTCCCTTCGAGCAAGACTTACAGTTTCTTTTGCGCATCCCGGCAACCGTTCGACAGGAGGGCCGAAAAGCTGCTCATATTGCTCCGGGTTCAACGCAGGCAGGCTTTTGGAAGGCTGCGAACTTATGCAAGGCTTACCGAGGCTTGGCGCCGCCGGAGGCGGCTCAGGGGCGTGTGCGTACCCTTTGGGAAAGTCAGTTCGACCAATTGGCGTTCCAGTTCTCTCCCTTCTTTGTGAGCTGGTGAGGATTTGAGCCGTCGGCCAGCATGGTCCATACCTCTCGCTTGCCGGTGCGCGTAGACTCAAAGACGATGTGCCGGCCGTCCGGAGCCCACGAAGGATGCTCGTTTCTGCCTGCGTTGTGTGTCAGCTGGATAATGCGCCCGGTGGCTATCTCAATCACGTAAATGTCCCATTCGCCGGTTTCCCTTACACTCCATGAAAAAGCCATAAAGAGCCCGTTTGGAGACCACGAAGGCGCTTCGGCATCGCCGCCGGCCGTGATAAGGCGCCGCAGGTTTGTGCCATCCGAATTGATGATGTAGATTTGCGGCGCTCCACTGCGGTCTGACACGAAAGCAATCTCCTTGCCGGTCTTGGGGTTCCACACCGGCGAGATATTAACTCCCGGAGCGAATGTCAGTCGTTGAAGGTCCATCCCGTTGGCGTCGGAAGTGTAGATTTCCGGATTGCCGCCCATGCTGGAACAAAATGCGATCTTCTTTCCGTCCGGCGACCAGGCAGGTGTGGTATTGAGCCCTTTGTATGTCGGAAAGGTGATCCGGCGGTTGGTGAGCAGAGAAAAGAGGTAAATTTCGGGATTGCCGCTTGAATAGCTTGTGAAAGCCAGTTCTGAATTGTCCGGCGACCAGCGGGGAGTGAGGTTGAGCGAGTGATAGTTGGTGACTTCGTGCTGGTTGAACCCGTCGTAATCCATAACCCAGATTTCAGTGTGGCCGGTCCGGTTGCTGACATAGGCAATCTTCGTCAGGTTGATGCCGGGCACGCCGCCACCCAGAATCTTAATGATCTCATTAGCGAAGCGGTGAGCGGCATCGCGAGCGGAAAGCTCGTTCATATCAGCGACGTAGCGCTTGGCCAATACCCCAGGGTTCGAGGGATTGCCCACATCGAACAGGCGCGCTGTAACTACAAGATTGTTGTTCCGGACTTCCGTAAAGCCGAAGGCCAGCATCTGCGCCGAGGCCGGCGGACTGCTCCAACCGTTGAAGTCGACGTCTTGAGGTTGCTGGGGAACGTTGACCGGATAGAGGCTCTTGCTGACGACGTCCAGTATCCCGGAATTACTAAGGTCATTCCACAGAACCTGGTTGAAGACCTGTGTCAGGCTGGCCAGACGTGGATCCGTCGAACGGGCAGGGAAGTTGGGAACTGCAATTCGGATCGTCGATTGCCCCAGGTTGATTCCAGTGCGGAACCATCCCTGGCTCTTCGTGACCCGGGCCCGGCCCAGGAATACGGCTAGAGGAACCGCAAGCAGAACGAAATATTTCAGGTGCCTGTATCTCATCGCTAAAATGATGCTTCGCAACCCCCAATAAGATGTATCTGAACCGCGTCAAGATTTCGAACCCGAAACAATCAGCGTTTCAGATCAAAGTAGAACTCCACGGAAACCTTGCTTCCCGAATAGCCCGGCGGCAGCGCAGCCAGCGGGCTGGAGGCAAGAACGGCTCTCAGTGCTGAACGATCCACTTCCGGAATTCCGCTGGATTGTGTAACTCGCGCATTGGCAATTGTTCCGTCGCGTTCGATATCAAAGTCGACGTAAACCCGTGGCGCGCTCAGAAGGCTGGGACTGATCGTCGAAAGCAGCCAGTTGTTGCTGATTCGGTTTCGAACCGCCGCGACGTACCAGCCGAAGCGTTCTCCAAAATCCGCCTGACCGACTGCGACGCCGGCTTCCCCGGCACCCGTTGTAACGGAGCTATAACTCATGGTTGGCTTGCCGCCCTGCCCAAAAGGAACAGCGTTCGGAGGTGGCTCGACGACCTGCTTTTGAATTCGCGGGTTCGCGCGGACCTTCTCCTTGTGAATCTTGACGGCCTCTTTGAATTTGGGAATCTTTTGGGCCGTGAGCTCCGGCGGCGGCTTGGGAACGGGCATGTTCTTGTAAAGGCCGGGATTTTCGACGGCTACCGTGTTTGGAGTCGTAAGCTTCGGAGCCGGCAGGGGTATGCCGGGCAGGGAAGCTACAGCATTCACGCGGACGGCGCTTCCTGTATTCAACGACTGCCCCCATCCTTTGCCCATTCTTCCGCCCCAGATCGTATAGACGACTGCAGCCACCAGCAGGAGCCCGTGAAAAATAATGGATGCCAGAAGCGGGCCGCGAAGGCTGTCGCGATGGTCGAAAATCGGAAATGCTGCAGCGCCCATGGTTCAATCGCTTTGCAGGGGATGCCCCGGTGAACCTACGTCGAGCCTTTGGTTCTCAGGGGCTGGGTGACAATATTAATGTTCGTTATCTTTGCCTGCTTCAGCGCGTCAACAACTTCCGCGAACGCTCCAAACGACACGCGCTCATCACAGCGGATAAAGACAGGTGATTTCGCGTTGCCTTTCAAACGCTTGAGGATGACGTCCCCCAGCTTATGGATGTTGACCGGGTCGTTCCCGACGTAAATGTTTTGCTGCTTGTCGACCGTCACCACGACGCGCTCCTCGGAAATCACCTTCACGGTCCTGGTCTTGGGCAGATCAACTTCAATGCCTGATTCAAGCAGGGGCGCGGTGAGCATGAAGATGACCAGCAACACCAGCATGACGTCCACAAAGGGAGTCACGTTGATGTCGGACATTGACGTCTGAGTTTTTCCGCTGGGGGCTGTAAAGGCCATCGTCAAACCTCAGTTACGGTGTCTCTGCTGATTCACCGCTCCACATCCAATTCCCTGGAACAGAAATGCCGGAGTTCGGGCTTTCTATGTGAAGTACCGTTCGGTCATATTGAGGAACTCGAGCGCAAAATCGTCCAGCATCGCGCCGAATTCTTTCAACCGCTGGACATACTGGTTGTAGGCAATCAGGGCCGGGATGGCGGCAAACAACCCGGCTGCCGTGGTGATCAGCGCCTCGGAAATTCCTGGCGCAACGCTGCGCAGGCTTGCGGCTCCGGCGGTCCCGAGCCCGTGAAACGCATCCATGATGCCCCACACGGTCCCGAAGAGTCCGATGAAGGGTGACGCCGCGGCCGTCGTGGCAAGCCAGGACATCCACTTTTCCAAGCGGGTGAGTTCCGTCGTCGCGCCGATCTGCAACGACCGCCGCACGGACTCCAGGCTGCGGATGACCGGCTTGCCCGGGTTCTCGCTGACGGTCGCCTGGTTCTCGATTTCGCGGTACCCAGCCTGAAAAACTTCCGGCAAAGGACTTCCTTTGAGCACCGCGCAAGTGGAACGGATCTCAGAGAGCTTCTTGCTCTGGCGAAACACGTGCAGGAACTCGAGTGAATCGCGGAGCGCGCGCTTGAAAATCCGGTACTTGTGGAAGATGATGGCCCAGGAAAAAACTGAGAGTGTAAGCAGGATCAGGAGGACAATGCGTGCGACAAGTCCTGTGCTGGACAGGTATTGCCAGATATCACCCTGAAAAAAACGAGTAGGGTTGCA
>JARRJI010000211.1:0-6696 GCA_037379595.1 Acidobacteriota bacterium | reverse complement strand
CCTTCACGAACATATTGCGGCAGCAGGAAAAGGAGGAGGCCGGTAAGGCGTCTGATAAATTCCTTCGTCTGGCTGTAGGACTCGACGTATTGTTTGACCTCGGGATCACTGCCGGACTTTTCGCGCAACTCGGTAACGTAGTTGGGGTTCGGGAGAAATCGAACGTCGAATACCAGGTCGGCGTCATGCGGCACACCGTGCTTGAAGCCGAACGATAGGACCGAGATCAGCATCGTCTTACGCTTGCGTCCTGCGAATCGATCCTGAATGAGTTGGCGAAGTTCGTGAACGTTCAGCCCACTGGTGTCGATAACCGTGTCGGCAAGCTGGCGCATGGGTTTGAGCAGAGATCGTTCAAGGCGGATGCCCTCCCGAACCGGCAAATTACGGCCGAGCGGGTGCGGCCGTCGGGTCTCTTCAAACCTCCGGATCAAAGTTTCATCGGAAGCCTCGAGAAACACCAGAGACAGTTTAAGACCGTCGCGACCGAGATCCTGGAAAGCTACTGGGAGCTGGCTTAAGGCTTCGCCTTCACGAATGTCAACCACCACAGCCGAACGTGCAATATGGCTCCCGGGAGCCGCGCACATGTCGGCAAACTTTGGAATCAGACCAATCGGCAGGTTGTCGACGCAATAGTAGCCCAGGTCCTCAAAGGCCTTCAGCGCAGAGCCTTTGCCTGAGCCACTGAGGCCTGTGATAACGACAAGCCGGCGGGTTGAAGTCCTGGCATGAGCCTTTTTCATGGACCTGTACAGACCTATGGTCGAACCTGGAACCGAACCGAGCAACGGACCGGATCGGACACGGCGTGCCCGCTCTTTCAGTTTTTCTTTTCGTGGTCTTATGGCTCGGGTTCGATTAAGCCAAGTTTTCCATCGGGCCGACGATAAACAACGTTGACTCGCTCACTCTCGGCATTTCGAAAGACCACGACTCCACTCGGCATCGCATACACGGATTCGATGGCCTCTTCAATCGTCAAGGGTTTTATCGGAAGCCTTTCCGATTCGATCACCAGGCGTTCTTCATGGTCTACCTGGTTGCTCGTGAAAACATTCAGCAGGATATTTGAAGTAGGTTTGGGACGGCGCTTTTTTGTGCGCTTTCTCGTCAGGCGACTGACCACCTGGCGCTCCAGTTTGTCCAGGGCGCCCTTGATGGCGCTTCGAGGGTCGGCGGCCTCCATCACACTGACAAGTGTCTGGTCGGGAAATGTTGCCGTGATCTCAGCCGTGCGACGGTGTTTTTCTGCGCCCAGAATAACATGCAATTTCGGATCGCCGGGAAGAAGCCGTTCCAGTTTTCTAAGGCGTCCGTGAGTATACTGGCGCAAGCCCGGGGTCACATCCACCTGACGGCCTGTGAAATCAACATCCATAACAGCACCTCCTTGAACCGATTTCTGAATTGGCGATGCAGCAGGATTGTTCATCCTTTCACCCGGCGCTGGTGTGTGCTGGGAATCCTCATGTCTTCGCGGTACTTGGCGACGGTGCGGCGGGTGACATCAAAACCTTGTTCATGCAGACGGCGCATGATGCTTTCGTCGGTGAGGGGACGGGCTGGATCCTCTTCTTCAATCATCTTCTTCACAATCCGTTTCAGGTGGATCAGCGAGGTATTCCCTCCACTAGGCCCTTGGACAGATTCAGAAAAGAAATAGCGGAGCTCATAAACACCCTGTGGTGTGTGAGCGTATTTGTTGGCGACGGCACGGCTGACCGTCGAAGGGTGAACGCCAACTTCCTCAGCAACTTCTTTAATCATCATCGGGCGCAGGAAATCGATCCCTTTTTCAAGGAATTCACCCTGGCGACGGATTATGGCCTCGCACACCCGGGCAATCGTATGCTTCCGCTGCTCAATGTTCTTAATGAGTTGCAAGGCGGAATTACATCGCTCTTTGACGTAACTTCGCACCTCGCGGGTCGCTGTACCATCTGAAAGGAGTCGCCGGTAATGCCGGCTCAGGCGCAACTGGGGCAAGCCATCCTCGTTCAGGCGCACTTCGTAACCATTGCTTGTCTTGACGATATAAACGTCCGGCTCAATCAGTTGAGGCTGCGCCTTATTGTAGCGCTGGCCCGGCCGGGGATCGAGTTTCCGGATGATCTCTACCGCCTTTTCGACGGTCGGTACCGGGCGATCAAGGGCCCGGGCAATGTCTCGATAGTGCTTATTCTGGAGCAGCTTCAGATGTTCAGAGACAATCTGGGCGGCGAGCGTGCTCCCAGGAGCCAGGGCCCGAAGTTGAATCAGCAGGCACTCCCGAACGTCCCTTGCCGCCACGCCCAAAGGATCGAATTCCTGGACAAGTTTGAGTGCAGCTTCAATGGCGGTCTGATCATGTCCTCCCGTCTCGGCAATCTCCTCCAGGCTGGCGGTCAAATAGCCATCTTCGTTGAGGTTTCCAATAATCGAGTGGGCCGCATCCCGCACCGCCTCCGGGCATTTGGATGCACCCAACTGCCACTCCAGGTGGTCAGTCAAGGATGACGGCTGGGCAAGGAAATTCTCAAAGGAAACCTTTTCGTAAACCTCGCTGGCAGGAGCTTTGAATCCCGGATCCAGATAATCGCGGAAGAAGGACCCAAAATCAATCTCTTCAAAGGAATCACGATTTCCGTTTTCGGCATGGTCCTGATCGGCGACCGATTCCGCGGTCCCGTTTGACTCGACTTTTTGTGCGGCCTCGTCAACCGAGGGAATATCCTCCGGAACCTCTTCCAGGACGGGGTTGGCGACCATTTCCTCGTTGATCATATCGCGCAATTCCAGCTTGTTCAGCGCCAATACGCTGACCATCTGGACCAGGCCGGGCGTCAGAATCTGCTTCTGCGCCACCTTGAGATTCAGACCGATTCTAGGTTGAGTTCCGCCCATCAAATTACCAGTCGAAAATTATCGCCAAGATAGATTCGCTTGACTTCTGTATCGTTCCCCAGTTCTTCCGGGGAGCCTGCCCGGAAGATGTGCCCGTTGTTAATGATGTATGCGCGATCCGTAACCCGCAATGTTTCGCGCACGTTATGATCTGTGACCAGTACCCCAATACCGCTTTCCTTCAGCCGGACGATGATCTCCTGGATATCCAGGACGGTCAAGGGGTCGAGTCCGGAAAACGGCTCATCAAGGAGTATAAACGATGGAGAGATGACGAGGGAACGCGCAATTTCTACGCGCCGCCTTTCGCCGCCCGAAAGCAGGTACCCGTGGCTGCGCCTCACCTGTTGCAGTCCGAGCTCTTCAAGCAATTCTTCGAGGCGCTCACGGCGCTGATGTGCCGTGAGCGGCAAGGTTTCAAGAACCGCCAGGATGTTCTCTTCCACTGTCAGCTTTCGAAAGATCGAAGGCTCCTGGGGCAGGTAGCTGATCCCGCTCCTTGCCCTCAAATACATCGGAGACGCCGTAATGTCGATGCCGTCCAGAATAACCTGACCGGAATCCGGGTTGGTCAGGCCGACAACGATGTAGAACGTGGTTGTCTTGCCCGCTCCGTTTGGGCCAAGCAGGCCCACAACCTCACCTTGCGTAATCGTGAGGCTGATATTATCAACAACCTTGCGGCCCTTGTATGCTTTGGTCAGATCAACCGTGGACAGAGTATGCATGGTCGCTCACTGCGCGACGCGGTGTTTGGAAACTGTGGGAAGATTCGCGTTTCCATCCACGAGCAACCTATCATTGTGAATGTAGAAAGTCAATCGTTGCCCGCTCATAAAGCCTTTTTCCGCGTCGTATACTGTTGGCGGTCCTCCTGTCATGACAACTGTTCCCGGCCGAGCGTCGTAAACAGCGTGCTCACCCTTAGCATAGCGCATGGGCTGGATGACGATCACGTGACCTTCCGCCACGGCCCGCTCGACTTCAGAGTCCGCCTGCTTGCTGCCGGGCGAAAAATAGACGTCCAGGCGCTCTGCTTCAATCCTCGTTCCTTCCGTATCCAGTTCGACGTGACCGGAATAGCGCGCCTTGCGCCCGGCATCAAAGTAGTCGAGCCGATCTGCGCGGATCGTCAGGGGCCGTGGGGCGGCCTGAGTCGTAGTTCCTCGACCCTCTCCGGACGGAGCCGGTTGCAGGTGAGAAGTGACACCCGCGAATTCGTACTTACTTTGCGTTGATTCTTGTAAACATCAAGTGTCGGTGATTCGACCACATCAGTCCCACGCCAGGCACGAACGTGGCCTTCGTAATGAACCACCTGGCTCCGGTGGTCAGCGATCATTCGGTCGGCAACCACGTTCGTCGGGAGGGAAGCATCTCGAGGATCAATATGGATTGCATGCACATTGCCGATTCCTTCTGCTGTGTCGGACGCCAGCAGGATCACGATCCGGTCGGCGCGTGCACGGGTTGTTGAATCCCGAATTTCCGGATGGCCCGTGAGAATCAATTTCTGCTGGCGTGCTAAATCTCGTGCTTCTTCACCGGTCGCAATCAGATCCCCGTTGCGGAAATGAAAATCCCCTTTCTGGACGACGGATTTGATCATTTCGGTTGCCGGGTCAAACGTCGCCACCATGTGCGTGGCGGCTGCAACCGCTGTGGTCTGGTCCTTCGAGTTCGGAGGTGGAGCAAAGACAATTTGAGTTCCGCCGGTTCCGCGAAGCGATTCAAGATGGCTGGTGGAATCAAAAGCCATGAAGAACTTTGCGGCGGTCACCGTCCGATTCCCGGCCTTTGGGCTGTCAGGATAGAGAACCAGCGTTCCCGGTCCCGCTGTCTCAGCTTCCTTGAGGTTTTTGCCTTCGGGGCGAAACGAAAAATGAAGCTTTTCGGTTGAAAGGTCTTCTTTCGAGATCTTTCCTCCCACGTTGGATGGGTCCGAAGTAATCTTCCCCGTTTGCGGGGCATGAGCAATCGTCAGGTTAACCTGTCCCACGGCCACACCATTTGAAGGAACGTGAGTGGCAGGGGAGAAGTTCAACACCACCTCGTGCGCCTGGAGATCAGCGAGCGCTCCGCCCTGGTTTGATTCGCCGCTGACGCGGCCTGCCGCTACCAGCTTGCTGAGACGATGCGTCACTGAATCAAGATGACCGCGCAACACATCGGACCTCAAGCTGATTCGGCCGCCTGGAGCGTCGTCAGAGGCATGAGCCTGTCCCTTCAACAGGACTTCTGTCACCCGATTCAGTCCATCAAGAGAGATCGAACCCTGCTCAGCGGTGGCAGTGCGACCTTCCTGGCGGATTTCCACCGGGCCCCACAGTTGCACTCCCTCGCCAAGCCCGCCATACCGCAGACGGCTCGCGGAGAGCTGAATGGGTGCGTCCGTCTGGCGGCTTTGCGAGGGCTGGTAATCCGCCTTCACGTCCTGCTTCAGGATGATCTCCCCGTTGCCCGTGGAGTACGCAAGCCCGCGAGCCGACCCGGCCATCGCTCCCAGGTGGAAACTGACCGGAGTCGTGCTTTCGAGCAGAGTTCCGTGATCGTGCGACGACACTTTTGAAGTCCTGATATACACCGGCTGTCGCCCGCCGTTGGCATCTGCAGATGCATGATCCAATGGCATGCCGCTCGTCGAAGCGATATCGGCTGCCTGCTTCGGCGAGGCGTTCAGGATCAGCTCAACGTCGTCGGGGGTCGAAAGATTGCCTGTGGTGGGGTTGTATTCTCCCTCCGCGGTCTTGAGGATGTCATAGCGATGGCCGGACTTTCCGAAGTACTCCACGGTGACGTCTTGCAGCAGCGTTGACCCGCCTTTCTTGAAGGCAAGGGTGCGGGCGGCGTGGATGACAAAGATGCGGTGCCCTTTATCGGAGCGGGTAAAGGTGACTCCGGACAGTTGCTGGTTGACGTTCTTGGGAAGCTCGGGCGGCTTCGGCAACGACTTCGGCCCGTTCGACTTTCCCAGCCAGTAAGTGCCCGCGATGATCCCGACCGTGATCACCAGGCCGGCAACTGCAAGGATGCTGATCCAGCGTTTCCTCCGGCTATGTGCTTGAAAACCGTTCTTCACAATCCTGCGTTCATTCCTCCCTCCTGCTATTCTAAACCTGAGCGGGCGAGTTGGCCCTCTGGATTCCAGCAGTGGGATCAACTTTCAGCGGAAGGCAGGCGGGTAAAATTTGCTCACTGTCCGCAAGGTGAACAATTTTACGCAAAGAACGCGCATTTGATTGGCAAATTATCTTGATAAGACATGCATTTTCAATAGGATAGAAAATTGAATGAAAAGTGCTGCGAAAATCCCATGCGTCCCATTTGGGGGCGGTCCCACGGAACGTAGCCTATCTAGGTAAGCTCTGTTTTGCCTCGCCCGGACCCCCACCCTTCCGCAGGACGGAAAAACCTTCAACCCAGAGGCCACGGAGAAGTTCCTGCCCCTGGCGTCAAACTTTTCAACCCAAGGAGGCCACGGATTCCGGCCTCTGCCCGCGCGCGGCGTCACGCCTTCGCTACAAACGCGTCCTCGCTATAAGAAATGCTGCCACTCTGATTTATAATCCTCGCCAAAAGTGAGCCCAAATCATCGCCTTAGAGGTGCCGGGTTTGATGGCCTCATCGGCGGGCACTTGCACCGCCCCGATACATCGCTGCGGGTTTTGCGTGCGGAATCAAATCGCCGCCGGAATACACGCGCTCTGCGGCACGCTCAAGCAGCCGGGTAGTAGGCAAGGGTTCGGCGGTCGACGCTGGACACCGCAAACGGCTTGCCCGGCTCCGGGCGAGACGAGATGGTGCGTTCAA
>JARRJI010000210.1:0-6722 GCA_037379595.1 Acidobacteriota bacterium | reverse complement strand
ATATGCAGGCCTTCAGCATCGCGCTGCGCGAGCGGAACTTCAAGATCCTCGATCTGCTGATCGGACTGACCCAGGTGATGGTGGAAGGGGAACTGCTGCAACTGGCCTACCTTCAGAGGACTGATCTGACCGAAGACGATTACTTTGAGCTGACCTATCGCAAGACCGCGTGCCTGTTTTCAGCGTGCCTGCGCACCGGAGCGCTGCTGGCTGACCGCCCCGAAGAGGAAGAAAATCTTCTGGCCTCTTACGGCATAAACCTGGGGTTGGCGTTCCAGTTGATCGACGACCTCCTGGATTTCACTTCTTCGGAAGAGAAGCTCGGGAAACCGATTGGCAATGATCTGCGGGAAGGCAAAGTAACTCTGCCGATGATCTACCTGCTACAGGCTTGCACTCCAGAAGAGGCGCAGAAGCCGGCGCGCGTCTTTCAGGACGGTGGTTTCCAGAATGTGACATTTGCGGAAATCCTGGAACTGGTGGAACGTTACGGGGCTCTGGATGCAGCCCGAGACAAGGCGAAGGAGTTTGCTGAAGAGGCCAAACGCTGCCTCCGCATTTTCCCGGAATCTGTTTATAAAGATGCACTGATGTCGCTGCCGGACTTCATCATCGCGCGCGAATCCTGACCTGTTCTATTCCTTCGACATAGCATGAAGTCACCCCGCGAAACTGAAATCAAACTGAAAGTTGACGATCCGCGTGCCCTGAAGCTGCGCCTCAAGGAGTGCGGCTTTGTTGTGGTTGAGCGGCGCTACTTTGAAAGCAACATCGTCTTTGATTTCCGTGATTCACACTTGCGCAAGGCCCATTCGCTGCTGCGGCTGCGAACCAAAGGGAGCCGCTACATCCTGACCTTCAAGGGCCCCCCGCACGCCTCGAATTCCTATAAAATCAGGACTGAAATTGAGACGGAAGTTGATGACGGAGACGCCCTTCAGCAGATTCTTGAAGCAGTAGGCTTGCGTTCAGCCTTCCGTTACGAGAAATACCGCACAGCCTACGCGGAAAAGGGGCTGTGCAAGACGGCAGACAGGCCCCTGCTGGTTTATGATGAAACCCCCATCGGTGCTTACATTGAGCTGGAGGGTCCGGAGAGATGGATCGACCGCCAGGCGCGGCGTCTGGGATACCAGAAAGAGGATTACCTCAGGGAGAGCTACGCGGCTCTTTATTGGAGACAATGCCGCAGGAATGGGGTTAAACCGAAAGATATGGTTTTCTCCCGCAACAATTCTTCGTTGGGTTCCCGGAAGGGTTAGGCTATAATTGTACTGGTAGTCTTGTGGAGCGTATCCGCATCAGAAGGAGTTTGGAATGGAAGGATTGCTGCAACCAACCCATCTTTTCTTTATCCTGTTGATCGTTCTGATCATCTTCGGGCCTGGCAAATTGCCCGATCTTGGTCGAGGATTGGGAAAAGGTATCAAAGAATTCAAGGACGCCATCAAAGGCGGGATCGATAAGCCGGCGGAAAAGACCGAAGAAGTAAAGAAAACCTGACTTTTTTCGTCCCCTTCTGGTAGGCGCTGTGCATCACTTCTGAGAAACCTCAAGCTCCTCCCCCTAACAGAAAGGGTTCCGGAGCGAGATGTTCCGGAACCACAGCAGGCGTAAGCTTTGCGGCTTGCCGGTCAGGGTATTTCCTGCATAACCTGGGCATGGTGATGCCGGGTTCTCCGGCCACGCGTAATTGACGCGTATTTCGGGGCTGTGTTATAAATTGAAGTTTCGGCTGCTGTTCGATACTCCTCGGTAGCTCAATGGTAGAGCATTCGGCTGTTAACCGAAGGGTTGCAGGTTCGAGTCCTGCCCGAGGAGCCAATCTTTTCAATGGCTTATTGGAATCCTCGAAGCGATTGGCTTGAAATTGTGCCCAATTTTGTGCCCCACCTGCTGAAGAATCAGCCCCATTTAGATGTTTTACCGCCTCGCGCTGGGCAGCCTGCCCGATATGCCCATAGCGCCGCGCCATCCTTACGGCAGTTGACGCGCTCCAGCCCATAATCGTCGCGACAACTGAGAAGGGCACACCCGCTTCAAGCATCCGAGTACAAGCGGTGTGCCGAAGATCGTGAAAGCGGCACTTGACCTTGGCACGCTCTTTTGCTGCCTCCCATGCCTCTTTCCAGTCACCGATAGGCTGGGTTGGTTCGGTAGCGTAAACATGAGGTTTGAACTCGTTGCCAGCGGCCCCACATTTTTCAGCCGGGAAGACGTAATGCTCTGGCTCCCGGTTTGGGAAGTGGGTTGCCCACATGTCAAGGACCATGCAAGCCCGGTCACGTCATACGACGGCGTATTCAAAGGACAAGGGCAACAGGAACAAGGCCAGCACGCAGAAGGCATAGAGCCAGACCTTGAACTCCCCGGCTGATCATGGCCGAAGAACCCTAAACAGGATGAAAAGGAAATCAGGTGATTGCACTCGACTCTGGGGGACAGGTGCATATTTTCGCAAATGGGAAGATCAGGTCGGCAATTCGGATTGACTCGATCGTGCAACTCGGGGAGAATGTGCGGCAAGCTCTCGAGGAGGATCAAAATGGCCAGTAGGGGTGTTATCAGACCTCTTATCGTCGCAGTCTTTTGCCTCGTGACTGGTTTCGTCACGCTTCAGACACTATCCTTCGGCCAGACGGCCGAGCCAACCCTTGACCATTCCCTTTACACCCACGTCGTGCAGATCGGCTGGGTAGTGAAGGATTTGGATTCGGTGGTGAATTACTGGCAAACGCTGGGTCTCAAGAACATTCGTCGTGCCGGTGTAATGGACTTCCCAGACGTTACATATCGCGGTAAGAAGACGCCATTGAAATTGAAAATGGCCTTTGGCGACATCGGCGGAGTCCAGATTGAGTGGATCCAACCAGTCGAAGGACACAGCGTTTATAACGAGTTCCTCTCGACGCACGGTGACGGCGTACACCACCTCGCCTACCAGATGCCAAGCCCTGCCGTAATGGAGGAGCAGATTCAGTATTTCAAGACGCGCGGCGTGGGCGTCGTGCAGTCCGGAACCTGGAAAGGTCAGGAGGGCGGAGGAAGATTCGCCTACCTGGATACAGCGCCTGAGGGCGGAGGCATCACCATCGAGTTGGTTTACAATCCCGATTGGCCGCACGGCGGCGAAACCCCACGCCCCAACGAATACCCTTTCAACAAGATCAACCATTTTGGCTTCGTCGTTCCTAACGTGCGCAAGGTCAGCGCGTTTTGGCAGCGGATAGGTTTCGGAGGCCTGCAAATAGTACACAACGTCAGCCTGGACCGAGTGTATCGCGGCAAGCCGGGGAGATTTGAGATGGATCTTGGTTGGGACCGAGCAGGGGACCTTCCACTCGAGTGGATTCAACCAACTGTCGGTCCGAGTGATTATGTTGAGTATCGGAAAGAGCACGGGGAAGGCTTCCACCATCTGGGGTTCAGCGTCAAGAATATGGACGCCGCCATCGCGCACTTCAAAGCGAAGGGCGTGAACGCGTCCATGAGCGGCGCATGGGATGTCAATGGCAGCAAAGGACGTTTTGCTTATCTTGATACGGACCCGCATGGCGGAGTTACGGTCGAGCTCATTTGGAACCAGTCACGCTCGAAATAGCAGGACGATAGTTTTTTTGATACAACTCAGATTCAAGGAGTCCCCGAAATCTAATGCCTCTTAGTGGGGCACAGTTTAATCCAGGTGAATCTGGTCCGGTCACCAATTCTGCTCAAAGAGAGCTCCAGCTTGACCCACATGCCGGCCCGATTTGAGCCTCCAACTACATGGTGCCGCAGGAAGCGCTCCGCCCTTTCGTAAGTGCCTCACTCTGGGATTTCCATCATCCACTCTGACAACCCCTTCCGACGCTTTCAATCGCAACAAACTCAAAACCGCTTCGTCTCCCATAAGCGGCAACTGACCCCGTCCGCCTGGGACCAGACGGGCTTCACCGTTCACAGTCCGCGCTTTTGCGGAGACGGGAGTGGAGCGCATAATTGATCTTGACGTCAGCGAACTGTTCGGCCTGTGGGCCGGATGCCAGACGAAGAAGGGAGGAACTGATGCCTGCCACAAAGAATCGACGAATTGTTCTTGCAGCGCGCCCCGTGGGTGAACCGAAGAATGCGGACTTCCGGTTGGAAGAGAGCGCGATTCCTACGCCTGCGGAAGGCGAGGTGCTTTTGCGCACTATTTACCTGTCTCTCGATCCTTATCAGCGGGGCCGGATGAATGCCGGACCTTCATACGCAAAGCCGGTAGAGGTTGGCGAGGTTATGGAAGGCGGAACCGTAAGTGAAGTAGTGGCGTCAGAGTTTAACGATCTGCAACCTGGCGACATTGTCCTTGGTCACACCGGCTGGCAGGAGTACGCAGTTGCGGAGGGGGGAACTTTGCAGAAAGTCGATCCGACCCTTGCGCCCATATCGACAGCGCTGGGCGTGCTGGGGATGCCGGGCATGACGGCCTACACGGGTCTTCTGAATATCGGGCAGCCAAAGGCGGGTGAGACTGTCGTGGTGTCCTCTGCGGCTGGAGCGGTCGGCTCCGCGGTGGGCCAGATTGCGAAGATCCTGGGTTGCCGTGCCGTAGGAATCGCGGGTGGACAGGCGAAGTGCGATTTTGTTGTCCACGAACTTGGCTTCGACGCGTGCGTAGACCATCACAAGTCCGGACTTGCGGAAGAGTTGGAAGCTGCCTGTTCTAATGGCATCGATGTTGACTTCGAGAATGTGGGTGGGAAGGTTTTCGAAGCAGTCCTGCCGCTGATGAATCCTTTTGGGCGTATCCCGGTGTGTGGGCTCATTGCGCACTATAATGCGACCGAGTTGCCGTCTGGACCGGACAAAGTACCGCAGGTGATGAGGTCGATTCTCTTCAAGCGTCTTACATTTCGAGGCTTCATTGTGACGGATTTTCTCGAACACCAGCCTGAGTTCAAGAAAGACATGGGCCAGTGGGTGCGCGAAGGCAAGGTCAAATACAAAGAGGACATTGTGGAGGGCCTGGAGAACGCGGTGGCCGCATTCAAGCAGCTGTTCACGGGGCAGAATTTCGGCAAGCTGCTCGTGCGGGTGGGACATGCCCCGAAAGACCTAGCGCATGCTGGGAGTGGGGGCACGTGATCTGGCTCGTAGAACCGCTGTTCCAATTTCCAGAACCAACTGCCTCCGCCGCCTGCTGTGGCTACTCATATGGAGCACCAGTGGTTCGCTTACGTGGTCAGTGCGGGCACCTAAACCACTCAAAGTAATGTAGACTCTCTCACTCTGGGTGGTACAAGAACTCGGGCAGGCCAGTACCAATCGAATACATGAATGTTACGTAGCGAGACATTGCCGAAGCCAGATGTAATACCGCGTACGCTTTATCCTGCAATCTCATAGTCAGCGCACCTTAGCGGCGTGATGGGTTATAGCAAGTCGCGATGCTTTGGTATTTCCACCGCATCCAATTGCAGAAGTTGGTGGTATATGTATTTCCGGAGGACAATTCAAAGAAGTAGGACAGCTTGCAGAAATAGGAAACAAGACCCATGGCCTTTGCGTTGACATGGCCTTTGCGCTTTGATTTACTTGCATTACCCGCCGGGACCGTGAGAACTACAGACGCCGGAATAAATTCGGCAGGGCAGACAGGATAAACATGAAAACGAAAATCAATGTTGTACTGATGCTCGCACTGGCGCTCACGCTATTTGGCGCCACGTTGACGATGGCGCAACACGCCGGGGCGAGACCCAATGTCCCTCCGCCCAGGCCGAAAGGCCCATGTGACATTTACGCCGCCGCCAGCGACCCCTGCGTGGCCGCCTACAGCACCACGCGCGCGATGTACGCCTCCTACAGCGGCCCGCTCTACCAGGTCAAGCGCCAGTCGGACGGCAAGGCCCTGAACATCGGCGTCGTCCAGCCCGTCGCGTCGCCGACACCGGATGCGGGCGGATACGCCGACGCGGCCGCGCAGGACGCCTTCTGCGCCAACACATACTGCTGGATCACCAAAATCTACGACCAATCCCCCAAGCACAACGACCTCACGCAGGCGCCCCGCGGCGCATTCAGCGGCCCTGCCATGGGCGGGTTCAACACCCTCCCGATCGCCGACATGGCGCCGATTATGATCATGGGCCACAAGGTCTACGGCGTCTTCATCGAGCCGGGCATGGGCCTCCGCGACGACGACCCGAAGGGCACCGCAGTCGACGACCAGGCGGAGGGGATGTATTGGGTCGTTAACGGCAAGCACTACAACTCGGGCTGCTGCTTCGACTTCGGCAACGCCGAGATCGACAGCCGCGACGACGGCAACGGCACCATGGAAACCGCCTACTTCGGCAACGCCCCTGGGTGGTATAGCGGGAATTCCCCCGGTCCGTGGATTATGACCGACCAGGAGAACAACCTGGTAGGTTGTGTAAACCCGGATGGATCCAAACTCTGCCCGGACCTGCCAAGCATTAACTGGCGGTTCGTAACCGCCACGGCCGACGGTGAGCCGCACCACTGGAGATCTATGGGCGGCGATGCACAGGAGGGCGACCTGTCGGTCATGTTCGACGGACCTCGCGTCAACGATACCTATGACCCGATGCGCAAGCAGGGAGCTATCCTCCTGGGCAACGGCGGCGACAATAGCAACGGCTCGCAGGGTACCTTCTATGAAGGCGCGATGACGGCCCCGGGTACCTTCCCAACGGAGGAGACCAACCAGAAGATTCAGGCCAACATCGTGGCTG
>JARRJI010000209.1:0-6727 GCA_037379595.1 Acidobacteriota bacterium | reverse complement strand
TCATCATCCTGGTCGTACATGACCCTTTCCACGACATATCCGTCCTCATCATACCTGTTCTCCCAGCGGGCCCAGCCCCAGTAAAGGTTTGAAAGCTGTCCTCCCGGGCTGGCTGCGGCGGAGACCATCAGTGTGCTGCACAGCCCCAAATTCATGAGAGATCCGAGGGCCACCGAAGGCTCGATCGAAAACAACCCGCTCCACCACGAACTGCTTGAGATCGCCCGGATGGCCCGTCACGATTTCATGGTTGACGTTTCGCTCACTCGTACGCCAGACGGGAGCGAGAGGTCCGTCGCAGGTGTCTTTGCCGGCAATCCCGTTGAAGCGCACCGAAAAGGAGTTGAATTCGTTTCCAGCGCAATGCTCGAAACCATTGAAGAACCTGCCGATGCAGTGATTACCTCGGCTGGAGGGTATCCGCTGGACCTCACCTTTTATCAGTCAATCAAAGGGATCACCGCGGCTTCACACGTCGTCAAAGCCGGGGGGAAAGTACTCTTACTTGCCGCCTGCAAGGAAGGTACCGGAGGGCCGGAATTCACGTCGATGCTGCGCGAGAACCCGTCCGACGAAGAGTTCCTCCGGAAGATCGCCGCGGCGCCTGTGGTACCGGACCAATGGCAACTGGAAAAGCTTGCGCTGGTTACAGCACGAAATCGTGTGTCATTCTACGTGCCGGGCCTGCCTCCGGAATACCACCCATCGGTCTGGGGAACGGTGCAACCAAACATCCGGGAAGCCGTTGAATCCCTCTTGGCTGCATTGCCCGGAAACGCTCGCGTCGCGCTCATTCCTGAAGGTCCCTATGTGCTGGCCCGTCCCTCCGGAAATGGGCACAAGCATGAACTCGACTGATTCCGACGCGGCGCCGGCATAATGATTTGGGCGAATCTTGCTTTTCCCGAACGAAAACGAAATACTTAAAAGCTGAGGATTGGAAGTTGTAAGCCGGGAAACTCGTCAAGGATGGGGGCAGTGATGGAAAAGGCAACGTTTGCGGCCGGATGCTTTTGGGGCGTTGAGGCTACATTTCGCCAGGTTAAGGGCGTTGTTTCAACCGCCGTCGGATACATGGGAGGAACCCTGGTAAATCCGACTTATAAAGACGTCTGCACCGACAAGACCGGACATGCTGAGGTCACTCAGGTTGAATACGATCCCGGCGTCGTTTCCTATAACGAGCTTCTGAGAGTTTTCTGGAAGGCCCATGATCCCACCACGCCAAACCGGCAAGGTCCGGACGTCGGCACCCAGTATCGATCGGCCATCTTTTTCCATACGCCGGAACAAGAGACTGCGGCGCGTGCGTCCAAGGGAGAGCTTGAAAAGGCCGGGGTCTACAAACGTCCGATCGTGACCCAAATTGTACCAGCGTCCGATTTCTGGCGAGCGGAAGAATATCATCAGCAATATCTGGAGAAGCGCGGGCTGGCCCATTGCTCCATCAAATGATTGGTTTCCCGAAGGAAAATCAAGAGTCCGCTCATCCGGAAGTGGGGCTTTGCCGGGATTGCCGTCACATGCGCAGAGTTCAGTTAAGCCGGGCGTCAACATTGTATTTGTGCCGGCGGTCCGAAAACGATCTGCAGTTTCCCCAATACCCCCGGCTCCCTGTGATCAACTGCACGTGGTTCGAGCTAGGCCCGGAGCAGTCGGCAAAGTGACCGTTGAAGTACAATTTGCCATCCTTACCTCAGCCATAGCAGACCGGAACCGGGCCGCGCCGTCCTGCCTGCCAAGCGGCGAGCGTGCCCGCCGCCGATTTCTACCTGCCGATAAAGATGCGGATCCAAGTCCGCATACCTGGCATGGCGGTTTTTTACCCTAAACTTGGGATCGTACGACCGTCCTGAAGCAGATGATTACAGCTTTCATGTGAGCAATCTCATACAACATTCGAATTTCTTTTTTGGCTGTAATGCACTGTGATAGACTGGAGCCTTAAAAGTTGGCGGGCTCCACAAAACTCCAGCACAGAGATTGGAATTGGGCGCATGAAAGTTCTAATGGTTTACCCCGAATTTCCCGATACGTTTTGGAGCTTTAAGCACGCTCTCCCCTTCCTAGGCAAACGTTCCGCCTACCCACCGCTCGGCCTGCTGACCGTTGCGGCCATGTTACCCTCTTCCTGGGAAAAACGCGCTGTGGATTTGAATGTGCGCCCTCTCAAAGATGCGGAGCTTGACTGGGCAGACGTCGTCTTTCTCAGCGGCATGCTGGTGCAGGGGCCGTCGATGAAAAGGGTGATTGCACGGTCCAGGGAGCGGGGGCTGCGCACTGTTGTTGGAGGGCCGATCGCAAGCACTTCAGATCCCAACATTGCCCAAGCCGATCACGTTGTTGAGGGCGAAGCCGAGGAACTCATTTCGATTCTGGCCAAGGATATTGGGTCCGGCACCGCCCGCAGGCACTACAAGGCTCCCGTACTGCCCGATCTGACGAAAGTGCCCGTCCCGGACCTCGGCCTGGTGGACCTCCGTAAGTATAGCGCTATGGCGGTACAGTATTCGCGCGGTTGCCCGTTCACCTGTGAGTTCTGTGACATTATCGAAATTTACGGGCGCCGGCCGCGCACAAAGACTCCCGATCAAATCTGCAACGAACTGTCTCAGATCTACAACCTGGGATGGCGGGGTCGCGTGTTTCTGGTCGATGACAACTTTATTGGCAACAAGAAGAATGTAAAGAAGTTGCTGCCGGAGCTGGTCCGCTGGAACCGTGACCGTAACTTTCCATTCTCATTCCTTACGGAAGCCTCGCTGAATCTGGCCGAGGATCCGGAGCTTCTTCAGTTGATGCACGACGCCAACTTCAACAGCGTCTTCATGGGGATCGAAACGCCGGTGGCCGAAAGCCTCAAGGAGACCACGAAGTTCCAGAACCTTCGCAAGGATCTCTTAGAGAGCGTCAAACTGGTCCAATCGTACGGCATGGAAGTGATGGCCGGCTTCATCGTTGGATTCGACAACGATCCTCCGGATGTCTTCGAGCGCCAGATTCAATTTATCCGCGATGCCGCCATTCCGATCTCGATGGTTGGTCTGCTCAGTGCTTTGCCAAACACCCAGCTCTGGCGACGGTTAAAGTCGGAAGGGAGGCTTCTCAAAGAGAGCCTGGGGAATAACACGCTTCTTGATATGAACTTTATTCCCCGGATGGATACCCAGGAGCTACTCGACGGCTACCGCAGGATTCTGGAAACGATCTATTATCCGGGCGAGTACTTCAACCGCGTCCAGGCATTCCTTTCGCAACTGGGTTCGGCGGCACGGACTCCCATCAGTTTCTCGGACGTCCTCGCCGTGGCCCGATCTCTGTGGCGGCAAGGTCTGCGAAGCAACTACCGGAAAGAGTACTGGAAATTTCTGGCGCAGACACTACGCCGGCACCGCCAGCATCTCGACAAGGCGATGACTCTGGCCATTATCGGTCATCATTTCTTTGAGTTAACGAGAATCGCAGAGTCAGAAGGCGGATTCTAAGGCTGCGACTCGCTTGCGCAGCTTGGTCCTGATCCCGATCACGAAACCTGTTCTTTGCTCTTTTGTGGGGCTTTCGGCTTAGCGGTGAAGAGGAAGATTCACTGTAAAAACTGAACCTGTACCCGGCTCGCTCTGGAAATCGATAGAGCCTCCTGTGGCACGTGTAATCGCATCGGCAATAGCCAGGCCAAGCCCGCCGCTCGGCGTCTCTCCCGGCTTACTCTCCGAAGAGCTTGGCTGTCCCACCCTGTAAAAACGCTTAAAGATATGGGGCTGATGTTCAGAGGGGATTCCAATACCCTGGTCCTGAAAGCGAACTTGCAACTTCCCGTCCCGCTGCTCCAATCCAACCCAGACTGTCGTTTGGGGTCGCGAATACTTGATGGCGTTTTCGAGGAAAATCACGAAAAGTTGGCGGAGAAACGCTTCGTCGCCCAGATAGGGGAAGTCCTGCTGCAGGTCGCGTTCAATCACAATGTTCTTGGTTTGTGCCATTGGCGTGGCCAGCATGCACGATCCCTCAAGAATCTCGTTAAGGTAGACAGGGTCGTTAGCGAGCCGAAGTTGCCCGGCATCAGCCATGGCAAGGGTGAAAAGACCTTCGACGATCCGGCTCAGCTTCTTCAACTCGCCGTCAATCACCCGCACGGCCTCGTGGTATTCTTCAGGCGATCTCGGCTCTGAAAGCAACAATTCCGTCTCACCCTGCAGGACGGATAGAGGAGTCCGAAGCTCGTGCGAGGCATCAGAAACAAACTGTCGCAACTGCCCAAGCGCCGAAGCAACTTTGTCAAAAAGATGATTGAAGGTCTCGGCCAGACGGCTGAGTTCGTCACGAGGAGTTTTGACCGGGAGCGGATGCCACAAATCCGGTTGATGAAACCCAGAGACCTTCCCGGCCATGTCTTCGGCGTGCCGCGTGAAGGTCGCAATGGGGGTCAGGCTCTTGCCGACATACCAGGCCGAAACGGCCGCCGTCAGCAAGAGGCTCAAAGGAAGGAGAAGAAGAATGATTCCACGAAAAGTCGCTAGAATGTGGTCAGCCCGCAGGGTCGAAATGGCGACGACCAGCATGACGGGTTCCTTGTCAAATCGGAACGGAATAGCGGCGAGGCGCAGCCGGCCGTGCCGCCTGTTTTCAACCCTCTGGAAGACCGTCGCGTGGCCCCGCAACACAATCGAGTCCGGGTCAAATATTCCTGCCCGCAGGTTGCGTGAGCGCTGCAGGACATGTCCGGAGGAATCCAATAACTCAAAGTATTCCCCGGGTAGATTCAGTTCATCGACATCCTTCTCGTTGTAAGGGTCTGTGATGAGGTCGGCAATGACCGGACGCGCTGTTTCCAGAAGCTGCTGGTCAAGCTGATTGTAAACTTCCCGCGACAGCAGCACATAAAATCCCGCAAAGCAGGCGGCAAGCAGGACGCCTACTACTGCGCAGAACATCAGCATCATGCGGCGTCGAAGTGACCAGGCAGGCATCATTCCTCGAGGTTCATACAATAACCAAGACCACGGACGGTGTGGATTAGCTTCATGCCATGATCCTGGTCAATCTTCTGTCGAAGGCGGTTGATATAAACTTCCACAAGGTTCGTTTCACTATCAAAGTGGCAGTCCCAGACGTGTTCAATGATCTCACTACGCGTGACAGCATCCGGAGCCCGAAGCATCAGGAATTCCAGCAAGGCAAATTCCCGGGAAGTCAGCGGAATCGCAGCTTCACCGCGCTTCGCCCTGCGCCGGTGCCGGTCGAGCTCAAGATCGCCGTATCGCAGGGTAGCCGCGCTTTTCCCAAACCCACGGCGGATCAGAGCTCGAACTCGCGCCTCAAGCTCCGCCAGAGCGAAGGGTTTGGTAAGGTAGTCGTCTGCGCCTGCGTCCAACCCCGCAACGCGCTCTTCAACCAGAACCCGAGCCGTCAGCATCAGAATGGGGGTCTCGATGCCAGCCTGCCTTACTTTTCGACAGACTGTGATGCCATCCATCCCCGGGAGCCTGATGTCCAGAAGAATGGCATCGTAAGGCGTGGAAACAGCCATTTCCAGGCCCTCCTCGCCCGTCCCGGCAACGTCGACGGCGTAGGCTTTTTCGCGCAGGGCACGAGCCACAAAACTTGCTACTTTGCGTTCGTCTTCCACCAGGAGAATGCGCATATGAGCCAACCCAAGTATTATACGGCTGGGCTGCCCGATTCTATACGAACAGGCTGCCCTGGATTCAGAATGAAGACAGCCGGTCAGGACCTCGCTGGACTCGCTGTCCGTCAAACCGGCAATGCATTTCGCTCCGAAGCCGATTCGCAGAAAAGCTGCGACAATGGCATGTGATGACCTTTCTGGTTTTCTGCCATAGACTGGGTGGCTCGGACAAGAAATTACCACGGGAGGAACCGAGATGTGATTGAAGGAAGGTTTTGAATCTCGGTTCTCCCGAAAGTGTGTGAAAACTACCCCCTCACGGGGGCGGATAGCATCTTACTTAGCTGTGGTCCATTTCTGGCGAACATAATGACAGAAGGTGAACCCGAGGTGCAAGGGAAAAGTCTTCCTCAGCAATTGATGCCCGAGCTATGGTTCATTGAAGCCTGCCTTTGTGGGGAAGCGCAGGTCTGGTTTCCCCGTGAATCAAGTACTGACAACCCAGGAGGGAAAAGCGCCGGGCAATACCGGGAGCATTGATGACTGTCTCAGACCATTCGACCGAAGCATGCCGATCAGCCAGAGTAGCGTGAACGTGATCCAGTTTTGCCTACTTTGCGATAGAATTACACTTCGCAGTGAGGTGCGGTGGAATGGAACGCAAGCCGGAACGCGAAGTTATAGAGGGCGAAGCTGAAGTCTCTGCTTATGCTTCGGCTGCCACCCAGGAGCATCTGGACAGCCTCGACAACACCTTCGTGGACCAGGTCCTTTCACTCGGACCGCCCGAAGGGACGCTCTCTGGCCGGATGCTTGACGTTGGATGCGGGCCGGGCAACATTGTCCCGAAGATTGCCCAACGCTACCCTTCGCGCCTTGCGTATCCGTGGCACGTCCGGTGGCACGGACGCCATTATTCTGGCATTATGAAAAAGCTCTTTGAAGATTCCGTCCGCGCCGCGTACACTCCAGATGAACTTGCCGACTTGTTGAGCCACTCCCGGATGTCAAGAGCACACATATTCATTCACGAAAGAGCGCATATGGGTTTCGTGTACAGGGGACAAAAAGGATGAAACGCATGTCGGGTGGGTCCACAAT
>JARRJI010000208.1:0-11302 GCA_037379595.1 Acidobacteriota bacterium | reverse complement strand
CTGCAATTGAACTTTGATTCTTGCTTGCCGGGGGGGTGGAGCGTTCCGTAGGGCCATTAACCTGATCGGTTCAGGTCATGCATCGGACGAAAGCTGCGTTGGACGGTGCCACGGTTCGCCTGGAGTTGCACAACTGACAAACCGCAGGCGCAAGATCTTGGGGGTATCACGATGCGAGAAAAGACTACACGGAGAGCATTTTTCGCTCAGAGCGCAACGATGGCAGTTGGAGCTTCGGCGTTAGGGACCGCGGGCTTTGCCGGTTCGTGGGCTGCGGCGGGGCCGTCCAACGAAGAAGACAAGCGGCGCAAGGAGCTTGAAGAGTTTCTCAAGATTTTTCCCCACACTCGAACGCCCAGAACCGGCCGGATTAATGCCCACGACAAGACCTGGGAAGATTGGGTGAAGCGGACAGGAGCCCTACCTCCGGATTTCGATGCCCTGCCCTCGATACCCGATCTCCCGGATGCGCTGTTGCTTCACGAAAACGGCCGCGAGATCCCTGTTACCACCCAGGACTTGTGGAATCGCCAAAAGCAGTGGATCCTCTCGCAGACTGAACACTGGGTCTTCGGCACCATGCCTCCGCGACCGGACAACCTGCGCGCTGTCGTTACCGGCACCCGGCGCGAAGGAACAACCACTGTACGCGACGTGCGGCTGGAGTTCGGCCCAGACCATCGCGCCACGCTGCGTGTCCAGTTGATCATTCCGGACGGCACAGGACCCTTCCCGGTCTTCCTCACCAATCATCCACGCACCCGGCCGTGGGTTGCCACCGGAGTTCGGCGGGGTTACATCGGCTGCATCTATTTCGCCGCCGATCCAATGTACGGCAACAGCGATGATTCAGACGCCTACATCGACATTTACCCGGAGTACGATTTTTCCTGTCTTGCGCGTTGGGCGTGGGCGGCATCGCGTGCGGTGGATTACCTCTTCACCCTCCCCGAAGTCGACAAGAAGAAAATCGGACTGACGGGCCATTCCCGAAATGGGAAACAGGCCTTGGTAGCGGCGGCTTTCGATGAGAGGATTGGAGCCGTCGTCCCGTCGAGCGGCAATACGGGAGGGGCCGATCCCTGGCGATACACCACGGACATGTTTGTCAATGAAAGCATCGAACTGCTGACCGGCGCCCAGCCCCACTGGTTTCACCCTCGGCTGCGCTTCTTTGCCGGACGCGAAGACAAACTCCCCGTGGACCAGAACCTGTTGATGGCGGCCATCGCTCCACGGGGCCTGATGATGTACGCCGGATACGCTGAATCGGCCGGCAACCCTTTGGGGTTCGAGCAAGCCTACCGCTCCGTACTGAGTGCCTACCGATTCCTGGGTCATGAGGAAAACCTGTGGCTGCATCTTCGCGATGGGGAACATGAGTTCGGCACCGAACGCATCGAGGAGATCGTGGATTTCTTTGACACGGTTTTTGGCCGAAAACATTTCCCGAAATATGAGACCTGGATTCTCGGTTATTCGTTTGAAGGCTGGCAGAAGGCTACCCGCGAGAAAATCGATCCGCTCGCGTACCCGAAAAGGTCGGCCGGCGACTTTCTGGAGGGCAAAGACGGGCGTCCCATCAGCACGCCAGCGAAGTGGGAAGAAAAGAAGAAATCCATCCGCGACAACATTTCACGGGTTCTGGGCGAGGCGCCGCCCCGGTTACCTTTTCCTGCGAATCGCAAGCTTTCCGACCGGAGCATGTGCACCGACGGCTGGCTCGCAACCCTGTACCGCCGACCTGCGAAAGACAGCTGGGGCGACTACGGAGATCGATATCAGCGGGAGAGGTTGGAGCGTGAGGGGATCGGCGCGGTAGGTGTGCCGTTTGGGGATTCGTTCATGGGGGACTTGTTTTATCCGCTGGGACCCGATGGCAAACCCAAATCCGGGAAGTGGCCGGTCGTGATCTGGCTCCATCCGCACTCTTACCAGGATGGGTGGTCGGCGGGGCATCCGTGGGTTTCGACGGAATGGGCTTATTACCAGGACGAGAGGCCTTCATTCCCGTTGCTTTGGAAAAGGGGCTTTGCGGTGTTTGCCTTTGATCAACTCGGCTACGGAACGCGCGTCCACGAGGCCATGGACTTCTACGAGCGCTATCCCAGGTGGTCGATCATGGGAAACATGATTGAGGATACGCGGGCGGCGATCGATGCGCTCAGCGCCTTGGAAGAGATTGATTCATCTCAGATCTACTTGCTTGGCTATGCGCTCGGGGGCAAGGTCGGGTTGCTGACAGCTGCTTTTGATGATCGCGTCAAAGGCCTTGTTTCCGTGTGTGGTTTCGATCCATTGCGGCTGCAGACTCCGGATAAAGGCACTGAGGGGATCCGTCACTATTCACAACTCCACGGGCTGCTGCCCCAGCTCGGCTTCTTCGCCGGCCATGAAGAACGCGTTCCGTTCGATTTCGATGAGGTCCTGGCATTGATAGCTCCGAAGCCCGTGCTCCTTGTTGCTCCGGAACTGGACCGTTACGCGCGAGTCGCGGATGTAAAGCGCGAGGTCAAAAGTTCAAGGAAGGTCTACGATCTGCTGGGCCATGCCGAAGCTTTGCAATTCGAAACGCCGATGGACATTAACCGATTTCCCCGCAGCTTGCAGGAGCACGTTTTTGATTGGATCGCCAGCCAACGTAGCACTTGGGGTCCAAGCGAGCCGCCGACAGCGCCCACCTCGTGAATGCCGCTATCCGCGGACCCGCCCAAGCAGCAATGACCACACGCTTGCCTGGGCGGAAAGGCCGATCAATTATCTGAACTGCACCCGGCGGCGGTACTCATTCCCGAGCTTCTCGACGACGGCCTCGGGGTCTTCGCGATCCCGATCGGAAATTTCCAGCTTGGCGCCGATACGGAGGACAATCCGCCGTGCCATTTCACCGCGGACTCCGGGCGCCAGTTGTTCCCGCCGCGCAAGAAAAGCTTCGATCAGCTGAAATTCCTCGGGCGTAAGTTTTGAAAGATCGTAACCGGATGGCGCGGCCGCCGGCTGGCTGGTCCAACCCACATCCGGGCGGCCCACCAGCGGCTGTTCGTGCACGACGACAGTCCCGGCAACAAAGTCTCCTAGACGTTGGCTTTTCGAACTCAGGAGCACGGACAAGATCCCGATGCCGTAGAACCCCGGTATACTGTCGACGATGCGGAGGAGATTGCGGGCAACGGAATCGTAAACGGTGATGGGACGGCCCGAGTCCCTGATGACACGGAGGTGAAGGTAGCGCTTGCCGGGAGTCTGTCCGTTCCAGTACGCTTCGAATCCGGCAAAGTAGCCAAACTGGAGCAGGAAATAAGCAATGATGCCAATCGCTCCAATCCAGACTCTTCCACGGTGGAAATGAGGAAAGGAAGTGGAAAATATCAACAGCCCCAAAAGAAACAGTGACACTGCCACGCCAAGTTGAATCAGGCTATCCACAGCGATAGCGAGAAACCGGCTCCCGATCCCGGCCAGGGGAAATTCCAGGGGGATCAATTCCGGGGTTTCAATGGTAAGCTTGTCCTGTTGTTCCGTCATTATGATTTCCTCGCGCTGGCTGGAAAAACGGAAACCCTATTGGACTCGGCTGGAGCGTATCGTGGACCGCTCAGCCAAAGGCGGCATTGCCGCGCTTCCTTACCACGAGTTGCAGGAACTCGCCTTATTGTACCGCCAGGTGGCCGCCGATCTCGCCCGGGTCCGGGAAGATTCATCCACCCGCAGGCTTTCGGACTACCTGAACCAGCTTCTCGCCCGGGCTCACAACCTGATTTACATGGGACGGCGCTCTTCCTCACGCGGCATCCTGGTTTTTTACCGGCGAATCTTCCCGTCTGTCTTCCGCAAGAACCTGACTTACGCCGCCATTGCTGCAATCCTTTTTGCGGCTGGAGCCATAGCGGGTTTACTGATCTGTCTCGCCGATCCGTCCTTCCAGCGTTTCTTCCTGGGACCTGCTATGACCAGCACCATCGATCACCACAAGATGTGGACGCACTCCATTGTAGCGATCAAGCCGCTGGCGGCAAGCGGGATCATGACGAACAACCTCACCGTTTCTTTCGCCGCCTTCGCTTTTGGCATCACCGGAGGCCTTGGCACCATCTATCTGCTGCTGACGAACGGGTTGATGATGGGCGTCATCTCTGCGGCGTGCTGGCAAGCCGGCATGAGTTCCCAGCTTTGGGAGTTCGTGGCGCCCCATGGCGTTCTGGAGCTGCCAGCTGTTTTCATCGCCGGCGGAGCGGGGCTGCTGGTGGCCCGAGGCCTGCTCTTTCCCGGAAATCTTCCCCGCCGCGATGCCCTGGTGCATTACGGCGGACAGGGAGTCCGGCTGATCCTGGGAATCATTCCGGTCCTGGTCGTCGCCGGAACAGTGGAAGGCTTTATTTCCCCGTCTCCATTTCCCGCAGTAGCCAAATTTGCGGTCTCTGCCACTCTGGCCACCTTGTTCATTGTTTACCTGGCTTATGCAGGCCGCACCCAGGTTTAGCAGCGCAGGGCGGGCCACTCTCCGTCAGATTAAGCTTTCCTCCTTGATGCGAAGATACTGGTTGACCAGCCCCACCGCCAAACGGCCGGGCGCGACTTCAAGCGTCAACGCTCCTTGTTCCCGCATGCGGCGCAGAAGTGTTTCTCGCCGTTGGACGAGTTCCAGGCCCGCAGCATATCGATACATCTCTCCAGTAGTCTCCGGGCGGCGGGCGAGGAAACTTCCCAGGTCCGGTTGGCCCAGCACGACGAAGAGGACCAGATGGCGAGGGATCAGCCGCATGGCGCTTTCAATCACCTCAGGCGTGGCCGCGGTTTCGGCCAGGTCTGTGACCCAGACAATCAGGCAGCGCCGGCGCTGGCGTTTCAGCAATGCATCCGTCGCGCGTGCATGGTCCGCTTCCACAAGTTCTCCCCGCACCAGGGCAAGCTGATCGAGAATCGACCGGAGATGCGAAGGGCCGCGAGAAGCATTGATGTTGGCTTCGATTTTTCTTCCGTAGGCGACCACCCCCACCGCATCGCCCCCGGCCATCGCCACGTGCGCCAGGCTCAGAGCCCCCGTGACGGCGTAGTCGAGCTTCGTGAACGGTCCCGAATGCGCCAGCATCAGACGCCCGGCGTCCAGCGCCAGCAGCACCGACTGGCTTCGCTCGGGACGGTAGACTTTGGTGACCAGCCGGCCCTGCCGCGCTGTCACCGTCCAGCAGATGTCGCGGGGCTCATCGCCGTCATGGTATTCCCGCAGGCTTTCGAATTCCCGCCCCCGGACCGGGCTGTGCTTCAGGCGCTTTTCGAGCTCAATCTGCCGGCTGCGCAGAAGGTAGAGCCTCAGTTTCCGGGCTTCTTCGAGATCAGGGTAAACGCGGACCATCTGAGCCAAGTCCGCGACCGCGCGGCGCTCGGCAAACTTGAGGGAACTGCGGTAGCGGATGAAGATCCGGCCCAGGCGAGCCTCGCCACGTTCCTTAGGCTGGATGCTGTAGGTAGCGCTGCCGGTTCGCCCGGCAGGAACAACAATCTCTTCTTTGGGAAGTTGCGGCTGCAATGAAGCCGGCGCCTCATCCTCAAGGCTGGCTGCAATTCCGGTATTGCCCTTGGACCGCACCTCAAGCTTCACCTGTGCGGATGATCCCAACGATACCGGCTCGCCCCATTGGCGCGAGACTTCCAGTTGCTCAGGGCTCGGCAGACGGGACCAATCCCACCACCAGATCGCCAGGACCAAAGCATCCCAGGCAAGGACCATGGTGCCGAACCGCAGGTCCCACCAGGCCGGCCCCAGCCAGACCAGCCCCACTGTCAGCGCCAGGAAAAACCGGGGCGCGAAGGCTCCCGGCCACCGGCCCAGGCCCCTGGCGCGGGCCGTACAGTCAGGTGGGACAAGCCGCGGCTCGTTGGTCACTGGGGCACCTTGACGGCAGCGATGATATCTGAAACCACGTTGTCGGGCGTGATGCCCTCCAGGTCCGCTTCCGGCTTTACCACCAGGCGATGCCTCAGCACGAACGGCGCGGCCGCTTTGATGTCGTCAGGAACCAGATAGTCCCGGCCGTCCATGGCCGCCAGTGACTTGGCCACCAGCAGCAGCGCCACCGAGGCCCGCGGGCTCGCGCCCAGGCTGAGCGACGGCCAGGTGCGGGTTTGCCGCACAATCTCGCCGATGTAGTGGAAAAGGCTCGCCTCGACCTTCACCGACGCGGCATCACGGCGCGCGGTGCTCAGTGCTTCCCTTTCGATCGTGGCCAGTCCCATGCTGTCCAAGTGGTGAGCATCAAAGCCCGACTGGTAACGGTTCAGGATTTCGACTTCCTCGTCGGCTCCCGGATAACTGATTCGGACCTTGGCCAGGAAGCGGTCCAACTGCGCTTCCGGCAACGGATACGTGCCCTCGAACTCGACGGGATTCTGCGTGGACTTCATCAAGCAGCAGCAGATCGGTGAAGATCGGGCCGAGCCGGAAAGAAAAGGTCCCGGCCGCGGTGTTGTACACGGTTACGCCCAGAATATCGCCCGGCATCAGGTCCGGCGTGCACTGTATTCTCTGGAATTCCAGTTGGCAGATGCAGGCAAGCGCCTTGACCGCCAGCGTCTTCGCGGTACCGGGCACGCCCTCGATCAGGACGTGGCCCTGCGCCAGGACGACGGCGAGGAGCTGGTCAAGAACTTCTTCCTGCCCGACAATCACTTTGCTCATTTCGACATGCAGTCTTTTGGCCAACTGCTCGGCATCCGCCATGGGTCAATCTCCTTGGCCGGCCAATCGTAGCCGGCGACTGTAATCGTGAAGTTCCTGGACAAGCTTCAGCGCCTGAGCCTCGTCCGTGATTCCGGATTTTACCGCCAATTCGCACTGGGAGATGACCGGCGCAAGATCAAATTTTTCTCCCGTAACTTCCCCAGACAAGCTTTGCGCCGCCATTGCTGAGACAGCCTCGGGCGAACGTCCCAGGCGTCTGGCCAGCAGCGACTGGAAACGGTGAAGCGCGATTTCAACCGCTCCTGCCGCGGCGCGCTTGCGCGCGTAAAGGTCCCCAACGGTCTCCACAAATTCCATGGGCGAAAGTCGCGACTCCTCCACGGGAGCGACAACCGGCCCGCTGCGGCGCGAATAGGTCAAGATCAAAGCAAGAGCGAGAACCGCCAACTGAAGCATGGCCCAGGGCAGAGGCGTCTTTCCCAGATAGGACCACAACCCCGGGCGGTCGCCATGGAAGTATTCATCCCAGAGGATCCTCACATTCCTATTTCTGCCCACCGAGTTCAGCAGCAGGTCGAGATTGGAAGCTTGCGTCAGCCCGTAGTTGCTGAGCGATGAGGCATCCGCCCACCAGATGATCGTTCCGCTGCCCAGCGGAAAGCGCACCACCGTTCCGCCTTCCCGGTCACCATAGTATTCCAGCCCGCCAGGCTGGCCTCCATTCCACCGTACCGGGGCTTTCATCAGCACGAAAGGAGCCAGGCTTGAGATCGGCCCCGGCAGCTTCGCGGAAAACTTCTTCCAGTCGGGGTCAAACTGTTTTGACGGGACGATGCCCGGCAGATTCAGAAAGGTTGCAGCGATTGCTCCGGCGGCAACCACTCGCCCGCCCCGCCGCACAAACGACTGGATCGCCGTTTTCTCTTCCGAGGAAGCCGCTAAGAAAGGGTCCGCGAGAATCAGGGTTACGTTTTGAGCCTTCTGCGGTAGCTTGTTCGGCGGCGACTCCCAGCGCTCTTCCTCGTACCCCAGCCTGCCCAGCAGCAGGTACGCGGCTTTCGCGCCCGCACTGTCTGTGGAATAAGTGCTGGGAATGCCTGAGGGTCCCGCGTTCCTTGCCGGCATGATGAGCACGCCGGCAACGCTGAGCGCAACCAGAAGGATTCCGCAGGTAATCAGCAGCGAGCGGTCGCCGGGATCGAGGGCTATGCGCATCCCAGCCTCTCCAGTTGGCTCATGGCGGATTCGAAATCGTTCGCGGAAGAGGGCCGGGCGGCGTACCAAGCCATTTCAAACTGCCGCGTCAGTGTCGCCAGGGGCTCGTGCAGCGGCTGGTCCGGCTTTACCAATCGAAGGTACTCGCGATGCGTGCGAGTGTGGTCCACTGTCCACAGCCCCACGTCGTCCAGCCGGCAGATGGCAGCCCAGTAGGCCAGCCGGATGGCATCACGGTATTCTCCGAGCCCCGCGGCCCGGCGCGCTTCCCGGGTCAACTGCTCCCATGAGGACGCTGCCTCAGCAACCGGAGCGCGCAGTTCAAGCGACCGGCTTCCGGGCCCTTGCAGCAGTCGCTGCACCATCCAGAACAGCAAGCCGCCCCCGCCAAATATCAAAACAACCCAGAATATGAAGTCTGCAATTCCCTGATGGCTCCCTGTTTTCGAGTCGAGCCGCTCGACCCATTTCACCAGCCATCGACGGATTCGCTGCAGCAGATGGTCGAACCACGTTGGGCCATGAACGCCACTGAATTCGCGCATGGCCAGAATTTCATTCAGCTTCTCGTGTGCGGAAGCGTCGTCCTGCGCGGACGATTCACCCAGATTTCGTGCTTCCCGCTTCATTGCCTGCAGGTGCGAAATCAAACGATTGGCGTCTTTGGAATCCGCCTTGGGATCCTTCTGCATGTCATTCAAGCCAGTCCGCAGCCAGCCTGTGGGAACCTCGATCCGCTCGGAGCCCATCGTTACCGGCCAACTCGGCGGCAATTGCTCGCGCAAGGCCGCGGCGTTTTCCGGATGGAGCTTCAGTTTATCTAAGTTTGAGACCCAGCGATCGATTTCGACAGTATAAGCAGGAAGGCTGAGCGGCTTGGGCGCAACAGGGGCCGGCTTTTGCTGGCCGAACGCAATGGCGCAAAGGCCGCAGATACATACAGCCGCGGCGGCCAGGAGTCCGGCTCTCATTGGGCGACCTGATGAGACCTGATCATGATCATTCGTAAACATGCCGGCACTTGAGCCGACATCCGGCTGGCTCTCCGCCCGTGCCTCAACCATACCGTTGATTTTGTGCTGGAGATAAAAGATTCCGAAAAAGAACGTCGCGACCCCCGACAATGACGATTCCTGGGCAAGGTTAATACTGCCGGCGAACAGTCCTCCAACGGACCCTTCCGCGTGGGCTTCAAGGATTCCCCGCACTTTAAAAGACTCGATCAGCAATAGCACACCTGAAAATGCCCAGACCATGCTGTCAAACACACGGAGCCAGTTTATACCCAAAGACGGGAAGTAGCTTCGGCTGACGTTCAGCACCAGGACCAGCGCCAGAAGAGCAAACACAATCACAAAGACACCGACGCCCAGCTTCTCACGAGAGCGAAGGCTGTTGATCCCGGACCGCCTTTGCATGAACCAGATTGGGTAATAAAGACCGAAAGTAGCAAGCGTCAGGATCACCAGCAGCGCCACGTTGCTCTTCTCCAATTCCGGCGCGGCCGGCAGGGGAGGATCGGCGGGAACTCCGGGAACCGGCGATTGCGCGTCCAGAGCCGACATCATCACTTGCAGGTCAAATCCCTCTTTGCGGACCCGGATGTCATAGTAGAGCAGGACAAGCCCGATCATCAGTAGAGGCCCGGTCACGGCGTGCCCCACGGCACCCATGATGCCGCCGCAAGCGGTCAGCCAGAACGCGGGCTGGGTGTGGTGCTTGATCAACATATACATTTCAGCGAACAGGAAAGGTCCCTCAAGGACCAAGGCAACCATCCAGCTCACCAGGTACATCAGCAGACCGATCAGGAAGACGCGCCCCAATTGCTTTTTCGTCAGTGCCACGCTGCGCTTGATCGCAGCGCCTATTCTCAGGTTCTCCAGAAGCAGCGCGGGCACCGTGCATCCGTAGCGCATAGCAAAGCGAGTGCTGAAAACCAAGGCAACGACATAGCCCACCAATGCCAGAAGAACCGCTACCGCCATGGTGAATCCGGGATGGTTTCTTGCAAGAACGCCTCCCAGCACCGGAAAGAACGCTACCACAATCATAAGTAGAAGGAAGACAAGAAATACGCGGATGGCTACGGCCGCGATCAAGCCCATCAAACTCCAGAAACGCTTGCGGACGCGCTGGTAGGCGGAGCGTGCTGTGGTCGAGCGTCCCAAGTGAATTTCTGAAATGGCATAAGTGGTTGCGCCCAGCGCAACGGCATACACAACGAAATAGGCAACGAGGACAATGACCCAACCGAGGATGGCAGTGCCGGGGAAACGCGCGCCGTGCGCGGTGGATGGTGTGCCGGCGGCGTGCAGCAGGTAAGCTCTTTCGAATCCCTCCCAGGCCAGGGTGACGACGAGAATCACCGCCTGGGGGACAGCCATAATCGCCACAAACAGCCAGAAGTGTCGCCGAAAATAAGTAAATGTGCGATCCAGCAACTCTCCGAAACTCAGTGCGCGGAGATCAGGAAAGTCCACCGGTATGCCTCCTCGAGAGGAATGACCTTCAAGTTGAGGGCAATTATACAGAAAGCTGATAGGATTTCAAGGAGCACTCAATTTGGCACAGTCGCAAGGGCCAGCCGCCCGGCGTCAGCGCGGCACCACGGGCAGCACCAGCCCCGAAGGGTGCGCGCTGTCGTGGTAGATCATATTGGTTGCCTTCACCCAGCGAGTCGCGGTCTCCGGGCTGGCGCCGGTATTGGGGTTGCGGTCAAAGCGGGGAAAGTTGCTGCTGGAGATTTCCAATCGCAGTTTGTGCCCGGCCTTGAACACGTTGCTGGTTGACCACAGGTCGATCGTGAATTTGTAGATCTGGCCGGGATTCATAAGCTCCGGCGTGACCTGCGAATCGCGGTATCGCGCGCGGAGGATACCTTCGGTCAGGTTCTGTGCAAACCCGTTCGGCCACACGTCCACCAGCTTCCCGGTAAAGTCCGTATCAACCGCCGAAGAACTGGCATAGAGCACCAGCTTCACCGGACCTGTAACCTCGAAATCCTGCTTAAAGGCCGGGGTAGTATAGACCAGCACATCCGGGCGGGCTTCATCAGGGCGCTGATCGACGGGGCCGGGCATCAGGTGAGTGGCATCACAGCAGAGAGGACCTCCGAGCGTAGGCACAGGATTTCCCGGATCATAAACGTAGCGGTCGGAGGGTTCGGATTTGGGCGCTGCGGTTGACAGACTACCGTCGCCCGTCAGCAGATTGGCCTTGCCGCCGGAATGGAGATAGTATTCGGTGCTCTTTGCGCGCGCGAGCGGCCAGTTGTTTTCCTCGCGCCACTTGTCGATGCCCATGACAAAAATCCTGACCGGCTTCTCGTTTTCAATGCCGTTATCAATGCGCTTCAGCAGGTGGTCGTACCAGCGCAGCTCGAGATCGTCAAAATTGACCACCGCC
>JARRJI010000207.1:0-11570 GCA_037379595.1 Acidobacteriota bacterium | reverse complement strand
CCGATAAGGACTGGCCCGGCCGGGTTCTCAATCGAACCTGGCCGGGCGCGAGCCCTTCGGAGATTTCAGGTAGAGGCGAGGAAGCCTCCCTGCCGTTTACTTGCTGGTTGTGGTGAACTTAAAGACCGTGACCTCGTGATAGGTCTGTCCGGGCTTAAGCTCGGCGGACGGGAAGTTCGGGTGATTGGGGGCATCCGGATAGTCCTGCGTTTCCATGGTGAACCCTGTCCGGAATCCATACGATCCGCCCTCTTTGCCCGGGATGTCGTCGGTGAGGAAATTGCCGGTGTAGAACTGAAGGCCCGGCAGTGTCGTATAGACCTCCAGCTCGCGGCCCGATTTGGGATCGTAAGCGCGCGCGGCCAGCTCCAGGCCGGGACCCTTGCGGTTCAGGACATAGTTGATGTCATATCCTTTGGCAATCTTTAACTGCTCGTTGTTCTCATCGATGCGCGCGCCAATCGGGGTGGGCGTGAGGAAGTCGAACGGCGTTCCGACCACGTCCTCAATCTTGCCGGTTGGGATTTGTGTCGAGTCGACAGGCGTGAAGTTGTTGGCGTTGATCCACACCACGGTATCGAGGATGTTTCCATTCCCCTCACCAGCCAGGTTGAAGTAAGAGTGGTTGGTCAGGTTGAGGATGGTGTCCTTGTCGGTCGTAGCCGTGTAGTCCATCTTGATTTCGTTGGAGTTGGTCAGCGTGTAGACGACCTTCACATTCAGGTTGCCGGGATAACCTTCTTCGCCGTCCTTGCTGAGATAGGTCAGTTCAAGCGCGGGCTCGGTGCCGGGAACTTCCTGCACGGTCCACACTTTCTTGTCAAAGCCGTCCGTGCCGCCGTGAAGGCTGTTGGGGCCGTTGTTGATGGGAAGGTGATAGGTTTTGCCGTCCAGCTTGAACTCGCCTTTGGCGATCCGGTTCCCGAAGCGGCCGATGAGAGCACCGAAGTATGTGTTGTACTTCAGGTAATTCTCAAGGTTGTTCCAGCCGAGAGCCACGTCGGCCATTTTGCCATTACGGTCGGGCACGCGAATCGAGACGATTCTGCCGCCGTAATTGATGACTTTGACCTCCATGCCATTGGCATTGGTCAGAGTATAGAGATGGATTTCCTGTCCGTTAGGCATTTTTCCAAACACGCTCCTTTTGATTCCGACTTCAGTTGTTTGCTTCCTGGTTGCTTGCTTCTCCCCAGTCGTGCAGGCGCTGGTGAAGGCCAGCAGTAAAGCAAGCAATCCGACGAATCCCCAAAGCCCCTTCGGGCTGCTTCCTTTCGTGGTGTTTCTCATGGATTCTCGATTAGTCCTCCGAATTGGGTTGAGACCACAAAAACTTGTGGGGAACTGCAAAGCTTAATGTCACCGCTTGTTGAGCTGCACTCGACGCCGAATGCGCCAATCAAAATCCGGCGCTGCTGCCGCCCGGGTCGCTGTAACTTGCGATCTTTTGATATCGCACCCCAAGCCTATCTTTTGAGCGAACAGAATAACACTTTGGCCGCGCCTTTTGAATATTTTGTGAGCGGGCCGTGAAATTGCGCTTCGCATGACGGCGCCGAAACGCGCTGGCCCCTGAATCGCAAGGGCCGGGCTTGCAGCAGATCCAGGCGGCGCGTGTTTCTTTCGCTGGCGATCTGCGCCCTCATCTCCGCCGCGCGCGGCTGGACAATCGCTTGACTTGCGTTAAGGAGCCGGATAGCATGGGGCAATCGGGGTTAAATCCAGTTTTCAGGAGGGCAGGTCGATGTGGGGTAGAATCCGTTTAGCCAATAAAGCTGTTTTGCTGGGCATGGCCTTTGCGCTTTGCCTTGGAATAACACAAATAGGGACCGCTGTACCTGCGGCCCCTCAAGCCGCCAGTGCCAAGGGCACCGTCTACGTCTGTGCTTGCATGGGAAATAAATCCTGCCCCTGCATGTCTATGGCGAAGAAGGAAGGGAAGTGTGCCTGCGGCGAGCACGCACCGAACATGAAGGCCGTTGCTGCTGACAGCGCCTGGGCGAAAACCAACCGCGCGGCACTCAGCAAGTAACGTTCTTCGAACCGGTTAAGGATTTCGCCGGAAAATGAATGAGGGTTGCTCTTACCGCCCTGGAAGATGGCGTCTCGCCGCTGCTTTCCAGGGCGGCAACCTATTTAAGGCTCCACGCTCAGGCGCATTTCCCGCCTTTTCATTTTCTATACACGGCGCGATAAGTAGGACCGGAGGCAATGCGTCAGGGCATGGCTTCAGCCATGCCCTGACCGATCCTGCGCTTCCTTACTGGCTCGCCTTTGGGGCCACGCCGGGGAACCAATGCACGGCGTTTTCGTGGTAGATCTTGCGGACCACGGAGCGGGGCAGGTCGAGCCCGCGCACTTCGAGCCCCTGGTATTCAAACGTCTCGTCCGTGGCAAAGTATTTCCAGCTCATCGCGTACTGGTATTCCCAGCTCTTGATCCTCTCCGCCGCATCGGCGCCCGGACCGATGTCTCCGTCCGTCCCATAGCAGACGCGGTCCTGGTACTTGATCAGGAAAGCCCGCACCTTCGCGCGTGGCTGCGCCATCAGGTAGCGGATGCGCGCGGCCGTATCCACGGCAAAATTCGGATAACGGTCGAAGCGCCTGGCGATTTCGTCGACGCTGGTTTCCATGCTGCCCAGGTGCGCACCCACCACGCGCAGGTGAGGATTCTCCGCCAGCAGGTGGTCGCGGGCCGCCAGGATCTCGGCCTTCACCGGCGCGTCCGGCTTGCCGTACATGTGCCAGCGAGGATGCTCCTTGTAGTACACGTAATCCGGATTGGCGGGGCTGATCGACGCCAGCGGTTCCCAGCAGGTGTCGGGCTCGGCCAGGTGCGCGATCAGGGTCTTGTTGTGGGCCGCGATGTCTTTGTAGATGGGCTCAAAAACGGGGTTGTCCGGCTCCACGTATTTGCCCGACGGCCCTTTCAGGTCCATCCCGATGTTCTTCCAGATCTTCACCGCGATGGCGCCTTCGCGGAAATTCTCATTGACCACGTTGATGGTGTTGCGGTCGAAATTCCTGTCGCGGAATGGATACGGATCGAAAGTGGTGCAGACCGCCACGCGCCCGCCGGAGCCGCGATGGACCAGCATCGCCATATGGAACTGCGCCCGCTGCGTGCGGTCCGGCGGTTCCTTTGCCCGGCTCACCACGCAGATGTCGACGGTGCGCATGTTGAGTTGCTTCAGCATTCGATAATAGGCGGGCGAATTCTGAAAGACGTGCGTGTGCGTGTCAATCGGATGCACTCCGGCCAGCGCCGCAAGGTCCGCCGCTTCCTGTGGATCGCTCGGCTGGGGAGCCGGCGATGCCAGAAAATGCCCGGACAAAACCACGCCGGCTGCAACCAGAACGACGATGGCCATGATCCTGATCGGTTTCAACTCTGTCCCTCCTGAGGCACTCCGTTCCCGTGCCCGGTTCGATGGATTTTACGGTCGCCTGCTCGTTACCTCTGCCTGATCGTGCGAACATCATACACCGGCACGCGACGATTTTCGTCCAGGCAAAATGAATTTTTTTGAGTGGTGCGGCCGACCCGCGGGCCGCTCCCTGTAGCGGCGGCTTTACGCCGCCAGCCTGGGCTTATGGCGGGATGAACCCGCCTCGACAGCTTCTCTGAGGGTTTTTTCAGCAACCTGCTATGTCAGGCGCGCCGAAGCCTCGCGCGACCCGGGTTGTCCGGGTTGGGAAGCTACGGCCGGGGCCGCAGAGTCTTTCTCGGTGATGCACATTTCTTTGAAGGGCAATTGCCGGCACCACTGGACCGCGCGGAGAAACAATTCCGGGAAAGCGTCTTCGTTGATCTTGAGTTTGCCGGCCAGGGCGCTGAGCTTTTTCCAATCCGCCTTTTCATAAGCGATAGCCGCCTCGAGCGCATCATGGAGCTTGTTGGGCGTACCCTGCAGCGCATCGCGCACTTCCGCGGTGATGGGCAGTTCGGCCAGCGCCGAGCGCATCGGGCGGTTGAGGATGGCGTCAATGTTGGAGAGCAGGCCGAGCAGGAAATAGTCCTCCTGCTTGCTGACAGCGCCCACGCGCGGCGCCAAAGATTCGCAAAAGGCCGCCCGGGTGAGTGCGGTCTCAAAAAGGATGGGCGGCTTGTCCTGGCCCAGGCTGGCGATGGCAACCAGCGAGATCCACTTCCGCATTTCCGCCTGTCCCAGCAGCGCCACGGCGTGCCGGATGGATCGGATGCGGGCGCGGAAGGCGAAGGCGGCGGAGTTCAGAAAGCGGAGCAGCTTGTAGGAAAGTCCGAGATCGTGCTTGATGCTGTCCGCCACTTGGCGCACGTCCATGTCCGGGCGGGTGACCGCCTGCAAAATGCGGAAGTAGAAAATCTTCGAGGGGGGAATGTCCCTGGAGGTCAGGATTCGTGGCTTGGCGAAAAAGTAGCCCTGGAAGGAAGAATACCCCCGCTCGACCGCGCGCTTGAACTGCTCGCGCGTCTCCACCTTTTCGGCCAGAAACTGGATGCCCCTGGGGCTGTAGCGGCGCAGGATTTCTTCCGCTTCGCGCTCGGGCGTGGCCAGCAGGTCGATCTTGATGATGTCAGCCAGCTCCACCAGCGCATCCTGCGGGCCCGCCCGGAAATCGTCCAGGGCGATGATGTACCCGGCGCTCTTCAGCACCCGGCAGGCGGTCAGGACCTCCAGGTCCGGCTCGACGGTTTCCAGCACCTCGATCACAATCCGGTCGGGCGGCATCAGGGCCGCGCGGCCGTTGATCAGCGACTCCCGCGTGCAGTTGACATAGGCCCGCTTGCCTTCCGTCAGCTCATTCACCCCGTAAAGGATCATGCTGTCGGAAATGACCGCGGACGATGCAAGGTCCGGGTCCTCGATATGGCTGAAAGCTTCGTCGGCGCTGCGGAAAAGGATCTCGTAGCCGCAAACGTTCTCGGCGCGGTCTAGGATGGGCTGTCTGGCAATAAATCTCTGCATCGATGGGGCCCGGCCTTTCCTGGATGGTCTCGCGCGGCAGGGCTGTCCGGTGGCACCGGGCGAGCCTGCTGCACCATTAGAACCATCGGCTTTTTTGAGGAGAAAGTTTAGGCTCTGATCCGCCGCCCGGGCGTGTTTTCGGATTTGCGTGTCCCGCTCCTACGCCATTTCCAGAACCAGCAGGTCCCAATCCATGAAATTCTTGTGGCTTAAAGGAGCGCCGGTGTCGGGGTGGTAATATTCGTTGAGCGAACCGTTGTGGGCAAGGTCCGAGGCGAGAAGACGCAGCGTTTTGCCGGCCTGATCCGCCGCCTGTTCCTCAAAGCCGTAGGACTTCAGCCCCTTCCACACGAAGTAGTTCACGATGATCCAGATGGGCCCAAGCCAGTTGCTGGGGTTTGAGCTGCGAGCGAGGGAGTACATGGTTTCCTGTTTGGAGAGGGAACGCACGCCGAATGCGGCGTGAAAGGTTTGAGGGTTGGCGTAATGGAGCTTGACCAGGTCGCCGGCCTGCTGCGGCGTCGCAAGCCCGCACCACAGGGGCAGAAAACCCGTGAACATCTGGATTCTCAGCGGCAGGCACTTCCACGACATCGCCATGCCGCGCGGAACATTGGGAATCAACTCGGCCCGCCGGTCCACGCATTGCACATCCACGGTGTAATAGAACCGGTCGCGTGGGTCCCAGCAGTACTTCTGAATGTTCTGGGCCTGCTCCCTTGCAAGCTCTCCAAGACGATCTGCATCCTTCGCCCGATTCAATCGATGCGCCAGTTCCGCCGCTGCCCGCAGGTCCTGGTAATAGAGGCAGTTCAGCAGCAGGTTGGCCGAGGAGAAGAAGGGACGTCCAAAGGTGGTGGGATCATTGTCGTCCCCGATGGCCACATCGTCTCCCCAGACCAGCAGGCCGATCGAGGACTGGTTGCCCAGCCGCCACGAATCATGGAAGCGCAGTAACCGGTCGAAACGCGGCGCGAGCCATTGGACATCTGACAACTCATCCGCCACCAGCAACGCCAGTTGCGCCATCACGGGCTTGGCCTGATTGGCGATGTTGGGCGATGCCATTTTGAGGCACCCAAAGGGGTCGGGATTCGAGACCTCGATCAGGATGGGAATCCGCCCGACGTCCGACTGGTGATCGAGGAAATTCAGCAGGCTGCCCCGGGCGTGCTCGCCGATTCTGCGGTGCAGATCGCGGTCGCCCAGAAGGTGTGAGAGCCGGAAGAGGCCGGTGGCTGTCCAGAGCGTGTCCCAGTCCCACAGTTGGGTGCTGTAAGTGGCGCCGGGCAGGCTGGGGGAAATGCTGGGATGCCGCAGGATGCCCTCTGCCGGCCGCAGCAGCTTGGGCCCGGTGCGGCGGAAATAGTCCAGAAGGCTCGCGACCGCCCGCTTGCGATCCGCCGGGGACATTTGTGGCGCGCCGGCAGCGGTTTGGCCCGGTGATGTTGCGTCCCGATTCGCCGTTTCAGCCATGCCGTACCCTCCAAGGGCAGTAGCGCCCATTGCGGCCAATAAACTGCGGCGTGATAAGGTAGGCACTTCATTCCTCCTTTCGCTGCGTTCTCTCATACAAGGGTGGCAGAGACTCTGCCCTGAAATGTCTGCACTATCGCAGAGCGGGAAATTCCTGATTATAGTTCATACAGGAACTTTGCACTAAGTATCCAAGGCGCCGGGTAGTGTTTCAATCTGAGATTTCTTCTTGCTCTTCGCACAAGGTCATGTGTAAGATAGGCTAACCTCGCTTGCCGCGAATTCGCAGCTTGCCAGTGCCCAAAGTAGCCACCCTCCTGCTAAGCCGAGCTCTAAGAGGTTTCTACAATCAACTCCTCCCCGCACACTTAGCTTTAAGAACCCCTATATAGCGAGGATCCGCCCGAACTTTGTTTATCCGTCCGCAAAGAACCCTAAGATATTAGTGATCTCCTTGCCGGCGTCACCCAACGCGTGCTCGGTGCCACTGGTGCAGATAAAGCCTCCCCTGGGCGAGAGCTTCACAATAGAGCGATTTCCAGCGGAGAGTGCGGATCAGGCAATGGTAGTTAGGCCTCCGGCGCCATCTTGTGATGAAACAAGATGGCCACCGATGAACAGTGTTATGGCATTCGGTTCGCCTGCAAATACCCAAAAGCAAAAGCCCGCAACACACCGCTAGCCCATCGCCCGGATCGTTGGCCGAATCTATGCGGCAATTGTTAGAGCGCGTGCAATTCGCGTGCTGATCTAGTTCCGTACCCAAAGTCCGCAACGTTACAAGGCGTACGTTCCGGTGCAAGGTCGGGGCCGTTTTGGACGCGCTACGATGCTGTAAAATGCGCACTCAAAAAGAGTATAGAGTTATGGAAAAAGGTATTGACAAGAACGTTACGTGGTGATAGCGTCGCCGCCAGCTTCAAATCTTATCGGTCGGAGGTGAAAAGTCATGGTTCTTCGAGAGCGGTTGGCTGTCATCTTCACGCTGGTTCTCGCGGCTATTTCCCTCGCGGTGGGAAGCTCGAGCGCCCGAGGACAAGAAGCAAGACCGGAAAAACGAACCAAGGTCCAAAGCGAGCCTCTGCCGGCGCTGGAATTGCAGCCGGCAGGGACGGTAGAGTTCAGCGTCGCGGGGCCCGGTGTGGTCGAAAGCGGCGTCCAGTGCGATGCCAACGGCAATGTTTATTTCAATTCATCTCCCAACGTACAGCTTGCCGTCAGGGGGGCTCACACGGGCAACCGTCCTCCACTCAGGATGCTTTCGATCGATTCCCAGGGTACGACGGTCTTCCAGTATCCTCCATTGCTAGACTACACGTCGCACAATCATATGGGTTTTTACGTCACCCCGCGCGGCGACGTTTATGCCCTGGTGCAGGCCTGCCCTTACAAGGATGGTTGCAAGCCTCCGCGCTTCCCGGTTAATCTTGTTGTCAAATACAACCACGATGGCTCAGTGGATTCCGTCATCAAAATTGAGCCCCCCTCCGGCTCACATTTATATGCTTCCAAATTTGCAGCTTTCCTCGATGGGAACTTCCTGATAACGGGGATCGAGGATGTCGAAGCAGAGGGAAAAGGTTCCTCCAAACCCTTTACAGGTATTTTTGGCCGCGGTGGCAGCTACATAGGACCGGTCGTGCTGCCGAATGACGTCGCTCCACCGAAGCGCCTGCCAAAGCCGGTGTTGGTGAAGAGTGGCAAGCCCGTAGGGACTAGAGGGCCCGGAAAAGCGGCGAATCCCGCGAGAAAACTCAAGCCCGGAAGCCTATGGGCACCGGAGATCAGCGGGAGCCTGATGGTGGGCGGTCTGGACGGCAATATCTACCTGCTCCGTGCGGGAAGCCCGGCCCGGCTCTACGCCGTCTCGTCCGGCGGCGAAGTTTTAGGTGAGCATCTCGTCAGGCCGCCTAAGCCCGACATGTGGCCGATGCAGGCAAGCCCTACGAATGAGGGCAGGCTATTCGTAGAGTTCTCGCAGGCGCCGACTGGGCCCCGCAACCCGCATATTGGCAGCGCCTTCGCGCTGATCGATCCTCAGACCGGCAAAATCGTCGAGACGTATGACGCACCGGCTAAAGCCGGCATTCCGGCCTGCATGGACCCACAGAATGAGTTGTTGTTTCTGCGGTCTGACAAGTCCGGGCGGCTCGAAATCGCGAAATACTTAGCGCAGTAGAAACGGCATCGCCCTGTACCGCAATGTTCGCCTTGTAACGTTGCGGGTTTTGCGTATGCAATCATTTTGCCGCGTGAATCACACGGACAATCTGCAAGGCCAGCAAAAGGGCCTTGCGATACAACGCGGCACGCCATCCGTGCCACTCTCTCCGCCCTGAATTGATCCTTTGACTGGCAATCGCATCGTCCTACACTAGAGATCAGAAGCTTGGTGAGGTGCTGTGCGTGAATCGGGCCGGCGGGGGAAGCATCCAACTATTATCCAGCGAAAGGAGGAGACGCTTATGTTTGCCATCACAGGGGCGAGTGGAAACACCGGGGGAGTTGTAGCTGAAACGCTGTTGTCGAAGGGCGCGAAGGTTCGTGTGATCGGGCGGAACGCAGAGCGGCTGTCGCGGTTTGTCGAGAAGGGAGCCGAGGCCTTTGTCGCGAATGCGACGGATGCGGAAGCGATGGCCATGGCTTTTGAAGGGGCGAGCGGCGTCTATCTGATGATACCGCCCAACCTTGCCAGTCCCGACGTTCGTGCCTATCAGGAAACGGTGAGCGACGCGCTGGCGTCGGCTGTCGAGAAAGCTTCCGTGACGCACGCGGTGGCGCTCAGCAGCATCGGCGCCGATAAGCCGGACAGGACCGGGCCGGTGGTCGGCCTCCATAACCTGGAGCAGAAATTGAACGGCGTTGAAGGCCTCAACGCGTTCTACCTGCGCGCCGGATACTTTATGGAAAACCTGCTGCCACAGGTGCAGGTGATCCAAAGCTTCGGATTCGTTGCCGGGCCGCTGCGCGCGGACCTGGTCGTGCCCATGATCGCCACGCGCGACATCGGCGCCTCGGTTGCCGGCATTCTCGAGAAGTCCGAGTTTACCGGGAAACAGGCTCATGAGCTCCTGGGCCAGCGAGACCTGGATTACCGCGAAGCGAGCTCAGTGATCGGCAAAGCCATCGGGAAGCCGGATCTGGCTTACATGCAAATGCCGGCAGGGCAGCTGAAGATGGCGCTTGCGCAGATGGGCATGTCCGCAAGTGCTGCCGACGTGCTTCTGGAAATGGCCGAGGCGCTCAATACCGGATACATGGTGCCGCTCGAACAGCGTTCCGGGCAGAACACGACGCCCACTTCCTTCGAGACTTTTGTTGCGGAAGTTTTCGTGCCGCGATTCCAGGGCAAAGCCGCCGGCGCCTGAGCAGGTGACGGCTCTCCTGGGGGATTGCGGATCCCATGCCAGGGCCCGCACCGGCCTCGCGCCAGGTCGGACACATCGCAAGAGCGGCCACGTGTGCGCCATCCGCGTCACTGTTGCAGCGCAGACGCGCCCGCAACGCGTTATACTATGGATGAATTCGATTTTGACGCCATTTACAGTTTTGGCAAAGGCGATATGCCGCTATGCCCTATTGTCCCAATTGCCTGACGGAGTACGTGGAAGGCACCTCCGAGTGCGAAGATTGCGGGATCTATCTTCTTCCCGGTTCTCCGCCTGCGGAGGAAGATGAAGGCGATTCCGACACGGGCAAAGAGTCTGCGGGGTGGTTTCGGTCCCTGGTGGGGTCCGAGGATGAATCGTCGCAGGTCAAGATTGTGAGAATCCGAACCTTTGCGGGCGCCACCGCTTCACTGGACGCGAAGCTTGCGCGCAACCTTTTGCGGGCGCGCGGAATTCGTTCCGTTCTCGGGGGTGAGAGTTCGGCGGAGGTGCTTCCCGTCCTGGAGGTCACACTGATTGTTCGGGAAGAGGATGCCGGGCGCGCGACCGAACTCCTGAGCAATTACTTCGACAAAACCGGCCCCAAGTTGGTGGAATAACTCAATCTTTTGCAGCGGACGACGGCTGCGGCGCGCCGTGAGATTGCTTTATCTCCCGATGCAATTGCCGCTCCAGGCGACGGATGGCTTTGTGCACACCGGTTGCGTCGTCGGCCTGTTTCTGGGAGGGAAGGGTATCGAGGTACTTGCGGTAGGCGGCGAGGGCTTCGCGATTCTTTCCCTGCTTCTCGTAAACCTTGCCCAGCCCGAGATACGCCGGAGCGTAGTAAGGATCGTCTGCAGCCGCTTCCTTGTAGCGGCTGAGCGCCCCGCGGTAGTCCTTCCGACGGAAATAGAAGTTGCCAATCTCGACTGATTTCCAGGCCGGCGGCGGAACGTAATGATAGTTGTTCGGCACCTTCCCAGTGTCTGGAACCACGTGCTGGGCCGAAAGCGAAACCGGCAGGCTCGCGAGAGCAAAAGCGCAGAAGAGAAGCGCCGTCAGAATATGCCTCATGTGAAGATTCTCTCTCCGCGAACGCCGGCAGTCAACTTGTACGGGCAGAGCTGCGAACCTTTCCGTTACCCGGAGCGGTCGATGATAATAAAGTAGGGAAAGCTGCATGAACGACCTTCTGAAACAAAGAGCCGAAGACCTGCCTGCGCGGCCGGGCGTCTACCTTTTCAAGGACGCGGCCGGGCGGCCCATTTACGTGGGCAAGGCCAAGTCTTTGCGCCACCGCGTGCGCTCCTACTTTCAGGAATCGCGTCCAAGCGACGAAAAGCGCGACCGGCTTCTGGGTGCGGCCGAGGAGCTTGAAACCATTCTGGTTGACAATGAAAAGGAAGCCCTGGCGCTTGAGAACAACCTCATCAAGCGGTTCAAGCCGCGGTACAACGTTCTACTGCGCGATGACAAAACGTATCCTTATATCAAGCTGACCTTGCACGAGCGCTTTCCGCGCGTCTACGTGACGCGCCGCCTGAGAAGTGACGGTTCGCGTTACTACGGCCCCTATTTCCCCGCAAGCCTGGCCTACCGGATTGTGGACCTGATTCACCGCCGCTTCTTTGTGCCGTCGTGCAAGGCGGATTTGACGCGCTACCATCCCCGGCCCTGCCTGCAGTACTACATCAAGCGCTGCCTGGGGCCGTGCGTGGAGGGGTTGACGACGCCGGAAAGATACGCCGAGGCCGTGCAGGACGTCCGGATGC
>JARRJI010000206.1:0-8133 GCA_037379595.1 Acidobacteriota bacterium | reverse complement strand
TGCCGTTGTAAAGCGTCTGTTTCATGGCCCTCCGGGCCATGAAACCGATTGCGTGAAGCGTCCTTTGTGTCTTCATGGGCGAGACGCCCATGCCACATTCGCGCTGTAACGTGGGTTATGCGTGAACGCATACATCGCAAAGACCGCGACGTATGCGCCACCCGCGGAGTTGGTGCCGTGGCGCTCTCAGGATCCCGCCACCTTGGCCCACTGTTTGGTGTCCGTGTATTGCTGAAAGCGGATGACCTTGTCATCCTGTAGCTGCCACACGTGTGCAAACTGCGCATCAACACTCGTTCCCGTTTTCCTCATCGTCCCTTTGTACCGCCCTTCCACGACCACGGTGTCAGCGCCTTCGACGAAGTTTTGGGGAACAATAGCCAGGCTCTCGAAATCGGACGCAATGCGTTGAAAAACGCCTTCGGCCACCGCCTGCGGGCCGACATAGGGATTGCCGTCGGCATAGAGGAAATTGTCAGCTTCTATCCATTGGATCTTGGGATCCATGGCGCCGAGCACCGCCGCGACGTCGCCTTTGCCAAAATCGTCGTAAAGCTGCCGTACGATGTCTCCCGTACTTCCCATGTTTGCCTCCCTTCGTGTTTGTGCGGGATGATTTGGCCTGTGATGAGTAAAGCCTTGTTCGACCAGACTAAGGTGAAATCCGAAGGCCTTGCCGCAGTCGCAACCGCATGCTGCGCGGCAGACTGGACAGGCGGCCATAGGCCCCGAAGTGTTATGCGGACGGGCTCTCCGCTCAATCCTCTGCTCCTCGAGTTCCAGTTGCGTATCCGTCGGGAGGCCGGCAACAGCCTTGCCACTCCTCAGGCGCCCGAATAGCTCAATTAGACGACGGCCCAACCTGCGAGTCAAGGGAGTTGGATTCAGAGATGGCGGCCCACGGCGCAAAGCTTTTGGGGTCCATGAAGAACCCACGGTCAACCTGAAACGCGGTTGACCGTGGCTACCCCGCTGTAAGGCGAATTGTAATCGGTCGCATACATCGCACAGAGCAAGGTAGCGCAGACCGCCGCGGTTGCGGTCTGCGGCTTTTTGTTATCGTGCCGTATTCTAACTCCGTTCCGCAGTTTCCGCATTTCTTTGTCGCCAGTGAGACCCGTCGCGCCGGTGCCGCAAGAAAATCCGCATACCGCAGAGGCGGCGGACTGCGCTACCAAACCAGGCAGCCCACGAAGGGGGCGGAAGACATTAGCCCATGGCGTAAGCCATGGGGAAGCAAGCGGCGAGGGAATGAAAACAGCCCCGGAGGGGTGAAAGAACCCCGATAATTCCCAATGCTCTTTCGCGCTTCTGCTACAGAAAGACCCGATGGATGCTCCACCCACCTGCTGGCCGCCAGATGGCGCGATGGGGTATCATCAGGATTGGGCTTCTCGCTCGTCATCATCTCAGAATACGTTGGGACTGAATCCAAATGAAAATGTCCGTCAATTTTGATCAAGCGCCTTTTCTGGTGATTTGGGAAACGACTCAGGCTTGCGATCTGGCCTGCATCCATTGCCGTGCCTCGGCGCAGCCTTTGCGCCATCCCGGAGAGCTGACCACCGAGGAAGGTTTTAAGCTGCTTGCCGACACCGCCGGGATGGGGACACCGGTCTTCATCCTGAGCGGGGGCGACCCTTCGAAGCGTCCCGACCTGCTGGATCTGGTGCGGGAAGGGAAGCGGCTGGGCCTCCGCATGGGCACGATCCCCGCCGCAACTCCCAGCTTGACCGCCGAGGTTGTTCGAGGCCTGAAAGAAGCCGGACTCGACCAGATGGCGCTCAGCCTGGATTATCCCAGCGCCGATCTTCACGATGGTTTCCGCAGCGTCAAGGGAGCTTTTGCCAAGACGCTGGAAGCGGCGCAATGGGCGCACGAGGTTGGCCTGCCCCTGCAGATCAACACGACCGTCTGGGCAGGTTCGGCGCCGTATCTGGCCGAGATGGCCGAACTGGTTGAGCGGCTCAAGGCGGTCTTCTGGGAAGTGTTTTTTCTGGTTCCGGTTGGGCGCGGGGAATCGCTGGACGGAATTGAAGCGCGCCGGTGCGAGGAATTATTTGCCATCCTGTACGAAGTTCAGAAAAAATCTCACTTTATCCTGAAGGTTACCGAAGCGCCGCATTATCGCCGCTACGTGGCACAACGCGAGGCCGGGGGCCAGCCGGGCGGGCCTTCGCCGGAGCATCGAGGCCACCCTGGCAAGGTGTCGATGCCTCAGATGTTGCGGCGGTCGGAAGGCCCGGGACACACCATCGGGTTTGCGCCGCATGGGGTGAATGCGGGAAAGGGCTTCGTTTTTGTTTCCCACGTGGGCGAAGTCTATCCGAGCGGTTTCCTGCCGGTTTCAGCGGGCAATGTGCGATCCGGGAGTCTGCCCGATATTTATCGCGACTCCCCGCTGATGCGCGAACTGCGCGACCCCGACGCCCTGCACGGCCGGTGCCGCAGATGCGAGTATCGCTCCATTTGCGGCGGTTCGCGCTCGCGAGCCTATGGATTGACCGGAGACTATCTGGCAACCGATCCATGGTGCGCCTATCAGCCCGGCCGGGAAATGACATAGTCTGAACCTGTCGAAAGCCGGCGGTGAGGAAGCCACCGCTACAGAATCCGCACACATCGCGAACACCGCGACGTGTGCGCCACCCGAGGAAGCCGGCGGTGAGGACACCACCGCTACAATGCCCTCGCACATCACAAACGCGCGATGCGTGACGCGCCCGCTGCGATGTCATCCTGAGCGGAGCGAAGGATCCCTGCATTCCCGCAATCAGGAAAATCCAAAGATCCTTCGTCGCCTTTGGCTCCTCAGGATGACAAGCTCCCTTTTTGGGGTCTGACTAAAAAAGCGGTGATGATTACCGCGAGGCTTCGCGGATGTTGGTGAGCGATTTGACGAAGGCGATCATGTTGGGATCGACCCAGTCGGTGGCGCCGATGATTTTTTCAGCCACGTGGCCCCCGCGGTCGATGATGTAGGTCTCAGGAAATTTGAAGGTGCCGTAGCGGTGGGACAATGCGGCGTTGGGGTCGCGTGCGATGGGATAAGAGAGATGATACTCTTTGACGAACTCGCGAAGCTGCTGCCCGTTCTCGTCGACGCTGACGCCGATGACCGTGACGCCGTCGGGTTTCATCTCCGTTGCGAACTTCTCCAGGCTGGGCGTTTCCATCACGCAGGGCGGGCACCAGGTGGCCCAGAAATTCAGGACCACGACTTTGCCGCGATATTGTGCGAGCGACACGTTATCTGACTTCAGGCCTGGCAGCGTGAAGTTGGGTGCCGTTTCACCGATATTGACCGGGCCCTTGGGGCGCGGCCGGAAAACCAGCCACGAGATCCCAACGCCCACCAGGGCGGCGACAATCCATTTGACCGCTGTGCTTTTGCGCATGTTACAAACCTTTATTATAATCGCTTGGCCGATCGATAAAACAGATTGCTGAAGAAACCATGCCCGTTGTTGCCCGGGGCGCAGGCGGCGAAGAGTCGCTAGAGATTTCAAGGCGAGATTCCTCGCTGCGCTCGGAATGACACGTTTGCAGAGCGTTTTTCAGCGTCGTGATAAGTCTCTTTCAAAAAGGAAGCGAAGTGTCGCACAATGCCTCAACATGAGCAAGGCGAAGTGTCGGTCATCATTCCTGCCCGTAACGAGGAAAGGAACATTGAGCGCGTGGTGCGGTCCGTCGCGGCGCAGGCGCAGGTTCGGGAGATCATCGTGGTGGACGACGAATCGAGCGACCGGACGGGCGAAATCCTCGCCCGGCTTCGCGATGAGATCCCGGCGCTGCGCGCCGTGCGGATTGACGTGCTGCCCGAAGGCTGGACCGGCAAAAGCCACGCCGCCGCAACCGGAGCGGAAATGGCCGCGGGAAAATGGTTGCTCTTTACCGACGCCGATACCGAACACTTGCCAGGCAGTCTGGAAGCGATGCTCTCGCGCGCAATGGCGGAGAATGCGGATCTGCTTTCTCTCTCCCCGGGCCAGCAGACGCTGGCGTGGTGGGAGAAGGCGATCATTCCTTTTGTCTTTGTGCAACTCGCGAAGCTTTTTCCGTTTGAGGAAGTGACCGATTCGGCATCGGCGCGCGCCGCTGCCAACGGGCAATATCTGCTGATCCGGCGAAGCGCTTACGATCGGGTCGGCGGCCACGGCGCGGTGCGAAATGAAATTCTGGATGACGTTGAGCTGGCGCGGCGCGTGAAGGCGACGGGCGGAAAGCTCGTCTTCCTGCCGGGCGCCGAGTGGGTTCGGACGCGCATGTACAGCGCCTTCCGCGACATGTGGCAGGGCTGGAGCAAGAACCTTTATCTGCTTTACGAGCGGAAACGCCGCGCGATGTTAAAGGCTCTGGCCCCGACGCTAGTTTGGGATTTGGCCCTTCCGCTCGGATTAGTTGCTTTGGCGATTCTGATTATCGCGGGGCAGGGAAGCAGTACATTATTCGTTGCTGCTGTAGTATGCTTTGCCGGGGCGATAGTGCGACAATGGGGCTACCGGCGGAAACTGGTTCGGCTGGGTTTCGACCGCGGGCTTGCAAGCTACCAATTAGCAGGGGCCGGGCTGTTTGTCCTGCTTCTGTTGAATTCGATGTGGGCTTACAGCGTAGCCGGCGGCGTTCGCTGGAAAGGGCGTGATTATCAAACTTCGGGACAGGGACGGGGTCGAGAATGATCTATCTGACGCGGCGGGCTGAGTTTTCAGCTTCACACTACTACCATAATCCTGCCTTGAGCGCGGGAGAGAACCAGCGCATCTTTGGCAAATGCAACAACCCTCACGGGCACGGGCACAACTACGCGCTGGAGGTGACCGTGGAGGGTGAGGTGGATGAAACGACCGGCATGGTACTGGATCTGAAGGACCTGAAGGTCGTGCTCGAAAAGGAAGTCCTGCAGCGGATGGATCACAAGTTTCTGAACAAGGAAGTTCCGGTGTTTGCGGAGAAGATTCCGACTCCTGAAAACATCGCCGTGGAGATCTGGAACCTGCTTGCGGCGAAACTTCCCTCCGGCCGGCTGCATCGAATCCGGCTATACGAAACAAACGATCTCCACGTGGACTATTACGGGGACTGATGGTTTCACTGACCAAGCGTTACCGGTTTTCGGCATCACACCGCCTGCATAACGACGCGCTGAGCGCGGAAGAGAACGCCCGCGTGTTTGGCAAATGCAACAGCCCTTACGGCCACGGGCACAATTACGTGATTGACGTCACCGTGTGCGGGCCGGTTGATCCCGCCACCGGGATGGTGATGGACCTCACGGTGCTGGACCAAGCCGTGGAGCAGGACATACTCGACCGCTTTGACCACACTTACCTGAACCTCGACGTTCCCAATTTTGAAGGAAAAGTACCGACCACGGAAAACCTTTGCGTTGAGATTTACCATCTGCTCCGGCAGAGACTTGAAGCCAGCGAAGGAAGCGCGCGGCTGGAAAAGATAAGGCTGGAAGAAACAAGCTCGAACTTTTTCGAGTTTCCCGTGCAGACGGCGCACGATTCGGAGCATGCGAAAAGAGAGAAGAAATGATGGCAGACAATACACCAGCAGCAGAAGCATCGGGCTCGACCACAAAGCCGGATCCGCTTGAAGAAACAGTGCGCGCCACGTTGCGCGAGTTGGGCGAGGATCCTGAGCGCGAGGGCCTGCTTAATACTCCCGAGCGCGTAGCGCACTCGTTGAGGTTTCTGACCAGCGGTTATCGTGAGGATGTCAGCAAGGTTCTGAATGGTGCCGTTTACTCCGTCGCATACGACGAGATGGTAATTGTGAAAGACATCGAGATTTTCAGCCTTTGCGAGCACCACCTGCTGCCGTTTTTCGGACGCTGCCACGTGGCCTATATCCCCACTAATAAAGTGGTCGGACTGAGCAAAATCCCGCGGCTGGTGGACGTGTTCGCGCGGCGGCTGCAGATTCAGGAAAGACTGACCACCCAGATTGCTGAAACGATTATGGAAACCATCAAGCCGCAGGGTGTGGGTGTCATTATCGAGGCGAAGCATCTCTGCATGATTATGCGCGGCGTCGAAAAGCAGAATTCTGTCGCGGTGACGTCGGCAATGCTCGGGGCTTTTCGGGAAGACGAGCAGACCCGCGCCGAGTTCCTGAGGCTGGTACGGGCGAGAAGTTAGAGCGAAAACTTTCTTAAGAAGATCCTTTTCTTCGTCGGAGCTGAAGCATCGCGCCCCCTAAGCTTCTTTACAGAAATCCATGCGCATACCGAAGAGCAGGATTGCACTTGTGACCGGGCGCAGCTGGGTGGTGCATTTGGAGGGCGCTACGGAAGCCGTTATCGTGGCGTTTCGGCGACTGCCCCGGACGGCGGTTGAAGAAGTGTTCTCGACGCCTGCAGTTGGCGCTGTCTGAGGTTTGGAAGGTGTTTTGCGCGCAAATTCTCGGAGTTAAAGGTCGGGACTTTGACCGGCCTCAAGCATTCCTTTGCCAAACTGACAAGAAAAATGTTATGCTACCGAGTGAAAATGTGGGAGAAATTGTCGGAAACGAGGAGATTTAGCGGATGGCGTTAACCCGGGATTCAAAGTCGCAATTGATTGCAAACTTCAAGGTACACCCTTCGGATTCGGGTTCGCCAGAGGTGCAGATTGCTCTATTGACAGAGCGCATCTCTTACCTGACAGAGCACTTTCGCGTGCACCGCAAGGATCATGCGTCGAGGCGTGGCCTGCTGACGATGGTGGGCAAACGGAAGCGCATGCTTGAGTATTTGAAGCGGCATAACGCTGAGCGTTACAAGCAAGTAATCGAAAGATTAGGCATCCGCAAATAGGGCGGTAGTGGAAGAAGGAAAAAAGATACTGGGTCAAACTGCCCCTTCATTTCAGGACTGAGCGACCCCCGGCGTTGGCGCCATGGGTCGCTTTTTGTTTAAAGAGGGGGGTAAGCTATTTGTGGCCCTTCGTTAGCTCTGTGGGGTTCCCGCCTCGGTCCACACTCCCTGAAGAAAAATGACAAAGGCTATCTGAAGTCCCTGCCGCGAAAGACGGGCAACCGGAAATGAATCCGGATGGTTTATTGAGAGCGCGGAGTGAGTTGGGGCGGGCTAGCGAAATTTGGAGGATTAATTTATGGAGCAGGTTAGTATTCCGCTGGGAGGAAACACACTTTCAATTGAGGTCGGCAAGCTTGCCAAGCAGGCGAATGGCTCGGCCTATGTGCGTTATGGCGACACAGTTGTGCTGGCCACGGCGTGTTCAACTTCACCGCGCGAAGGAATCGATTTCTTTCCGCTGACGGTGGACTATCGTGAGTATACGTATGCCGCCGGGAAGATCCCGGGCGGCTTTTTCAAGCGCGAAGGGCGCCCCACTGAGAAGGAAATTCTCAGCAGCCGGCTGATTGACCGTCCCGTCCGGCCGATGTTTCCCGATGGCTTCAAGGATGAGACTCAGGTGATTGCCATGGTTCTTTCGGCCGACACCGACAACAATCCTGACGTCATCGGTCTTGTGGCTGGATCGGCGGCTCTCTACCTTTCCGATGTTCCGTTCCCAACGCCGATTGCGGCCGTTCGTGTGGGTTTGGTGGAGGGCCACCTGGTGACGAACCCTTCCTATTCGGAAGTCAGGGCGAGCCTTCTCAATATGGTTGTTGCCGGCAGTGAAGACGCCATCGTGATGGTTGAAGCAGGGGCGAGCGAAGTTTCTGAAGAAGCCATCAATGATGCCATCCAGTACGCACATGGCGAAATCAAGAGGATCGTTGCGGCTGAAAAGGAGTTGTTCCAGAAACTGGGCATCAAGAAGCGGGAGTTTGTCGCGCCGGCCTTCGACCAGGCCATTGCGACCGAGGTTCGGCAGAAAGTGGAAGCGAACCTCCGCGAGGCCATGGACACCTCAAAGCACCCCAAACTGGAAAGCCAGAAGAAGGTTGCTGAGCTTAAAGAGGCATTGGTGACGAGCTATCCGGAAGACGACGAAGAGAAGCTCCGCAAAGTGAAGGAAGCCTTTGAGCGGCTAGAAGAGCGAGTCTTCCGGGAAGACACCCTCGAGAAGCGGCAGCGTCCTGACCGGCGAGCTTTCGATCAGGTTCGGCCGATCAGTTGCGACGTCAGTCTGTTGCCCAGGACCCACGGCTCGGCCCTGTTTACGCGAGGCGAGA
>JARRJI010000205.1:0-6807 GCA_037379595.1 Acidobacteriota bacterium | reverse complement strand
GCTAACCTGGAGAAGCAGGTTCTGCGGGACGTGGCGCAGGGAAACTCCTAAGCCCCGAGTGGCGGCGTTGTGCGGTGGAGCGTGCTTGGCCGGCCGCGTGCCGCTGCGTCTTGGCAAGGCAACCCGTTGGATTGGCTTGTTGATCCTGTCCGTGAGCGTGTGACGTGGATTGTGACGCAACTGCCCCTTTATGCCGCCACAAGCGGTCGTACGCAGTAAACCCGCGAAATGGGCGGAAGGTGCATGAATGCGGGCTCCTGGGCATCTCTGCGTACAGCGTGGAATGTGTTTGCAACCAGTGGGTCAGGGGTTCGAATCCCCTCAGGTCCACCAGATTTACACCCCCGAACTTCGAATCTCTGACCCTTTCTTCGACCTGGCCTCTAACTCGAATTCGGCAACCCGCAGTGGGACCGACCACACCGTGCATCAACATTGCTCATGACGATCTTCGATTCGTCATCTCTACCTGCCAACCCTGCGAGCCCGGTGCTGTCGAAAACGTTGTCGAGGCCCAAGGCAATGCTGGTGTCAAGGCAACCCTGGCAGGGCTATCTCATCTGTCCAATCATTTCCCTATCCCAACCGAAGCAAAGGTCTCCTCGCCCATCATGAGAATGCGCATCCGAGCGATCACAATTGCGAAAGGTGTAAACTGCCGCCTACGGCTTTATTGCGGGATGGACAGTCTCAGCTGCAGATGCGGAGGGACCAAGTGGACTACCGAAAAGAATTCTTGGTGCGACCGGGAAGCCACGTCAGACTGAGCAAGATCGATCCGGGGTACAAGGGTAAACACCTCTCCCACGAGGAAGCGCTGCCAGAAATTCAAAAGCACGTCGACAGGCTTGGGACACTCCAGCACCTTCTCTACGCGGAGAAGAGACGTGCATTACTGATCGTGCTTCAGGCTCTCGATGCTGCGGGGAAAGACGGCACGATCAATCATGTGATGAGCGCCATGAACCCGCAGGGTGCCACGGTGACGGGCTTCATGCAGCCGACGCCAGAAGAACGCGAGCACGATTTTCTCTGGCGCGTTCACCCGCACGTGCCGGCGAAAGGCACAGTCGCCATCTTCAATCGTTCCCACTATGAGGACGTGCTGGTCGTGCGAGTCCACAAGCTGGTTCCCAAGGAAGTGTGGTCCGAACGGTATGAACTCATCAATGATTTTGAGAAACTGTTGCGGCGCGAGAACGATACTCACATCATCAAATTCTTCCTGCATATCAGCCGCGAAGAGCAACTGGAGCGTTTCAAGCAGCGGCTCGACGACCCCGCACGGAACTGGAAAATCAGCCGAAGTGATTACGGGGAGCGCAAGTACTGGGACGCCTACACGGAAGCCTACGAGGAGGTGTTCGCCAGGACCAGCAAAGAAGGTTCGCCGTGGTATGTGATTCCATCGAACCATAAGTGGTTCCGCAACCTTGCGGTTTCCCAGATTGTGGCAGCCACGATGAAAGACCTGAAAATGCAGATGCCGAAACCCCATGTGGATTTAGACGATATCCGCAGGGAGTATCACGAGGCAGCTAAGCGGTAGGGCCAACACAAGTGGAATAAGCAGGACCTACAGCTTCCTGCCTTGGATTCTCCCGTGCCCCCGGACAGCACGTCCTGAAACTAACGAAGCCGGCTCACATGAATTGTCAATTCAGTTTTCGGGAAGCAGTTTCTCTATGACGAATGGTATATCCAGGAAATCTGTGGAATAGCAGAAAAGTCGCTACGGCGAACTGGATCGAAAGCCTGCCACCACCGGCGAACCCACGGCATTGAAGGCAGGCCGTGGCTTGCATTCGGATCGCGAGGGGTGTATACAGTTTGGTTATTTATTTCGTACCCATCGGGGCCGGACAGATCGCAAACGGTGCGATCTATGCGCCACCCCCGCGAATCTGATAAAGAAAAGCCTCAGACCACAAGCACGGCGGTCTGCGCCGCCCGGCCACCAGCTTACTTCATCAAGCATGCGTGAGTACGAAAGCCCCGAGCCATTGCGCCCAAGGTGCGCAGTTGGCAAGGGGAAACTTATCCAAATAACAAAGTCGAGTTCGATGACTCGGCCTGGAGAAGATGAATCATGGAGAACCCAACGACGAAAAAATGCGCTCATATTCCATGCCAATGCGACGTGCCAGAAGGACAAAAGTACTGCGGAGACGCATGTCGCGATGCAGGCAGCGAAGACGTGGAGATCGCCTGCCAATGCGATCACCCGCAGTGCTCACAGACTGAAAAGTGAAAATAACGCCCGGCGCGGTTGACCCGAGTTAACGGGCCATGGTCGCGTCTGTGGTTGTAGATTTGACTCGCTGGCGAACGGTCAGGCCGGGAGAACCGGCTGGGCACTCGCTGCTCCACAGTTGATATTTGGATTCCCCATCGTACGGACTGGATAGGGAGTGGCAATGAATCGGCGTACATTTCTCGCTCAGGGCGTTCTGGCTTCTGCTGCAGGGAGCGGACGCAAGATCTTACGCCTCAGCCGTGACCAGAAAACCGGCACGAACGGGGTTCTGGCTTCCACCCCCCAGCCTGTCGCCGCAGCCACAAGTGCGGCAACGCGGGAGACTGCAAGCTTGGACGGTCGCTGGCACATTGTTTTCGACCGAATGAATAAAGGCCGTACCGCCGGCTGGCACCGCCAGGCGACGTTCGAGAACCTTCCGGACCGGAAAGCTATTGAAGTGCCATGCTGCTGGGAGACCATCGAGGAGGATTACGAGGGCGTAGGCTGGTACGGCCGACGGTTCCGTGTACCTGCTTCGTGGGAAAACCACCTGGTTCGGATACGGTTTGGCGCTGTCAACTACAGGGCGGAAGTGTGGATCAACGATCAGCCGGCCGGCTTCCACGAAGCAGGGTATACCCCATTTGAGATCATGATCGGCGACCTTCTTAAACCGGGGGCGGAGAACTTCATTGTCGTACGGGTTATCGGGCCGATTATCACCCGCTTCGGTTTGGTCATTGACGGTATCGGTGCGAACGAGATGCCCCACTGGAGGGGAGCCATTGGCGGGGGAATATGGCAATCGGTTGAACTTATCGCGACGAGCCAGACCTATCTCTCCGATGTGTTCGTAGAGCCCGATGTTCACTCAAGCCAGGCGGTTATTCATGCCAAAATAGCAAACCTCGGCGGATGCTATACGAAGGCGGTCTTGAAACTTGGGCTGAGCGGGATGGCCGGGGCACTGGCGCAGGCTTTGACCCTGCGGCCGGGAAGCAATGCTGTCAGGCTGCCCCTCCATATTCCGAACGCGCAGCTTTGGGCGCCGGGCCATCCGAATCTTTACACACTTCAAGCTCGGTTGTTGGTTTCTGACCATGTCGCCGATGCCGTCGATCAACGTTTCGGCATGCGTGAGTTTACGATCCGGGACAACAGTTACTATCTGAATGGCCAAAGGATTTATATCAAGGCGGGATTTTGGGAGGGGCTGTATCCGGGCACATTGGCGCTTCCTCCCAACACCGACGTGGTACGGCGGGAGATCCGGCTGGCTAAGGAGGCCGGCTTCAACGTGCTGCGCCCGTGGCGCAAGCCCCAGCCACCGCCGATTCTCGACATTGCTGACGAGATGGGCATCATGATCATCGGGACACCACCCATAGAATGCATGGCGTACTGGCCCCAGCTTGTGCCGGAGACGGACCGGAGAATTGCTACCGAAATCCGAGAATTGGTCCTGCGCGACCGCAACCATCCCTCCTTGATTTATTGGGAACTATTCAATGAGATCCTGCGCCCGGGATTGAAACGCCTGAAGCACAGCATGTCGCTGCTGGCACGGGATCTGGACCCCTCACGGATCGTGATTGATGAATCCGGCGGACTTTCAGGGGGAACGTCAGCCTATCTGCCGCACCGATATGAAGGCGAAGCGGTGAACGATTGGCACAACTATAAGCGCGCACCCGTGGATGCACGCACTTACGACTTCTATATGAATCTCGCCAGTCCTGGTTTCGACGTCCGCAGGCTGGGCCCACGCCGCGTGTTCGTGCCGAACACATTGACGGCTGTCACAGAATTTGGATACGGGGGAATGCCGGACTTTCCGGCAAACGTACAGCAGTATGATCGGGGAGGCAATCCACTGACCCCCGACTATCGCTACAACCATTCGTTGCTTGCTTCCATTCAGAAGGCCTGGCGCGAGATGGAGTGGCAGGGCGTTTTTAAAGATGTGAGCGCTCTCTGTTTAGCTTCACAGCGGGTGCAGGCTGAAGGAAACAAGCTGCTGATTGAGGCGCTCCGCCTGAACCCCAGAGTCGCCGGATACTGCATTCACGCGTTTACTGGCGGCGACTGGGTGCTGGGTGCGGGCGTGCTCGATCTTTTCCGCAACCCGAAGCTTGAGTACGAAACCATCAAGCTCGCGCAGCAGCCACTTTATCTTGCTGTGCGGCTTGCCCCCGTCAATGTGCGGACGGACGAACCCGCGCGAATACACGTTCGCTCGGTAAACGAAGGATCGGCCACACGAGGGGTTTTGAAGATCGCCATCGTCGATCCCAATAACAGGGTCATCTTCCGATATCAGAAACAGGTGTCCATCAACGCCGGCGTGGAGAAATTGCTCGAGATGAAACTGCCGGCGCTGAAGCGCTCCGGCACCCATCGGGTTCGGGCAAGTTTCGAAGCTGGCGATAACGGCAAGCGGTTTGAGAACGAGTGTGAATTTTACGCCCTGGCACGAAAGGACTTGCGGCCTCCTGCCAGCCGCGTCGCGGTGCTTGACCCCGAGAGCGAATTGACGCCCTTCATGACGGCACACGGCTTCCACTATCAGGCCTTTTCAGGACGGGAGACAAGCGAGCCGGTGATTGTTGCAACGGAAACCGCGCAGGATGAGGACACCTTCCGGCAGTTTGTGCGGCTGCTGGATTACGTCGAACGCGGGGGAATCGCTGTTCTGCTGAAGCCGCCGCTGGCGCGCACGCAGACTATGGCGGGTCAGAGGCGACATGAATTCGGAAGGAAAGTGGTTTTCACTAGCCAGAATACGCTGTTGCAAACGGGGCTTTTCCCGCTCAAATTGCGGACCAGGAATGCGCGGGGCATGTGGAATCCAGTGAATCATGGCGTGCGCGCGCACCCGGTATTTGAAGGCCTGCCGGTCAACGATTTCATGGGCCAGATTTACCAGAACGTCTGCGCGGCGGAGACAATCGAGGGGTTGAATGTACCTCCTATCGTCGGATCTATCAGTTGGGATTATTCCCCGCAAAAGAACTGGGAAGTCCCGCCGGAAAGGCGGCTGCTGAACTACCGCGGTCCCGGAGATGCCTGGTGGGGAGCCGATATGGCCAGCGTTCCTTACGGCCGAGGGCGTTTGGTATTTTCTACCTTGCGCATTCAGGAGAACCTGGAGGCAGATCCAGTTGCTGAGAGGATCCTGTACAACCTCATCGGCTGGGCGGTATCGATTTCCAGGCGTGTGGCCCCCGTCCGCGCAGGGCTTCAGGGTCGAACTGAGGAATTCGTCAGGGCATACCGATCATTGGGGAGGCCAAACAGCGGGTAGCCTCGGCACCGATTGTGTGCCGTGGGCTTTTTGCAGCTTACAAGCGACGTACCCACGGCATTGAAGGCGATGCGGTGGATACCTGCTGCGCCACCCGCCGGAGGATCAGTTCTGCAGTGATCCCCACAAAGAATTTCCCGTAAGAGCGCGGTCGGGAAGGAGCGCCAGCACGACATCGTCCTGGAGGGCCGGGTGATCCAGATAGCCTGCAGCGCCCAGTTCCAGTGCCTGACGGCGCAACTCCGCGTTGAAACTCGAGCTAACCACCAGAACAGGGACTTTCGGACTATCGTTTCCGGTTTGCTTCAAGATCCTCCGGGTCTCTGGAACCCCAACCCGCTCATCCACAATCACCAGTTCGATGGCCGTCAAGCGGAGAACGGCAAGCGTTGCTTCGGGCGTGGTCGCCGCGATGGGGCCGAATCCTATGGAGAGTAAGACCTCGCGATGGTGATCGATAAAATCCCAGTTGCTGCTGAAGATCACGACATCAAGGCCGGGATTGAACGGGGCGGGGACGAAAGATTTCTCCATGGCTCTGCTCCTTCTGCCGCTCTGGTTGAGGCCGCTCCTTTTATCTGCAGCGGACAGCTACAGCAACGATTCCGGTCCGTAAACTCTTACAGACCACAACCGACGGACCCACGGCATTGAAGGCAACGCCGTGGATACCAGGTCTTCAACTCTCAAAGGATTCGCTACCCTCGGGAACGGACGGTGCGAACTACTTCCTCTGAGCCATGAGCCTCTTCCTACGCAACACGATGGGTTTTGGGCTTGCACAAAGGACCATTGCGTTAGCTATCTGTCTGCGAATGCTGCCAGATGTGTTGCCTACGGTCAGTGACAAAGCTCACAAAAGCATGTGACAGCGGACACGCACAGTTTGCGGATGGAATCGCGTCGCGCCTGAACGACACGCACAAGCCGCAAGGCCGGCCGGCCTGCCTTGCGCTACAAGTTGGCCGAAGACGACCCGGCGGCATTGAAGGCGATGCGGTGGCTGCCAACTTGCACTCGGGTCACGAGGGGTGTATACAGAGTGGTTACTTATTTCGTGCCCATCGGGACCGGACAGATCGCAAACGGCGCGATCAATGCGCCACCCCCGCGAATCTGAAAAGGAAAACCGCAGACCGCAAGCACAGCAGTCTGCGCCACCCGGCCGCCAGCTTACCTTATCAAGCACGTGTGAGTACGCGAGCCCGGAGCTATGACGCCCGAGGTGTGCGGCTGGCGCCGGAAAATTTATCCAAAATAACAA
>JARRJI010000204.1:13643-14691 GCA_037379595.1 Acidobacteriota bacterium | reverse complement strand
TTTGCCTGACGCCGGAAGAGACGAAGCAGGGGGCGGTGGAAACGCTGCAGGAGGCGCGCAAGTGCGCGGACCTGTTCAAGCAGCATGGGGATGAAATCGACGGCATTCTGGTGTCGCTGCCCAACTTCGGGGATGAACGCGGGGTGGCGAATGCGCTGCGCATGAGCGGGCTGGAGGTTCCGGTGCTGGTGCAGGCGTATCCGGACGAGCCGAACAAGATGCTGATGGGAGGGCGGCGCGACAGCTTCTGCGGGAAGATGTCGGTGTGCAACAACCTGTGGCAATACGGGATTCGTTACACGGTGACGCGGCTGCACACGGAGGCGCCGGGCTCGGAAGCGTTCCGGGAGGATCTGGATTCGTTTGCGGCCACCTGCCGGATTGTGAAGGGACTGAAGAACCTGCGGGTGGGTGTGATCGGGGCGCGGCCGGCGGCGTTCAACACGGTGAGGTTCAGCGAGAAGCTGCTGGAACATGCGGGGATCACGGTGGAACCGTTGGACTTGTCGGAAGTGCTGGGACGGATCGGGCGGCTCAGGGACGACGACGGGAAGGTGAAGGCGAAGCTGGGAACCATCGGCGGGTACGTGGAGACGAAGGGGGTGCCGCAGGCGTCGCTGGTAAAGATGGGGAAGTTCGGGGTGGTGGTGGACGAGTGGATGGCGGCGAACGAGCTGGCCGGAACCTCGATTCAGTGCTGGACGGCGATGGAGGAGTTCTTCGGGGTGGTGCCGTGCACGCTGATGAGCATGATGTCGAACAACCTGCTGCCGAGCGCCTGCGAGACGGACATGACGGGGATGGTGGGCATGTACGTGCTGCAGCTGGCTTCGGGGACGCCGAGCGCGATTGTGGACTGGAACAACAACTACGGCGAGGACCCGGACAAGTGCGTGATCTTCCACTGCTCGAACCTGCCGAAGCACTTCTTTGAAGACTTCAAAATGGACTTTCAGGAGATCATCGCCGGGTCGGTGGGCAAAGAGAACACCTTCGGGACGGTGGTGGGCAAGCTGAAGACGGGGCCGATCACCTACTGCCGGGTGTC
>JARRJI010000204.1:0-13584 GCA_037379595.1 Acidobacteriota bacterium | reverse complement strand
AGGACCTGCTGCACTACATCTGCACGAACGGCTACGAGCACCACGTGGCCGTCAACTTCAGCCGCTACGGCGCCGCCATCGCCGAAGCCCTCGGCAATTACAAACGCTGGAATGTTTATAACCACAAGGCGAATGGAAAGTAGGGCTGGCCGAGGTCGTCGTCCTCAGCCAAAGGCAGAACAAGAAACCGCTCGCCTATAACCGGCGCCTGCGAATTGATCTGTACACGTGCTGTACCAGGTTATCGTGCGCCTGGGGCCGCGCCGGTGGTTTCCCGGATGACAAGTTCCGGGTTGATCCGAAATTCCCGGCCCCGAGCCCAGGTTTCATCGCCCTGCAGGACCAGTGCGTCAAAAGCCAAATGGCCGATCTCGACGCGGGGAATGTTGACTGTGGTGAGGGGCGGGCAGGTGAATTCCGAGAGCCCGATATTGTCATAACCCGTCACGGAGACATCGGCGGGGACTCGCAAACCGCTCTCGCGCAGCTCCTTGAGCACTCCCAGCGCCATGAAGTCGTTGATGACTATAATGGCTGTCGGCCTGAAGCCGGACTCGAGAAGCTGGCGCGTGGCAAGCTGGCCGCCTCTGGGACCGTCGTGATCAGCCGCTGTCGCGTACTCAACCTCGCCCTTGTAACGCTTCATAGTGTCGATGAAAGATTTCTCGCGGTCGAGCAGGGGTGTCAATCCCGTATGGTGTCCCACAAAGGCCATTCGCCGATGCCCCATCAAATAAAGGTACTCCACAGTCTTCTGTATGCCCTTCTCATAACTGACCCGGATGTTGGAGATATTTCGCGCCGGCCGGCCCACGTCATAGAAGATGATCCGCTGGTTCAGTCCTGTGAGTTCTCTCATCAGCGACGGGTCCATTTCCGAAACAATGACTGCCAGTCCTGAGACCCTCCGCCCCATCATCAGGTGGATGCTCGAAACCAGGCGGCGGGGGGAATAATCGGTGTTGGCCACCAGCACCTCATAACCGTGCTGATGAGCGTCGGATTCCAGCGCTCGAAAGATATCGAGGAAGAAAGGATTTTCGAGGTTGGATACGACCATTCCCAGAGTGCTGTTCTTGCCTCCTGCCAGCGTGCGTGCATACAGGTTGGGATGGTATCGCAACTCCTTCACCGCTTTCAGAACTCGCGCGCGCGTCGAGTTCTTAACGGGCGCCGTATTATTGAGCACCCGAGACACGGTGGTGATCGAGACTCGCGCCCGCCTGGCTACGTCCTCGAGCTTCACAGTCAATTCCTCCTTTGCTCATGACCACTAGGGATGGTAACTAGTGATTTCTAAGGTAGACACTTGTGCGTCAACTTGCAAACGCTTACAGGGATGCTTCAGTTTCACGGGCGGCAGGGAAGATTTCCACAAAGTCATGATCTTTGCTCGACCTCATTTCGAAACAATTGATACCATTCCTCCGCTTCATTAGTCCTTGCTGGCGATACACCAACTTCCTGCCCGCCAGCCGCACCGCGTCAGTCCCCATCTGTGGCGTCGCGCGCCGAAGACGGCCCGTTTCCATACTGGAATCGGGACCGTTCCCCCTGCTTGAATCTGCACTCCCGGTACTGAAGTATTCCCGCCCTGGGGCTCCTGCTTAACAATCTCTCAGTCGAGGACCGCCCGCGGAAGCTGGATAGTCTGTCCAAAACAGCAGACGAAGTAATTCATCATACCAGACTTGTAACAAATTACTTTATCCAAGCCATAAAAAAGTATTGACATGGCTTTGAGACTATGATTATATTCCACCCGTTTGTATGAAAGCGTTTACATCGTATGCGCTTTATGGCAGGTTTTGGGCTCATCAGAGTATTGGCAGGGACCATCCGATAGTGTTCCTCCCCGTAAAGTCTCAACTGAGCCGATGTTTTCGGGTCGGGTCACCAAAACAAAAGTAACACGGGCGCGAGGAGTATTAGCGCCCGCGGGGTTTTTTCATTTAACGCTCGCAAAGCTGGTGTGACGGCTGACTGTTGAATGTCAGGTGCTTTGGCGTGTACGTTCCCACGAGATGCACGGTGCGAGCTTTCTGCTCCGCTCCAGCAGGAGGGGGCGATTGTTGGTCTATGGGCTAATGGGTACAAGCTTCCCAGCGCGGGTGAGCACACCCAGCAGTGGCAAGTTTGAATATGGAGGATTTTAGACTTATGAGTTTCTTCAAGTCGATAAATGCAGCAAGGATTCTCAGGGCAATTACTGTTCTGGCTTTTGCAATCTGCGTCGCATGGACTATCCCGGCTTACGCGCAATTCAGCAGTAACCTCACAGGGGTGGTTCGAGATCAATCCGGTGCAGCCATCCCGGGAGCGACGGTCACCCTTTTGAACGTCAACACTCAGGTCAGCGAGCAATCGACGACGAACGCGGCCGGTATTTACCACTTTATAAGCGTAGCGCCCGGTTCCTACCAGGTAAGTGCGCAGAAATCTGGTTTCGCGAAGACCACCTCTAACGTTACGCTCCAGACAGCGCAGACCCTGAACCTTCCGCTGACGCTTGCGGTTGCCACGACCAAGCAGACCGTGGAGGTTACCGGGACCACTCCGGTTCTGAACACAGCGGAAACCAAGAACCAACTAACCCTCCAGAATACGGCGATCTCTTCGCTGCCGCTTCCAGGGCGCAATATGATCTCGCTGATCACGCTGGCGCCGGGAACGGTGGGATTGGGCGTGAACTCCGGCAGCCCGGGATCAGGCGTTGACAATTTCTCTACGGAGACTCAGGTTGATGCCAGCGCGAACGGCCAGGGAGGCGTGGCCAATATGTACGTGGTGGACGGGCTTGATGTGTCGAGCTCCATCCGGCCAGGAGTCCTGAATCTGACCCCCGACCCCGCTTCGATTCAGGAAGCCAACGTCGAGACAAACACATTCAACGTGGACTATGGGCGCTCCAGCTCGATGGTCATGATCATGACCTCGAAGTCGGGCACCGATAAGTTCCACGGCAGCATAAGCGATTACTTCACCAACCAGAAATTTTTTGCCGGCACGGAATTTGTGCACAAGTACTCTCCCTTCCACAGCAACAACTTTGCCGGTACCATCGGCGGGCCGATTATCCCGCATCATCAGCTCTTCTTTTTCTTTTCGATCGAACCTCTGCGCTCGTCGGCTTCCACAGGAAACGGCTCGACGACGTTTGAGGATCCGGCTTTTACTGCCTGGGCGCAGCAGGCTTACCCGAACACTTTGGGAACGCAGTTGCTGTCAAAATACACGCCGAGCGGCGCGACGGCCACGGGTGTTGCGGCAACGGCTGCTGACCTTTTCCCTGGCACCTGCGGTACGGCCGCAACCAATTATCTGCCTTGCAGCTTGAACATGATCGATAGCGGTATTTTCAACAGCACCAATTTCCGCAACGGCACCCAGTGGAACCTTCGGATCGACAAGTATTTTAAGAAAGATCGTATTTACGGAAACTTCTACAAGACAACCCTGGACTACGGGGGTGGAACGCTGCGGCCGGCTTTCACTACGACAAACAATACCTATCAGAAGTCCCTCCAGGTCAACGAGACTCATACATTCTCTCCGACGTTGCTGAACGAGGCGATTTTTGGTTTCAACCGCATCGAGGGCCTGACTCCCAACACGGGTCTCTTCAGCGTACCCGTCATCAACGTGACCGGTATGGCGGGCCTTGGTACGGGGTTTGCCCACGGTGACTTTATCCAGCACAACTACCACTGGCGCGACGTTCTAACGAATATCCGCGGTGCGCATACCTTACGGTTCGGATATGAAGGTTGGTTCGGCGACGATGTCGAAGATTTCAAAGCACCCTGGTCCCAGCCGGTATTCCAGTTCGACAACCTGCTCGCTCTTGTTCAGGACCAGCCCCGTAGCGAGACGAACGTTTCCTATAGCCCGCTTAGCGGGCAGTATGTGCCTTGGAACTGGAACGCGGCGAGCAAGACATGGGGATTGTTCGCGGAAGACAACTGGAAGGTTTCGAGGAACGTATCGGTGAATTTCGGCCTTCGCTTCGACGATTTCGGCAATCCGTACTCGCGCAGCGCGCAGACCGTCTTCGGGAACTTCTTTTTCGGACCGGGCCAGACAAGGAATGAGCAGATTGCCAACGGTTACGTGGTGGCGCATAAATATGCTCTCAACCATTCTGTGACCGACATCTTCAGTCCGAGAGGCGGGTTCGCGTGGAATATTAATGGCTCTGACAAATGGGTGTTGCGCGGCGGCGCCGGTATCTTCCACAACTGGCCGACACAGGCGAATGTTCAGGAAGAGTATCGCGGGAACCCGCCCGGGCTTATTTATCCCACGTTCTATGCTGGGACTTCAACCCCTCCAATATTTACGCTTGGAACCAGCAACACTTATCCCTTCGGCTATACGTATCCAAGCTTCCCAGCCGGGCAACTGAATGACCATGGCGGAATTGTTGGTGCTCGGAATAACATCGGGGCCATCAATCCCAATCTGCTATCCCCGGTTGCCTATATCTATTCAGCTACTCTGCAACGGAAACTTGGTAACCACCTGGTCGCCAGCTTTGGTTATTCTGGTTCGCACGCGAACTACCTTCTCTCCGGCGGCAGTCAGTTGACTGCTGTGAGTTATGGTGTGGATATCAACCAGTTAGAAGGTGACCTGCTTTTGCCCGGCCATTGTGTTCAGGGCGGGGCCTGCGCTCCATCGCGCCTTAACCCCAGCTTCGGGCAGATCTTTTACACCAACAATGACCGCGTTTCGAACTACAACGGGTTGGTCTTTGACGCACATGGGAGATTCGGTCGAAAGTTTATCGATGCTTCCTATACGAAGTCCTATTCCAGGGATGACGCAGGTGTCTACCCCACGCCAACGAACCCGCACCAGTATTACGGCCCATCCGTCTGGGATGCTCCGAACCGGATTTCAATCGTCGGGACATACCAGATTCCGGGACTCAACAATGGGCGCGGATTCGCGGGTCATGTCACCGACGGCTGGATGCTGAGCGGAACTTCGATCTACCAGACGGGCTATCCCTTCACCGTCACCAATTTCGCGGCTTTCCAACCCCTGTATGACAGTAACGGGAACATCACCGGCTTTGCCCCAGGAAGCGGTGATTATCTGGCGAATGGCGATAATCGCTCCTATCCGAATGTGGCGAGCTACGCTCAGAACATGTCCAGAAGCGCTTTCCTGAGCGGAACGATCTTCTCGGCCGGGCAATTCGTGGCGCCTGCGCTGGGTACCAACGGCAATGAAAAAACCCAGCAATTCCGTTCGCCAAGCTTTGCGGAAACGGACCTGGCGCTGATCAAGAACACTCGTCTCGGGGAGAGGGCTAACCTCGAGTTGCGATTTGAGTTCTACAACATTTTCAATCATCCGAACATCAACAACGTTGATACAAGCATGACGGATGCACAATTTGGACAAGCCAGGGGACAGTTGCTGCCCCGATGGATTCAGTTTGCAGCCAGGCTGTCCTTTTAACCGAGGATCGTCAGAGATAGAATCCATACCTTAGTTAGTTCAAGAGGGAGGATCATCCTGTGAGTACTGACGGACACTTTAACCGGAGGGAATTCATCGGAATCGCTGCGCTGGCTGCGGCGGGGGCTGCACTTCCTCGCACGATGCGTGGCGATCCTCCCCAAAACCCCGTCCTGAATACGGTTGTTCAAGGCGGGAAACCTGTGGGTCATGAAGTGGTGCCGTGGAAGGTTGTGCCGTTCCAGAACCAGCAGGTTCGGCTGCTCGATGGAATCTTCAAACAGCAACAGGAAGCAAACCAGAGCTATCTCCATATGCTGCCGAACGATCGCCTGGCTCACATGTTCCGTCTTACGGCCAAGTTGTCATCTTCCGCGGAACCGCTTGGCGGATGGGAAAATCCCACCTGCGAATTGCGGGGCCACTTTACCGGGGGGCATTATCTTTCAGCTTCTGCGTTGATGTACGCCTCGACCGGCGACAAGGACGTGAAACAGAAGGCCGACGAACTGGTGGCGACTCTGGCCCAATGCCAGAAAGTTCACGGTAACGGCTACCTCAGCGCTTATCCGGAGGAGTTTTTTGACCGGCTTCGAGACGGAAAGCCGGTCTGGGCTCCGTTCTATACACTTCACAAAATTATGGCCGGCCGGGTCGCGCACTGGGTCGGTCCGCTCAGTAATGAGCACATGCAGCGAGTGCTCGAGGTTGAGCAGGGTGGCATGCTTGAAGTGCTCTGCAACCTGTACGCGGTGACGGGCAAGGAGCGATATCTGTGGACCGCCCGCCACTTCGATCACCATGCGGTCTTCGATCCGCTGGCAGAGTACCGGGACGAACTGACTGGATTGCACGCCAATACAAACATTCCGAAGATGATCGGCGCAGCACGCCAGTACGAAGTGACGGGTGACGCGCGTTTCCATAACATCGCCGATTTCTTCTGGCAGGAAGTCGCCGGCCGGCGAACGTTCTGTACGGGTGGGACGAGTTACGACGAACACTGGGTGGGTCATCCGGACAAGCTGGGGAACGAAGTGGGCCAGAACATGGAGGAATGCTGCTGCGGTTACAATATGATGAAGCTGACGCGGCATATCTATGGCTGGACGGCTGATCCGCGAGCGATGGATTACTACGAGCGGACTCTCTTCAACAGCCGCCTGGGAACCCAGGACGCTCATGGGCTCAAGAGCTACTTCCTTCCGCTCGGCCGCGGCTGGTGGAAGTACTACAATTCGCCCTACGACTCCTTCTGGTGCTGCACCGGAACGGGCGCGGAAGAATTCTCAATTGGCCTCACAAGGGCCTCCGTCTTACCCAGGAAACCAAATTTCCAGTGGAGGAAGGCACGAATTTCACTTTGCACCTTCAGCACCCGACTAAGCTCGCCCTCAACATTCGGGTTCCGTACTGGGCGGTCAAGGGCGGAACAGTAAAGATCAACGGGGAGCTGCTTCCGGCATTTTCAAATCCCTCGAGTTACCTGGCGCTGGTCAGGGAATGGAAGGAGGGTGACCGCGTTGAGGTTCATATGCCGATGGGCCTCCATGCCGCGCCGATTCCAGGCGATGAGACGCAGCAGGCGATGATGTACGGCCCGGTGGTCCTGGCTGGCTTGTTAGGCGACAAGGGGCTGAGCAAGAGGGACACATACATCGGCTACAAGACGACGCCCGGCGGCTTCCCAGTGAGCGCGCCCAAAATCCAGACGGTGACCAGCGACCCAACACGCTGGGTCGAACCCGTGCGGGGCAAGCCACTGGCTTTCCAGACAGCGTTCCAGGGCCACCTCATCCCGATGATCCCGCTTTATAAAGTTCATGGCGAACGATATGTGGTCTACTGGAAGGCGAACGTCTTCCCAGCCTAGAATTCCTTGTGGGGCATCCCGCCAGTCTGCCGGTTGCTGAAGCTTCGCATCCGCTGCTATCACGAGGTATAAATGTCCAGGAAAGTTTCCCGTCGCACCGCGTTGAAAACGATGGGAGGAGCAGGGGTCGGCCTGCTGGCTGCTTCTCCGGGAATCGGTGCGAGCGCACCCCCCATTCTCCCGCTCAACTCGACCAGTGGTGTGTTTATCCCGCCTCGCGGCAGAAGCTTCATGAAGTTCAGCTTCGATTTCCCGGAGCCCTCCGTCCGCTTTGAAAACCTGCTGATTTCCTTTCGTCTCTATACTTTCGAGAACACCTATGGCCGTGACATCGATCGGTTGACTGCGGAAGAAAAGGCCGATGCCCTCGAAATCAACTGCTCGCAGTTTGTTTGGGCAGGCAATCAGGAACGCGCACCGGGCAAACTTCAGGCGCGAATTCGCAAGAATGGTTCGTTCATTGAGTGGGACGTCAATGCGACGATGGGAAAGCCGATCAAGTCGATTGCGACCATCGTCCGCGGTGTTCCACGCGGGGAAGTATCTCCCGGGGCGAGCGGCTTCTTCGATCCGAAAGACAACGAGTTGTTGTTCGGCTATCCCTTTGGAGGCGGCGATCTTTTTATCGCGCGCCAGATCGACACGCCGCTGGTCATCGTGCGGCCAGACAAGCAGAGTTACTACTTTCTCTCCGTGCTTGGCGACCGCGTGCGCGCAAATCGTTTCTATTTCCAGCCGGGCGAAAAAGGCTACCGCGTTGAAATAGTCTTCGAGCGGCCGGGTTGGGAAAGGGAAAGCAGGATCCAAAGTCCCGTCTGGCGTGCCGGACAAGCGTCAAGCATGGAGGGCGCAATCCGGCCCCACTATGAGCATCTGGAGCGAGCCTTTGGTATCCCGGACTGGGAAACGCGGAAGGACGTTCCTGCCTGGTTTCGGAAGATTGCCCTGGTTGTTTCGCTGCATGGGATGCATTGGACGGGCTACATTTTCAACGACTATGCCAAAATGCTGAAGATCCTCCGATGGATCGCGACGAAGATTCCCGGAGATCGGGTGCTCGTTTTTCTTCCCGCCTGGGATGGTCGTTACTATTGGAATTACCCGCTCTATGAACCGGACAAGAGATTGGGAGGAGCACAAGGTTTAGAGTCGCTGATTCATCAGGGCCATGGCATGGGATTTCATTTTGTGCCGATGTTCGGCGCGAATTCAGCCAACGACCTTCTCCCGGTCTACCCGCGTTTTTCAGATGCGACGACGGCGGAGGTCGACCGCAATCCTTTTTACCTGGATTGGGTCGACTGGGATAACGACCGCCACATGGAAGGATGGATGCCATGGATGAACCTGGGCGTTGCGTCATGGCGCCAGTGGCTTGCAGGGAGAATTTCGGATTTTATCCAGCGCTTCCGCGTGGATGCGTACTTCCTGGATATTGCGGGCGGTTGGGTCAACAATACGAAGGCTGATATGTTCGAGGGGACGAGAGAACTGGTAAAAGAATTGAGTCAGAAGTTTCCTGGAATCCTTGCCTGCGGCGAAATGTATTACGACGCACTCATGTCGATCATTCCAGTCTTCCAGGTATTTTCAGATCGAGCTTATCCGCAAGCAACGTTGAAATATATCCGCGCCTACGAACACCTCAGCCGTCCGGCGCCGGGCAGGGGGAGCAGCGGGGTTCACGAGTCCGGATTTCATGACTTCAACCCGAAAACGCTTGGCCTGACCCAACATCAGATTCCGACCATCACCGTTGTGGATGACACTTTCGATCGCTACCGAAACGTGATGGCGCAAATCATCCAGCGCGCCAGGCAAAGGGCAGGAATCGGCTGAGTTTCTGCGCACCGTTCGAAGCTGCCTGAACCGGAGCTCGTCCCCCAGAAGCCCAAAACGATGAGCCAGAAATCACCTTCCATATCACGACGCAAGGCTGTAGGCCTCTTAAGCTCTGCGGGAGCGAGCATCCTTCTTGGGCAAGTCCCGGGGGCTTCACAGACCGGCGCAGAAAGAAGCGACAATCGCCTGTTGGTTGCAAGGCACGACGTGGAACTGCAACTCACGCCGATTAGCGAGCGCACGCTTCGCATCAGCATGCTTCCGGTTGCCAACGGCAAGGCCGAGCCCATCGCGCAAACGCCCGTTCTCGTTCCTGGGCGTTGGCCATCGCCGTCGGCAACGATCCATTCCGAGACGAAGAGAAAAATCCCCTGGGGAAAGAGGCAAGTTTCAGTTTCAACGAATCCCGTTCGTATAGCGGTTGAATCGCCCGGCGGAAAGAAACTTCAGCGACTTGAAATCGATCCCCAAAGTGGCGCCGTTCGATTCGCCCTTGGCCAGGGCCCCATTTATGGACTGGGCGAAAGCGGAAAACAGTTTGACCGCCGCGGAGCTTCCTACCCCATGAAGCACGGCGAGGGGGTTCCGGACATGAGGCTGGATGGCGCGCGAATCCCGATCCCCTGGCTTATTGGAACCGAGGGATGGGGCTTGCTCTTTCACCTGCCATTGGGAACTTTCGATCTTTCCGGTGGGCAGGGGTTGTTCAAGGCGCGGCCCGGCCAGGCAAGCCTTCCGCTGGACATCTTCCTTGTTGTATCCGATCAACCGGCGCAACTCCTGGCTGAATACGCGCGGCTCACAGGTTTTCCGCACATGCCCCCGATCTGGGCACTGGGTTACCAGCAGTCCCACCGAACCCTTGCCAGCCGGCATGAAGTCATGTCGGAGCTGCGAACCTTTCGTGAACAGAAGCTTCCTTGCGACGTAATGATCTATCTCGGCACGGGCTTTTGCCCGTCGGGTTGGAACCTGGGACACGGCTCGTACGAGTTCAACAGCAAAGTGTTTCCCGACCCAAAGGAGATGATTTCCGAAATGCACCGGGAGCACTTCCGAATCGTGCTTCACGAGGACAGGCCTCCGAAAAAGTTGCACGGAAGCGTTACCGATACGGGAGCCTCAGCCGCCAATCCGGAAGACGCCGCTTATTACTGGAAGAAACACCTGAAAGTTTTTGACCTGGGCGTTGACGGGTGGTGGGCGGACGAAGGCGACTGGCTCGATGATCTCGAATGCCTCATTCGAAACCGCATGTACTGGCAGGGAGCGATCCAATCCCGCCCGAATGTCCGGCCCTACACGCTCAATCGGAATGGATATGCGGGCACTCAGCGCTACGGGTGGGTGTGGTCCGGAGACGTGGAATCGACCTGGAAGACCCTGCGGGAGCAGATCGCGTCCGGCATCAACACGGGGCTCAGCGGGCTACCGTATTGGGGGACGGACACGGGCGGATTTATTACCACTCCCGAACTGACGGGTGAACTTTACGTTCGCTGGTTTCAATTCAGCGCCTTTTGCCCGCTTTTCCGGTCCCATGGAAGAACCTGGAAGTTGCGGCTTCCCTGGGGATGGGATACGGGTAGTTACGGGCCGATTGAAGGGCCGGTGTCGGAACTTCCGCCTGCCAGCGATCTTCATAATCCGGAAGTGGAGCCGATCTGCAGGAAGTATCTCGACCTTCGCTACAGGCTCATGCCTTACCTTTATACGTTGGTTCGAGAAGCTCACGATACGGGTCTTCCTCTTATGCGCGCTTTGTGGCTGTATTATCCCGAGGACCCGCTCGCCGTCCAGAGGGGCGATGAATACCTTTGGGGACCGGATATTCTGGTTGCGCCGGTGGCCGAGCGAGGTGCCGAATCCCGAAAGGTTTACCTGCCACGTGGTGCCTGGTACGACTTTTGGACAGAAGAGCGAATAGAAGGCGGACGGGAAATCACAAGGCCGGTGGATCTGGCCACCATTCCGCTCTACGTTCGAGCAGGATCGGTTCTGCCCCTTGGGCCGGTCGAACAGTATGCGACTGAAAAGACAACCGGGCCGCTGACGCTCACGATCTACCCGGGAAGGGAAGGCAGTTTTTCTCTGTACGAGGACGACGGAATCAGCTTTAATTATGAGAAGGGTGCTTACGCGCGGATTGAAATCGCGTGGGATGACAACCGGCGAAAATTGTCGGTGCGGCGCGCGAAAGGGCTATTGTGGTCCACGAGCCCGGGCAAGCGTCTCGAAGTTCGTCTAGCCGGGGAAAAGACTCCGCAGAAGCTCTTCTTCAATGGAACACCCGAAACCCTGCAGTTTTAGCGCCCCGAAAGTTACCTGCGACCGTGCGACCCGGCGGAAACAAAGTTGCCCATGCTGACTTACGGCAGACCCTCCAGGATTAGAGGGAAGGGCGCTGGGGGAAACATGATGCGGATCCAATCACGCTTTGTCTTAATTGCATCTCTCGCTGTCCTGGTTTTTTCTGTATTTCCCGTTCCTGAGATACGAGCCCAGAATCCTGGGGCAAGCATTCAGGCGGTTACGCAGGCGCTGCGGTCGGGAAACTCTGAAAAGGCCTTGAGCCTGGCTCACCAGCTTGTCCAGACTCAGCCTAAAGACCCCAGGGCATGGACCCTCGAGGCCATCGTCCTGTCCGACATGAAGCGGATCGACGAAAGCCTGAAGGCTTTCCAGAGCGCTCTTCGCCTGCAGCCGGATTTTCTGCCGGCGCTGGAGGGCGCGGCGCAAATCGAATATAACAACCACCATTCGGCTGCGGCCAGCCGCCTGCTGGAGCGCGTGGTTCGGCTGCGGCCTGGCGATCAGACGGCCCACGCCATGCTGGGTGTTTTGTCCTTCGAGAGAAAAGACTGCAGTTCCGCCGTGTCACACTTTGAGAAGAGCAGCGCAGTGATTCATAACAATCCTGTTGCCCTCAAGGAGTTTGGCGGATGCCTCCTGCGCGAGCGCCACGCGCCGCAGGCCGTTCCCGTCTTCAGTCGCGTCCTGGCTCTCCAGCCTGCGGACTGGCACTCTCGGTACAACCTGGCTGTGGCGGAGTCTCAGGCCCATAAGTACGCCGAGGCGGTCGAGACCCTGCAACCGTTGCTGAAAGAGCCTAATCCCAACGTGGGTGTGCTCAATCTTGCCGCCTCCTGTTACGAGTCCGAGGGTGATACCATCAAGGCTGTTGCGGTTTTGCACCAGGCCATTGTGCTTGCGCCCACCGATATTCGCAACTATCTGGACCTGGGAACGATCTCGCTCGACCACGGATCCTTTCAGGTGGGGATCGATGTGATGAACGCCGGCTTGCAACTCATGCCGAATTCATGGAGACTCCACGCAGAGCGCGGGGTCCTTTACATTCAGACTGGGGACTACAAAAAGGCCACCGCGGACTTTGAACTCGCCAACCGCCTGCAGCCTTCGCAGGAGATGTCCAGTGTGGCTAGGGGTATCGAGCTCATTCAGCAAAATCGTCTCGATCAATCCCTGAGCTATGTGCGAAAGCGCCTGCAGAAGAGTCCCAATGACGCCGTTCTGAATTACCTTGTGGCTGAGATTCTGATCCGGAAGGGCGTTCATCCTGGCTCGCCTGAATACGAGGAAGCCGTCCGTGCCGCCACCCATGCCACCAAGGTAAAACCTGACTTTGTCCTGGCCCGCGATGACCTCGCCCAACTTGAAATGATGGCGGGGCATATGCAAGCGGTGATTGACCAATCCAAGCTTGCTCTGGCCTCCGATCCGTCGGACCAGACTGCGGTCTATCACCTGATCGTGGCTTACCGGAGAGCCCACCGGACCACTGAGGTCGCTGCCCTGGTGAAGCGTCTGGCGGTGCTGTCCAAGGCTGCCCAAAAGCTGAACGACCAGCGAAACCGGTACAGGCTGGTTGTCGTGAAACCCCACGAAGGCGATAAGTGATTCCAGGTTCCTTGAATCGCGGCTTCTGGAACGCGGAAAGCCATTCGCGGGCGTGACGGAATTTGCGCGAGGGGCGCCAGTTGAGTTTGGAGCGGGGGATTTTCCCCGCAAGCCTCAACGGGATGAGTCAAGCTCCTCGCCGGCGGGAGCCATGGCCTGGGCGCTCGCGGCGCCCAGATGGCCAACGTCCAATTTGACTGCTTCCTGGAACTCTTTTTGAGCCTTGGCCGCTTCACCTTTTCCAAGGTTTCCCAGGCCGATCAGGTAGTGGGCGTCAGCAAGCCGGTCGCGGTCGGATTGACCCTGACTGAACTTCGCGAAAAACGCGGACTCAGGGCTTCCGGCCAACAGCTTTTCGCCTCTCGCGATCAGGTGGTCAAAGAAGTGCTGCGCGGCCGCCTTTCGCCCCAGCCTCAACGCCGCCAGACCTCGATAATATTCCATCGCATCCCCACTCCATTGTGCGTTCATCGCCTGCC